>JBEEJT010000352.1:0-23209 GCA_041169085.1 Pseudomonadota bacterium | reverse complement strand
GCATGGACTGCGCCGGGTTCGTGCAGGCGATCCACAGCGCCCGGATCTCGCCGCGCGCGGCGGCCTCGAACATCTCGACGGCCGTGTGGCCGCGCTTGTTCGGCAGGTCCGGCACATCCCACAGCGCTGCGATCTCGGCCATGGCCAGGGCCTTGCGCACGGTGGCCTGGTCCGGCAGCGATTGAGCAGGGTTGGTGCAGGCGATCCACAGCGCCTTGATCTCGCCGCGGGCCGCGGCTTCGAACATTTCCACGGCGGTCTTGCCGGGCTGGGCAGGCACCTCAGGCACGCCCCACAGCGCCGAGACTTCTTCGCGGTGCTGGGCGTTGGCCAGGTCGCGGTGGGCGCTCAACAGGTTGGCCATGCCACCCACTTCGCGGCCGCCCATGGCGTTGGGTTGGCCGGTCAGCGAGAAGGGGCCGGCACCGGGCTTGCCGATCTGGCCGGTGGCCAGGTGCAGGTTGATGAGGGCGGCGTTCTTGTCGGTGCCCGCGCTGCTTTGGTTCAGGCCCTGGCAATAGAGCGACAGCGTGGGCGTGCGGCCACCCATCCAGCGGGCGGCTTGTTCCAGGTCGGCCAGCGGGATGCCGCACATGTCGGCGTAGGCCGCAGGCGTGTACGCCATCACCGAGGCTTCGAGGGCGTCGAAGCCCGTGGTGTGGGCCGCGATGTAGTCGCGGTCCACCAGGCCGTCGCGCAGCATCACGCTCAGCAGGCCGTGGAACAAGGCCACGTCGGTGCCGGGCAGGATGGGCAGGTACAGGTCGGCGACGTCGGCCGTCTCGGTGCGGCGCGGGTCGGCGACGATCAGTTTCTGGCTGGGCCGTGCGGCGCGGGCGTCTTCGATGCGGCGAAACAGGATGGGGTGGGCCCAAGCCGTGTTGGCGCCCACGATGAACATCGTTTCGGCGTCGTCGAAGTCGTCGTAGCAAGCGGGCGGCGCATCGGCACCCAGCGTGGCCTTGTAGCCGGCCACCGCGCTGCTCATGCACAGGCGCGAATTGGTGTCGAGGTTGTTGGTGCCCACCAAGCCTTTGACCAGCTTGTTGAGCACGTAATAGTCTTCGGTGAGCAGTTGGCCCGAACCATAGAAGCCCACCGCTTGAGGGCCGTGGCGACGGATCACGTCGGCAAAGCGGTCGGCGGCGTCGTTCAGGGCGTCGTCCCAGGTGGTGGCCTGAGGCGCTTCGCCACGCTGGGCGCGGCGTTGCGGCACCAGCAGACGGGTCTGCTGGGTGACGCTGGCGGCGGCCGTCAGGTGCAGGGTGCTGCCCTTGGTGCACAAGCGGCCGAAGTTGGCGGGGTGATCGAGGTCACCCTTCACGTCCACGATCTGCCCGCCCACCGACGTGATTTTCACGCCGCAACCTGTGCCGCAATACGGGCAGGTGGAGCGGGTCACGACGGGGGGGGTGTCGATCGTCATGTTGGTCATGCCTTCGCGACAAACACCACGCCGTCACGCACTTCAGCGGGGTAAGCGCGCACCGACCATTCCGGCGACTCCAGGCAGGCACCGGTGGCCAGCTCGAAGTGGTGCTTGTACAGCGGCGAAGCCACCACCACCTTGTCGCCCAGGTTGCCCACCAGGCCACGCGACAGCACGTTGGCGCCGTTCTTGGGGTCGACGTTGTCGATGGCGTAGACCTGTTCCGAGCCGTCCAGCAGGCGGACGCGGAACACGGCCACCGGACGGTCGGCGACCAAGGCGCACACGCCGGTGTTGAGGACGATGTCTTGCAGCGGGCACACCGACGTCCAGTCGGGGTGGGCCAGGTTGTTCAGCACAGCATTCATGGCAGTTTCTTCCGTGTCGGTGTTCAGGCGTCGAGGGCGTTGACGGCGGCCTGGTCGCGCTCTTCGGGGCGGGCCGGACGGATCTGGCCGCGTTCCTTCACGAACATCACGGTCTGGTCGACCTTGTCGCTGTTGACGAAGCTGCGGAAGCGCTGACGCACTTCAGGCGTGGTCACGGCGGTCTTCCATTCGCACTGGTAGGTGTCCACCACGTGTTGCATCTGGGCTTCCAGCTCGGCGGCGATGCCGAGCTTGTCGGCGATCAGCACGTCCTTGAGGTAGTCCAGGCCGCCTTCGAGGTTCTCGCGCCAGGTGCTGGTGCGCTGCAGGCGGTCGGCGGTGCGCACGTAGAACATCAGCACGCGGTCGATCAGGGCGATCAGCTCGGCCTTGCTCAGGTCAGAGGCGAACAGCTCGGCGTGGCGGGGCTTCATGCCGCCGTTGCCGCAGATGTAGAGGTTCCAGCCCTTTTCGGTGGCGATGACGCCGATG
This sequence comes from Pseudomonadota bacterium, assembly GCA_041169085.1. Classification (GTDB taxonomy): domain Bacteria; phylum Pseudomonadota; class Gammaproteobacteria; order Burkholderiales; family Burkholderiaceae_C; genus Aquabacterium. The sequence continues at coordinate 20,920 of JBEEJT010000352.1, read as the reverse complement.
TCCTTGCCTTGGGCTTCGGCGCACTCGCGGGTGCAGCCCGACACGCCGAACTTGATCTTGTGCGGGGCGCGCAGGCCCTTGTAGCGGTTCTCGAGCTCGACGGCCAGGCCGACCGAGTCATCCACGCCGTAGCGGCACCAGGTGCTGCCCACGCAGCTCTTGACCGTGCGCAGCGACTTGCCATAAGCGTGGCCCGATTCGAAGCCAGCGGCGATCAGCTCTTCCCAGATCAGGGGCAGTTGCTCCACGCGGGCGCCGAACAGGTCCACGCGCTGGCCGCCGGTGATCTTGGTGTACAGGCCGTACTTCTTGGCGACCGTGCCCACGGCGATGAGGCCTTCGGGGGTGACTTCGCCACCGGCCATGCGGGGCACGACCGAGTAGGTGCCGTCCTTCTGGATGTTGCCCAGGAAGTAGTCGTTGCTGTCTTGCAGGCTGGCCAGCTGGGGCTTGAGCACGAAGTCGTTGAACACCGACGCCATGATGCTGGCGGCGGTGGGCTTGCAGATGTCGCAGCCCAGGCCCTTGCCGTGCTTGGCCAGCAGATCGTCGAAGGTCTTGATTTCGCCGACGCGGATGAGGTGGAACAACTCCTGGCGCGAGTACGGGAAGTGCTCGCACAGGTGGTTGTTGACGGCCATGCCGCGCTTGGCCATCTCGGCCTTCATCACCTGGGTGACCAGGGGCACGCAACCACCGCAGGTGGCGCCAGCCTTGGTGCAGGCCTTCATCTCGGCGATGGTGCAGACGCCTTCGCCCACAGCGGCGCAGATCTGTCCCTTGCTGACGCTGTTGCACGAGCAGATCTGGGCGGTGTCAGGCAGGGCATCGGGGCCGAGGCCGGGCTTGGCCTTGCCGTCGCTGCTGGGCAGCACCAGGAACTCGGGGTCTTCCGGCAGGGTGATGCCGTTGAGGGCCATTTGCAGCAGGGTGCCGTATTCATCGGCGTTGCCCACCAGCACGGCGCCCAGCAGCGTCTTGCTGTCTTCGCTGACCACGATCTTCTTGTAGACCTGCTTGATCTCGTCGACGTACTGGAAGCTGCGGCTGTTTGGGGTCTTGCCGTGGGCGTCGCCGATCGAGGCCACGTCCACGCCCATCAGCTTGAGCTTGGTGCTCATGTCGGCGCCGGTGAAGGCGGCAGCGGCGTCGCCAGCGATGTGCTTGGCGGCCACGCGGGCCATGTCGTAGCCAGGGGCCACGAGGCCGTAGGTCATGTCGTGCCAGGCGGCGCATTCGCCCACGGCGTACACGTTGTGGTCGGAGGTGCGGCAGTGGTCGTCGATGACCACGCCACCGCGGGCGCCAATGGCCAGCACCGACTGGCGGGCGAGCTCGTCGCGCGGGCGGATGCCGGCCGAGAACACGATCATGTCGGTATCGAGGTAGGTGCCGTCTTCGAACACCATGCGGTGCAGGTGTTCGGCGCCGTCGGTGATCTTGGTGGTGCTGCGGCTGGTGTGCACGTGCACGCCCAGGTCTTCGATCTTCTTGCGCAGCACGCGGCCGCCACCGTCGTCCACCTGCACGGCCATCAGGCGCGGGGCGAATTCGATCACGTGGGTGTCGAGGCCCAGGTCACGCAGGGCCTTGGCGCATTCCAGGCCCAGCAGGCCACCGCCCACCACCACGCCGCTCTTGCAGCGTGCGGCGGCGGCCTTCATGGCGTCGAGGTCTTCGATGGTGCGGTAGACGAAGCAGCGTTCGCGGTCGCGGCCCGGGATGGGCGGCACGAAGGGGAAGGAGCCGGTGGCCAGCACCAGCTTGTCGTAGACCAGCTTCTCGCCGTCCACGGTGGTGACGGTGTTGGTGCGGCGCTCGATGTGGGCGGCCTTGGTGGCCAGGCGCAGCGTCATGCCGGTGCGCTCAAAGAAGCCGGACTCGACCAGGGAGAGGTCTTCAGCCGTCTTGCCCGAGAAGTATTCGGACAGGTGAACGCGGTCGTAGGCGGGACGGGGTTCCTCGCACAGCACCGTGACTTCGGCGCCTTGCAGGCCGCTTTCGGCCAGGCTTTCGAGGAACTTGTGGCCAACCATGCCATGGCCAACGACGACGATCTTCATGAGTGCTCCTTGGCGCAGCCTGAGAGCAGGGGGCTGCGCACGGTCAGATGAGGGGGTCCTGCTCGGATCCCCTGTTCGGTGTGCGTGGTGCACGGAGGGGAACCCGCCTTCATCAGCGGAGCGGTTCAGGAAAGGTGCTGAAAAGCGTCGTTACTCAGCGCTGTCCGTGTATGCACGTTGCGTGCCAGCGGTCGCGCCCTGGGACGGCAGGGTTCAGGCGGGGCCAGTGCGCCAACTTGGTGCACCCAAATGGTGCGCGAAGTGGCGGGCTTGGTGCATGGCTCAGGTGGCGGCCGGGGCTGGGCGCTCGAAAACCAGGCTCGCCAGGAAGCCGGTGAGCACGGTGGCCAGCACCCACAGCGAAGGGCCCCAGTCCAGGCGGTCGAACCAGGCGTCGGCCACGGGCGAGAGCAGGCAAGCCAGGCCGGCCAGGCCCATGGTCAGGCTGGTCGCGACCACGGCGGCCCCCATGGCGCGAGACGCCCGGTGGGCGGCCGCGTCGGCGCGGGACACCAGTCGGGCCACCACCGCGCCATTGACGCCGTCGGTGAGCAGCATGCCCAGGGTGAAGGTGAGGGCCAGCACGAGGCTGGGGGCCCAGCCCCCCAGGCGCGACGACGCCACGGCGAACAAGGCGGCCTGGCTGATGGTGTCGAACGACAAGGCGAACAAGGCGCCCAACAGCGCGACGCTGCCGGGACGGCGGGCGCGCAGCAGGCGCGAGAACAGGCGCGAGGCCAGGGCCTGCCGCCAACCCACCAGGTGGGCGTGGCCATGGTGGGGCGCGGCCGACCGGGCCGACCACAGCGCCCAGCCGTTGAGGGCCCCCAAGGCCAGCAAGGTCAGGATGGACACCCAGGCGCCGGTGGTGGCCAGCCAGGTGGGCACTTGCCAGGCGCCGGGCAGGGCCGACACCGCCATCGCCACGGCGACCACCACCGCGCCATGGCCCAGGGAGAACAGGGCGCCGGTGGTGCGCGCCAACTTGGGTTGGTCGGCGCTGCAAGAGCGGGTCAGCCCGTCGATGGCGGCCAGGTGGTCGGCGTCGAAGCCGTGCCGCATGCCCAGCACCAGGGCGACGGCCGCCAGGGCGGGCAGTTCGGTGGGCAGGGTGGCGGGGTCCATCATGGGTGTCAGGGGTGTGGAGGCGGCGAAGCCAGTCTTGTGCCAGCCGAGTCTACGCAGTTCAGTGGTGCCATGTCAGCGTCAGCCGCAGAGAGCGCGGCTCTGCAGGGTGGGTGTGCATGTCTGCGACGCCCCCCGCCGGTTCGCCTCGCAGCCGCGAGGTATAGAAATAATCGATGTCGCTGGCGCGGCGATTGAAGAGGTTGAAGACGTCGACCGACAGCTTGAGGTCGGCGTTGAACTGGTAGCCGGCGCGCAAATAGGCCAGGGTCGTGCCGTGTGAGCGTTGGCTGCCGTCTTCGATCAGGGGGCGGGGGCCGAAGTAGCGCAGCTGGAACTGCCCGAACCAGGGGCCCCGGCGCGTGGTGGTGGCCCCCAGGGAAACGACGGTGCGCACCGAGCCCGGCACGTGGCGGCCTGTGTTGGGCTCATCGCCTTGCGGCTGGTCGAAGCGCGCCTGCGAGAAGGCCACGTCGGCGTCCAGCAGCAGCCCCTCGGTGGCCACGTAGTGGTTGTTGAACTCGACGCCGTAGCGGTGGCTGGCGCCGCTGGCTTCGGTCTCGCCGGCGTCGCCCACGAACACCAGTTCTGAACCGAGCTTGAGTTGCCACAGTGACAGTGAGCTCTGCAGCCCCGGGATGGCCTCGGTGCGCACGCCAACCTCGCTGCCCACGGTGCGCACCAGCGGCACAGCGGCCCGGGTGTCGTCGCGCAGGCCGGTGTCCGGGTTGAGCCTGGCGGTGACCCGCGCCGTCACCCCCCGGGCGTCGTTGCTGTGAAAGCCCCAGCCACCGTTGACGAAGAACTCGGTCTGCTGCCAAGGCCCGAAGATCAACGACCCCTTGGGGCTGTTGATCAAGGCGTGGCGTGTGCCGCTGTTGGCGGCGACGGACGAGGTGACGTCGAAGTCGAAGCGGTCGCTGCGCAGCCCGACCACCGACCGCAACCAGGGCAACCAGCGCGTGTCGTTTTCAACAAAGGCGCCCACGTTGGCTTCGTTGACGCGGCTTTCCTGGGTCACGCTGGTGCGCACGCCGTTGTCGGCACCGTACAGCCCCACGGGGCTGAGCCAGTCGCGCCGCGCCTGTGCGCCCACCTTGTTGGTCATCTCCAGGCCAGCCCAGTCCACATGCCAGCTGCGCACGGTGTGGGCGCCCCAGGTCTGGCGGCGTTCGGCCTGTTCGAATTGGGCGCTGTGGCCCTGGTCGTCGAGGTAGGTGAAGTTCGAAAACAGGTTCAGGCGCGAGGCGATGGCGTAGGCGTTGAACTGCCAGTCGCCGTCGCCCAGCGTTTGCAGGCGCTGGTAAGACAGGCTGGTGCGCTGCGTGCTGCCATGGTCTGAGGGGTCGATGGCGCCAAAGCGCCCGATCAGGCCGCTGTCGATGGCGCGTTGCGGTACCTGGTCCGTCGAATCCCAGCGGGCGGTGTAGGCCATGGCTGTGAGCGACTGGCGCACGCCGCCTTCGTTCAGGCTGTAGCGCAACACCCCATTGAAGCGCTTGAAGTGCTCAGGGTGCTCCCACGGGCCGTTGTGGTGGGCCGCTTCCATGGCGTAGAGCAGCTGCCCTGCAGCCAAGGCCGCCGACTTGGCCAGCAGGGCCCGCTGGAAGGCGTGGGCCCCCAGCGTGACGGAGGCCATGCCCCGAGGCAACGTGTCGACCAGCCGCATGCGGGCCGAGCCTGCCGAGGCGAAGTCGCCCTCGTCGGCGAAGTAGGGGCCCTTGCGGTAGGCGATGCGGTCCACCAGCTCGGGGATGAGCCAGTTCAGGTCAGTGTAGCCCTGCCCGTGGGCGTGGGTGGGCATGTTGGCCGGCATGCCGTCGACGAAGGTGGCGAAGTCGGTGCCGTGGTCCAGGTTGAAGCCGCGCAGGTAGTACTGGTTGGCTTTGCCGTCGCCGCTGTGCTGCGACACGATCAAGCCGGGCACGAACTCCAGCACCTCGGCCGGGCGCAGGGTGGGGCGGCTTTCGATGAGCTGGCGAGTGACCGCGCCGCCGCTGGCCGCTTGGCTGCTGCCCACGGCGTTGCTGTAGTGGCCGGAGGCGGAGATGTCTGGCAGCACTGCGTCGGGTTCAGGCTTGGGCGTGGCTTGAGCGTGAGCGCGCAGGGCAACCAGGGCGGCCAGGGCTGGGGCGGCACGCAGCAGTCGGAGGCCGCCGGGCCAAGCGCGCACTGAAGTGCGACGAACGGGGTGGACTGCATCCATGGGGGGGGGGGCAGGCGGGTGGTCTGCTCGGCGAGGTTGGTTTGTTGGCTGTCTGCCGTGGCGATTGTCGACGGTCTCGGCGGTCAGTCTTGTTAGAGAGTGATTGCTCTCTATGTTAAAGTTCGCCCGCAGCCAGTCCCGGCCGCGTGCCTGTGTCTGCGCTTCCTGCAGCCCCCTTTCTCCCTCAGCATGCAAACCTACACCGCCATCGTCATCGGCAGTGGCTTCGGTGGCCAGGCCGCCGCCCACAACCTGCGCCGCATCGGCATCGACGACTTCCTGATCCTGGAGCGTCGCCCCTGGATTGGCGGCACCTGGAGCCAGAACAGCTACCCCGGTGCAGCGGTGGACGTGCAGTCGCCCCTGTACTCGCTGTCGTTCGAGCCTTACCCCTGGTCGCAGATGTTTGCCGAGCAGCACGAGCTGGTCGAGTACACCAAGCATTGCATCCAAAAGCACAAGCTGGGCGACAAGGTCAAGCTCAACGCCAACGTGCTGCAGGTGCAGTGGGACAGCGGCAAGCAGCTGTGGGTGATCGACACCGAGACCGAAGGCCGCTTCCTGGCGAAGTACGTGATCAACGCCTCGGGCCCGCTGTCCACGCCGGTGATCCCCAACTTCAAGGGCCGCGACACCTTCCAGGGCACGACCTGGCACACCAACAACTGGAACCACGACTACAAGCTGGCCGGCAAGCGCGTGGCCATCATCGGCAGCGGGGCTTCGGCCGCGCAGGTGATCCCGGCGATCGCGCCCGAGCTGGGCAAGCTGCACGTGTTCCAGCGCACGCCGCACTGGGTGCTGCCGCGCCCGGACCGCGTGTTCAAGCCCTGGCAGCGCGCGCTGCTGAGCAACAAGCTGGTCTACAAGGCCCTGCGCACGGCGATCTACTGGGAGCTGGAGCTGCGCATGCTGGGCTTCAAGTACAGCAAGCTCGGCCTGCACCTGGTGGCGCAGCGCCCGGCCACGCAGCACATCAAGGCCCAGCTCAAAGACCCGGCCATGCAGGCGGCCGTGACGCCTGATTTCACGATTGGCTGCAAGCGCATCATCTTGTCGAGCACGCTGTACCCGGCGCTGGCGCGGCCCAACGTGTCGCTGCACACCAAGGACGACGGCATCGCCGAGATCAACGCGCGCGGCATCCTGACCACCAAGGGCGAGCAGGTGGATGTGGACGCCATCGTCTACGCCACCGGCTACGACGCCACCGACGGCGTCATCAGCTACCCGGTGGTGGGCAAGGGCGGCCAGACCGTGGCGCAGTACTGGGCCGAATACCCCCGTGCGTATTTGGGCACCATGATGCCGGGCTTCCCCAACCTGTTCGTGGTCACCGGCCCCAACACCGGCATTGGCCACACCTCGGCCATCTTCGTGATCGAGGCGCAGATGGAGTACATCGCCCGCGCCATCGCCGCCACCGAGAAGAAGGGCGCCAAGACCATCGAAGTCACCCAGCAAGCCGAGGCCGACTACACCGGCATGATCCACCGCGAGATGAAGAAGACGGTGTGGCACTGGGGTGGCTGCAACAGCTGGTACAAGAGCAAGAGCGGCCACGTGATCGCCATGTTCCCGGGCTTCAGCTTCACCTTCCGCCAGATGTGCAAGGCCTTCAAGCCTGGCCACCACACCATCGCTTGATGGGGGCTTGATCAGGCCCCTGGGCGCAGGGCCGCGAGCGCGGCCTTGGCGATCATGGTGGTCACGGCCAGCATCTGGCCCTGGCGTGCGGGGCCGGGCTCCACGTGGGCCGCCAGCGTCATCCCATGGAAGATGTGGATGATGAGCTGGATGACTTCATTGGCCACGGGCAACTGGCCCAGCACATCGGGCAGCAGCTCTTGCCCCAGCGCCACGCTTTCGGCCATGCAGCGCTGGTAGATGGGCTGGAAGGCCGCGCACAAGGCCTGGTCGGTGCGGGCCGCCAGTTGCAGCTCGAACCAGGCGACCTGGTTGGGCGAACAGATCACCTCGCTGAGCGCTTGCACGGCCACGTCCACGCGCTGGTCGGGCGCAGCGGTGGCCGAAGCCTGGGCCAGGCGCTCGCGGTAGTCATCGAGGAAGCGCACGGACAGCGCTTGCGCCGCGGCGATCAGCAAATCCTGCCGCGTGGCGAAGTGCCGGAAGATGGCCCCTTGCGACAAGCCCGCCTTGGCGGCCACGGCTTGCGTGGTCGTGTGGGTGTAACCCAGCTCCACCAGACAGCCGATGGTGGCGTCCACCAGCTGGCCGATGGTTTCCTCGCGGCGCTCGCGTTGGGTGCGGTGGCCGGGCTTGGTGTCTGCGGGCATGGGCGATCAGGTCAACCCAGCTTGCGCGCCGCCGCGATGGCCGACAGGCAGGCGTCGTGGCAGGCGCGGCACTCCGCGTGGTGGTCGACGTGGGGGTGGCAAGCCTTCACGCAGGCCTGCATGGCTTCGATGCTGGGCTTGAGCAGCGCGGGCGTGAAGTCGGAGTTGAGGTTCGCGGCCTTGAGCGCGGCGTTGCACACCACGTCGCAATCGAGCGCGGTGCGCAGGCACTCGGCCATGGCCTTGTCGCCTTGCGCGAGCAACACCTGGCAATGCGAGATGCACACCGCTGCGGCGGAGGTGCAGGCCTGGAAGGGGGCCACGATGGCGTTGTAGCGCCGAGGCATGCAGCCTTCATGGGTGGGCGCCTCGGCGGTGGACGCGCCACTTGCTGCCGCGCCGTGGTGATGCAGGTGGTCGCTGGGTTTGGCGGGGGCCGGGGTCTTGGCGGCGCTGCTGGTGTTGGCCCAGACAGAGGCCAGGCCCAAAGCGGCCAGGGGGCTGAGGCGGGTGAAGTGACGGCGGTCCATGGGCGGGGCTCCTGGATGAAGGGGGCGGGACACAACGTGGCCATTGTCGCGGCAAAGCCGACCCCGCTCGAGCTTGACGTGCGTCAGCGTCGTGGTGTGGCACGGGGCTTGTCTTGGAGGCACGGCTTGCTTAGACTGCGCGCCATGCGCACGTTCCCAACCCGCTCCAGCGCGCGCTGCTGGACCTGGGTGGCCTTGTGGCTCTTCTGTCTGTCCACCCTGATGCCTGGCCTGTCGGCCTGGGCTGCGGCTGCGCGGGCGGGTCAGGGCACGGCCTGGATGGAGGTCTGCTCCAGCCAGGGCACGCGTTGGGTTCGGTCGGCGCCCGCTGCGGACGACGGCGCCCCCCAGGGCGCAGCCCATGTCGGCCATTGCGCCTTCTGCGTGCTGCAAGACCACGTGCCCCTGGTGCCCGTGGCTGAGCCTGAGGTCGACGTGGTGGCCTTGCCGCCCGAGGGCTTCGTGCCCACCTTGTTCCTGCGTTCTCCCCGAACGCTGCACGCCTGGTCGCCTGCGGCGGCCCGTGCCCCGCCGGCATCGGTCTGATGCCGTTGCGTTGCTGATTCCCCTGCTTTCCCTCGTCTGACCTGCTGACGTGGACAGCCCGCCCGGGCTGTGCGCGGCTGAGGTCGTTCGTGCTGCCGACCTGCAAGTCGGTCGGCGGCGCATGCCATTCATGGAGCAAACATGCCCGTCCATCGTCGTCCTTTGCCCTTCCTCCGTGCCGCCTTGACCGTGGGCGCGGCCGTGACCGCCATCGCCCAGGCCTCGTCGGCCCAGGCCCATGAAGTCACCTACAACGTCACGCTGACGTTCAACCAGGTGGTCTACGACGTGAGCCACCCCACCTGGGACACCACCTTCACCGGCACCTTCGACTTCAACGAGCACACGGGCGCCGTGAGCCAGCTGCAGGGCTCGCTCACGCAAGCCATGACCGGCAACACGGCCAGCCGGCAACTCGGCTACCAGCTGTCGTCGGTCTACGACGCCGCGCTGGGCGGCTACATCGTGACCACCTTCCTGCGCAACGCCACCGACGTGTTCCAGGGCGGTGGCTACGCGGTGGGCGGCATGGCCACATACGGCAACCAGAACGCCTACGCCACCATCTTCGTCAACGCCAGCGACCCCAGGGCCGCGCTGACGTCTGCCCAGGTGGACAAGCTGGCCTATGCCGACTGCACCACCGGCAGCTTGATGGGCATGGGGGCCGCGCCGATGTGCATGACCGGCTGGGTCAACCACGCCAAGGCCAACCTGGCCGGCGGGACCATGCAGGGCGCTTACCCCATCACCCAGACCATCACGGCCGCCGTGCCCGAGGCCGAGTCCTGGGCCCTGGCCCTGGCCGGCCTGGGGGTGGTCGGCGTGCTGCGTCAGCGTCGCCAAGGCGGGCGTCGGGCCTGAGCCCCCGCCTTCACCGTCTTTCCATTCATTCAAGGAACAAGCATGAACAAGACCTTTGCTTCGGGTGTGAGCGCCCTGGCCCTGGCTGTGGCCACCACGCTGCCCGCCCACGCCGCCACCGCCACCTACAACGTCACCACCGTCTGGTACGAGCCGGACACGCAGCCCAAGGACTCGATCTTCATCGGCACTTTCGACTACGACGGCACCACCCATGCCGTGACCAACCTGCAAGGCCGGCTCAGCGAAGCGATGACGGGCGACACCATGACCTGGCTGAGCCTGGGCAACCAGCTGGCCACTTGGCACGACGACACCCTGGGCGGCACCTTCGCGGCCACCTTCCTGAAGACCACCACCAAGACCTTCACCCAGGTGACGGAAGACGCCGACGGCAACATCACCGTGGCTTCGGGCTGGACGCCCGAGTTCGGGGTGCAGGCCGGCGGCACGTACGCGGGCTACCCCAATGCCTACACCAACACGGCCAAGTCCACGCAGAACGCCTACGCGCTGATCTTCGTGCCCGATGCGCCCACAGCGGCGCTGACGCCGGCCCAACTGGCCAAGCTGGCCTATGCCGACTGCGCGCCTGGCGGCATGATGGGCGCCACCTGCATGACGGGCACCTCGGTGGCGGGCTATGGCGCCGTCGGCACGATGGGCGGTGTGCCCTTCTCGCAGACGATCACCGCGGTGTCGTCGGTGCCAGAGCCTTCGTCGTTCGTGCTGGGCCTCATGGGCCTGGGCGTGGCGGGCATGGCCGCGCGTCGTCGCCAGGGGCGCTGAGCCCATGCGGATGCCAGCCCCCTTGTGGCGCTGGGTGGCCTGCGCAGGCGTGTGGTTCAGCACGCCCGTGTGGGCCGATGACCCCCTGCCCGACCTCCAGGCGGAGCCGGGCCTGCGGCCGGGCAACCAGACGCTGCTTCGCCGCGCGCAGAGCTTGGCGCCACGCGCGGCTGCGGCCACCGACACCGCCGAGTTGTTGCGTGGCCAGCCCGGGGTCAGCCTGTACAGCGCGGGCGGCCTGTCTGCGCTGCCCGTGCTGCGCGGCCTGGCCGACGACCGCATCCGCGTGCGCGTCAACGGGGTGGACCTGCAGCCCGCCTGCCCCAACCACATGAACGCGCCGCTGTCGTACATCGCGCCGGCGCAGGTGTCGTCCGTCAAGGTGCAGGCCGGGGTGACCCCGGTCAGCGCGGGCGGCGACAGCCTGGGCGGGGCCATCGACGTGCAGACCACGCCGCCGCGCTTTGCCGAGCCCGGGGCGTCGGCCGTGGTGGCCGGCGAGCTGGGCGCCTTCTGGCGCAGCAATGGCCAGGTGCGCGGCGCCCACGCCCAGGCCGACTGGGGGGGCGAGGCCTGGAGCCTGAGCTACAAGAACAGCATGGCCAAGGCCGCCAATTACCACGCAGCCCGCGCCTTCAAGCTGGCCACTCGGGGTTCGGAGTTCGGCCGTGTGCTGGCGGGTGACGAGGTGGGCTCGTCGGCCTATGGCTTTGTCAACCAGGACCTGGGCGTGGCCTGGCGCCATGAAGGCCACCTGCTGCGCGCCGACGTGGGGCAGCAGCGTGTGTCGTTCGAGGGCTTCCCGAACCAGCGCATGGACATGACCGACAACCGCAACGACGTCTACAGCCTGCGCTACACGGGCGAGCTGGACTGGGGGCGCGTGGAAGGCCGCCTGAGCAGCCAGCGCACCCACCACGCCATGGACATGGGGCCAGACCGATACCAGTACGGGTATGGCATGCCCATGCTCACCCGGGCGGACACCGACAGCGGCCTGCTGCACGCGAGCTGGCAGGCGACCGACGACGACCAGATCAAGCTGGGCGCCGAGTACTTGCGCCACACGCTGTGGGACTGGTGGCCCCCAGTGGGCACCGGCGCCATGGCCCCCAACGCGTTCTGGAACGTGGACCAGGGCCGCCGTCACCGGCTGGCCGCCTTTGCCGAATGGGAGCGTCGCTGGGCCCCGGCGTGGACCAGCGTGGTGGGCCTGCGCCGCGAACGCGTGGCCGCCGACGCCGCGCCCGTGCAGGGCTACGACAACGGCCTGCCCATGTGGGGCGACGACGCCGCGGCCTTCAATGCGCGCGACCACCGCCATGTGGACCACAACTGGGACCTGAGCGCCGAGGCCCGCCACCGGCCCGATGCCCACACCCAATGGGCGCTGGGCTATGCGCGGCAGACGCACTCGCCCAACCTCTACCAGCGCTACCCGTGGTCCACCCAGGCCATGGCGGCCTTGATGAACAACTTCGTGGGCGATGGCAACGGCTATGTGGGCCGTGAAGACCTGCGGCCCGAGGTGGCCCACACGGTCAACGTGTCTGGCCAGTGGGCATCGCTGAACCCGGGCGCTTGGGGTGCGAAGGTCAACGCCTACGTCACCCACATCGTGGACCACATCGACGCGCAGCGCTGCAACGTGGGCCAGTGCAGCGCGGCCAACCAGACGGCGCAGGGCCAGTTCGTGCTGCTGCGATACGTGAACCAGTCGGCGCGCATCGTGGGGATGGACGTGGCCGGCGAGGCTCGACTGGCGCAGACCGAAGGCTGGGGGCGCTTCGACGTGCAAGGCGTGCTCAACCTGCTGCGTGGCACCAACCTGGCCACGCAAGAGCCGCTCTACAACATGATGCCCGCCAACGCCACGCTGGCGCTGGTGCAGCGCCTGGGGCCCTGGCGGCACTCCGCCGAGTGGGTGCTGGTGGCCGGCAAGCACCGGGTCTCTGCGGTGCGCAACGAGATGGCCACCGCAGGCCACGGGCTGTTGAACTGGCGCAGCTCGCGCGAGTGGGCCCGGGCGCGCCTCGATGTGGGCGTCGACAACGTCTTCAACCAGTTCTACCGACAGCCCCTGGGCGGTGCCTATGTGGGGCAGGGCGCTTCGATGAGCAGCCAGGGCATCGCCTGGGGCCAGGTGGTGCCGGGTCCGGGGCGTTCGGTGTCCGTGGCGCTGACCTGGCGATTGTGAGCAGGCCAGTTGGCCTGGTGATGAACATGAGCATGAACACGAACATGAACACGATGTTGAACCCTGCTGCCTGCCGCCCGTTGCTGCAACGCGGCCTGACCGTGCTGAGCCTGAGTGGGCTGTTGACCCTGGCGGCCTGTGGTGGCGGCGGTGGTGGCGCAGGCGTGCAGGCCGACCCGCAGCGCATCGACGTGGCCGCCGTGTCCGACCTGCCTGTGGGGGGCTCGCTGACGCTGTCGGCCACCGCCACCTCGGGCCTGAGCGTGAGCTACACCAGCACCACGCCAGAGGTGTGCGCCGTGAGCGACGCCGGCGTGGTCACGGCGCTGAGCCGGGGCCCTTGTGAAGTCGCCATCCGCCAGTCGGGCAACAGCCAGTACGCGCCCGCCGCCGTGCAAACCGTGCGCTTGCAGGTGACGGTCGACCCCGTGCAGCGCTTGAGCTTTGCCGAAGCGCCCCCCCTCACCCTGGGCGGCACGGCCACCGTGCAGGCCACGGCCACGTCGGGCCTGCCCGTGCGCTACAGCAGCCTCACGCCGGGCGTGTGCAGCGTGAGCGACAGCGGGCAAGTCACCGGGCTGGCGGTGGGCACCTGCCTGGTGGCCGCCGACCAGGCGGGCGACAGCGACTTCCTGGCCGCGCCGCAAGTCACTCAGAGCCTGACCGTGGCCGCCAGTTGCACCCCCGCCGTGCCCGGCGCGCCCACCGGCGTGACCGCCCGCCTGGACGCCACGGGCAGCGCTGTGCTGCTGTCCGTGGGGGGCGTGGACGGTGGCTGCAGCGCCATCAGCGGCTACACCGTGCGCAGCACCCCGGCGCGGGTGAACGTGACGGTGAGCAGCCTGAGCGGGGCCGTGAGCTGCGCGGGCGATTGTGGCGGCCTGGCCTTCACGGTGTCGGCCACCAACGCCACGGGTGAAGGCCCGGCATCGGCCCTCACCGAAGTGCTCACGCCCATGCAGGTGCAGATGACGGTGTACGAGCCCGACACCCAGCCCAACGATTCCATCTTCCTGGGCAGCTTCACCTACAACAGCACCACCCATGCGGTGACCGGCCTGAGGGGGCGGCTCAGCGAATCCATGACCGGGGGCAGCCGTGGCTACCCCAACGACAGCATGACCTGGCTCACGCTCGAACACCAGCTGGCCAGCTGGCACGACGACACGCTGGGCGGCACCTTCGTGGCCACCTTCCTCAAGCCGGTCACCACCACCTTCCAGCAGCTGCTCACCGACGCCGACGGCAACGTCACCGGCTCGCAATCGGGCTGGCTGCCGGGCTTCGGTGTGCAGGCAGGTGGCATCTACGCGGGCTACCCCGCTGCCTACACCAACACAGCCAGGTCTGTGCAAAACGCGTACGCCCTCGTCTTCGTGCCAGACCGCCCCTTGCAGGCGCTCAGCCAGGCGCAGCTCGACAAGCTGTCTTATGCCGACTGTGCCCCCGGCGGCATGATGGGTGCCGTCTGCATGACGGGCACGTCGATCGCCGGTTACGGGGCGGTGGGCACCATGGGCGGCGTGCCGCGCAGCCAGGAGATCACCGTGGCCAGGCCGTGAACCTTGTCATGACTGAGCGGCGGTCCTCGCCGCTTGCTTTCAGCACGGCTTCAGGAAATCGCCACTTTTGCCGGTTTGGCTGCAACCCTTGGTCAATTTCAGGCTTGAGGGGCCGACATCGATGCAGACACACCGCGCATGGCGGTGCACGGAGACGCCGAGGAGACCACCTTGAACTGGCTGAGACAAATGCACATCAGAGGCCGCCTGAGTTTGCTGGCGGGCGCCATGTTCAGCTTGCTGTTGGCGCTGGCCACGGTGTCCTGGTGGTCGATCCGCACCATCAACGAGCGCGTGGTCGACCTGGGTGACAACTGGCTGCCCAGCGTGCAAATCCTGGCGGAAATCGACACCCTGGGCAGCACGAACCGGCGTTTGGGCTTCAAGTATGTGCTGTCCACCTCGGATGCGGAGCGCGCTGACACCACCACGCGGCGCAAGGACATCATCGACCGCAAGATGCCGCAGGCGCTGGCCACTTACGAGAAGCTGGTCAGCTCCGAAGAAGAGATGGCCTTGTTCCAGTCGATGAAGGCCGATTGGGCCACTTACCTGGCCAGAGAGCAGGAGATGATCGCGAAAGCCGACGAGGGCGAGGCACATCACGACGAGGCCCGCGCCATGGTGGACGGCGAGTCGTCGAAGGCGTACAAGCGCTTCTCCGGCAACGTGAGCGAGGCCATCAAGATGAACGCCGCCGGGGGCGAGAGCTCGAAGTTGGAGGCCCGCACGGTGTACGAGCGTGTGTTGTGGCTGGTGGGCTGCGTGGTCCTGGTTTCGCTGGCCTTGGGCGCCGTGTTGACGGCGGTGATCACCCGCTCGGTGGTGACCCCGATCCGTCAGGCGGTCGAGGTGGCCAACGCGGTGGCGCAAGGCGACCTGACCGTGCGCACCCACGTGGAAGGGCGCGACGAAGCGGCCGAGTTGATGCACGCACTCGAAGACATGCGCGCCAGCTTGTCGGCCATCGTGAGCGACGTGCGCCGCAGCAGCGACAGCATCGAGACCGGGGCTTCGGAGATCGCCACGGGCAACGCGGACCTGAGCCAGCGCACCGAGCTGCAAGCCAGCAACCTGCAGGAAACCGCCAGCTCGCTGGAGCAGCTGTCAGGCGGCGTGCAACACAACGCCAGCGGGGCGTCGACGGCCAACCAGTTGGTGCAGTCGGCGACCCAGGTGGCCGAACAGGGGGGCACGGTGGTGGCCCAGGTGGTGTCCACCATGGAGGAGATCCAGTCCTCCTCGCGCCGCATCGCCGACATCATCGGCACCATCGACGGCATCGCCTTCCAGACCAACATCCTGGCGCTGAACGCCGCCGTGGAAGCCGCCCGTGCGGGCGAGCAAGGGCGGGGCTTTGCGGTGGTGGCCGGCGAGGTCCGTTCCCTGGCGCAACGCAGCGCCAACGCGGCCCGCGAGATCAAGGGCTTGATCGGCAATTCGGTGGACCGGGTGCAAGCCGGTGCCGAGCTGGTGACCCGCGCTGGCAGCACCATGGACGAGATCGTGGTGAGCGTCAAACGCGTGCAAGACCTGATCGGCGAGATCACGGTGTCGTCGTCGGAACAGAGCGACGGCATCTCGCAACTCAACACCGCCGTCACCCAGCTCGATCAGATGACCCAGCAGAACGCGGCGTTGGTCGAGCAGTCTGCCGCTGCGGCCGAAAGCCTCAAGCAGCAGTCTCACCACCTGGCTCAGGTGGTCCAGCGCTTCCGCGTGGAGGCGTGAGGCCTTCAGCGCATCACAGGCCCACGCCCAGCGAGGCCAGCGTGTCCCACAGGCTGCAGTTGTGCGGCCCGGTGACGCTGCTGCCCGACGCCGAGGTGATGGCTGCGCTGTCGAGGTGCAGGGTGCCGTGCGTGGGCCAGCTGAAGCGGGGCCAGGCCACGGCGCCGGCGCCATTGGGGTTGCCTGTGGCGGCGAAGCGGCCCCAGTAGCCCATCATGGCGTCGCTCAGCTTGAGCTGGGCGGGCGTCAGCACGTCGGCCGGGGCGCCTGACGGCGGCACGGTGGCGATCTCGGTCTGGAAGACCAGCGGCAGTTCGGCGGCGTGGTAAGCGCCCCAGGCCATGAACGGGTCGTTGACCAGCGCGGGCATGCGCTGTTCGTCGAACTGGTAGGCGTAAGTGGCCACCCGGCCGGCCAGTTGCCGTGCCGACCATTGCGCACCACAGGCGAACACC
This sequence comes from Pseudomonadota bacterium, assembly GCA_041169085.1. Lineage (GTDB taxonomy): Bacteria > Pseudomonadota > Gammaproteobacteria > Burkholderiales > Burkholderiaceae_C > Aquabacterium. Next base: position 4,555 of record JBEEJT010000352.1, on the reverse strand, counting down.
GCATCGGTCACCAGGGCCGAGGCGGCCTGGCCCGGTGTGCCGTATTTCCTGGTGGTGTAGTAGCTCGACAGCAGGCTGGTGGCGATGCTGTTGCCCTGGGTGAGGCCGGCCAGCAGCGACTTGAGTTCGTCGTCGGTCATGGCGTGGCCGCGGGCGATGTCGTAGGCCAGCGCGATGAACAGCGTGCCTTCGTCCTTCGTGTTGCCGATGACCACGGGCACGCGGTTGAATTTGCCTTGCTCGATCAGCTTGCGCGGCATGGCGGGCAAGACGATGCCGTCCTGGAACGGCGTCAGCGAGCCCAGGCTGCCTGGCGTGGTGATGTTCAGCGTGGGCGAGGCGGCAAACACCTCGGCCGCCGTCTTGCTGCGCAGGCAGGCCAGTTGGGCGGAGGCCCCCAGGCTGTCGGGGCAGGCCAGCTTGGTGACGAAGGCCTGGCCGTTCTTCAGCGCTTCGGCCTTGGCCGTGGTGCCGAAGGTGCAGGGGCCGCTTTGCATGATGGCCCGGTGGAACAAGCCGGCCGCGCCGGGCGACACCAATTGCTGGCACACGCTGGCGCTGCCCGCCGACTGGCCAAACAGCGTGACGTTTTGCGGGTTGCCACCAAACCGGGCGATGTTGCGCTGCACCCAGCGCAAAGCGGCTTGCTGGTCCATCAGGCCCGCATTGCCGTGACCTTCCGCCAGCAGGCTGTTGAGCGCCAGGCTGCCGAACAGGCCCAGGCGGTAGTTGATCGTGACGACCACGCTCTGGCTGGCCTGAGCCAGCTTGCTGCCGTCGTACTGGGCGCCGGCGCCGTTGATCCAGGCGCCGCCAGGCACCCACACCATCACCGGGGCAGCGGCGGTGTCGCTCAGCCCCGGGGGCACGTGGACGTTGAGGTAGAGGCAGTCTTCGCTGGAGTTGGGCACGCCAGAGGGCACGCGGCGGCCGTCCTGGGTGCAGGCCGGGCCGGGCACCAGGGCCGCGCGCACGCCAGGCCAGGGGGCCACCGGGGCCGGGGCTTTCCAGCGCAGGTCGCCAACGGGCGGCGCCGCGAACGGGATGCCCCAGAAGTCGAGGGCGTCGCCACGGCTGGCGCCTTCGACCCAACCGGCGTCCGTGTGCACGGATGGGGCGACCACGGTGGCCTGGGCGGCCGAGGTCAGCAGGCCGATGGCCAGCCAGGCCGCCGAAGCGGGCCACTTGGGGGTGGGGGAGGTGTTCATGGGCTGCGCTGCTTGAATCGTCTGTGGCGGGCCGCTCGGTGGCGGGGCGCTTCACAGTGTCCAGCGTTTGGGCGCTTTGGGGCGCGTTCGAGCCCGGCGGGCGGGTAAGCCCGGGGTGGCGCGTGCGACCGGCGAATTCAGCCGGCGTCGCCTTTGGAAGGCGCGGCGTCGGCGGCGCGGGCCAGCCCGCCCAGGCTTTCGCCCATGCTCTCGATCTGGGCCAACAAGCGGCTGGCGATCTGGCCGCACACCAGGTCACACAACTCGTAGGTGCGGGGGTCGGCGATCCGGTAGTAGACGCTGGTCCCGCGCGCTTCCCGGGTGACCAGGCCACACTTGGCCAGCACCGCCAGGTGCTTGGACACATTGGCCTGGCTGCAGCCCAGTTGGGCCGTCAGGTCGCCGACCTTGAGCGGGCCTTCGCGCAAGGCGTTGAGCAGGCGCAAACGCAAGGGCTCCGAGAGGGCGCGAAAGTACTCCGCAACGTGGGACATGGCCCCTTCATCGAGCGCCTGCATGGTCATCGCCTGTGAAACCTGACGGGCAGATCATAGCTTTTTCGCTTGTCTCTTGTATAGCCATGCGGTAATATATAAAAAGATAAATCAATTGAGGCACGCTCATGCGCTCTGCTCCCGAATCTGCCACGCGTCGTCAGGTGGGCCAGCCTTGGCGCTGGGTGTGGGTGGGCGCCTTGGCGGCTCCCCTGGCCTGGGCCGAGCCCGCCCTGCCCACCGCGGTGGTGCAGGCGCGCGGGGGCGACGCCGGCCTCACCCTGGACGGCACGGTGGAGGCCCGCCAGGACGCCCGCGTGTCGGCGCAGGTGCCGGGGCGCATCACCGACGTGTTGGTGAAGGCGGGCGACACCGTGGCCGCCGGGCAAACGCTGGTGCGCATCGACGCCTCGGTCGCCGAGCAGCAACTCAAGGCCAGTCAGGCTCAGCTGGCGCAGGCCGATGCGCAGCTGCGCGCCGCCCAAAACGACTTTGACCGCGCCAGCCAGTTGCTGGCCAAGGGCTACATCAGCGCTGCCGCCATGGACCAGGCCCGCGCCCAGTTCCAGTCGGCCCAGGCCGGGGCGCAAGCGCTCAAGGCCCAGGCCACGGCCACGGGCACCCAGGCGGGCTTCCACGTGGTCAAGGCGCCTTACGCCGGCCGCGTCACGCAAGTCATGGTCAGCGTGGGTGACCTGGCGGCGCCGGGTGTGCCCCTGCTGCAAGTCTTTGCGCCGCAGGGCCTGCGCGTGGCCGTGTCGGTGCCCGAATCCATGGCCGCCCATGTCAACCTGAAGGCGCCCGCCCAGGTCAGCTTGCCCAACGTGGCCGGCAAGCTGAGCTGGACGGCCGATCAGCTCACGCTCTTGCCCGGGCTGGACGCGGTCACCCATGCGGCCACCGTGCGGGTGGAGCTGCCGGCCGCCGCAGCCAGGGTGGCCGGCGCCTTGGGGCCGGGCCAGGTGGCGCGCGTGAAGTTGGCCTTGTTGGCGGACAGCGTGCAGCCCGAAAGCGCCACGCTGACCGTGCCCACCAAGGCGGTGGTGCAGCGCGGCGAGGTGCCCGCGGTGTACGTGGTCGATGCCAACGGCGTGCCGCGATTGCGCCAGGTGCGGCTGGGCCGGGTGCAGGGCGACCGCACCGACGTGGTGGCCGGTCTCCAGGCCGGTGAGCGCGTGGCCACCGACCCGCTGGCGGCCGCCCGGCGTGTGCCTTGAGCCTGGCGCCCCCTGAGCGCGCTCGAACGAACACCAGGACACCGACATGACCCACCCCACCCCGCACGATGCGCCCGCCGCCGAGGCCCCAGCCGCGCCGCTGGGCCTTTCGGGCCGCATCGCCAAGACCTTCCTGACCGCGCAGATCACGCCGCTGCTGGCCCTGGTGGCCTTGCTGCTGGGCCTGTTCGCCGTGCTGGTCACCCCGCGTGAAGAAGAGCCCCAGATCGACGTCACCATGGCGCAGGTCTTCGTGCCGTACCCGGCCGCCGATGCCCGCCAGGTCGAGCAGGCCGTGGCGGCCCCGGCCGAGCAGGTGTTTGGCCGCATGGCTGGCGTCGAGCACGTGGTGTCGCTGTCGCGCCCGGGCATGGCCCTCATCACCGTGCAGTTCAAGGTGGGCGTGTCGCGCACCGAAGCGGTCGTGCGCCTGCACGACACCGCCGCCGCCCACAAAGACTGGCTGCCCGCCGGCCTGGGCGTGGGCGAGCCCGTCATCCGCCCGCAAGGCATCGACGACGTGCCCATCGTCACGCTCACGCTGCATGGCAAAGCCAAGGCATCCAACGGCGCAGCGCTCACCTCGGCGCTCGATCTGGAGCGCGTGGCCCACGCCATGGCGCCTGAGCTCAAGCGTGTGGCCGGCACCCGCGACGTGCGCACCGTGGGCGGCCCCGGCCGCGCCGTGTTGATCGACATGGACGTGGCCCGCATGCGCGCCGCGCAGGTGACGGTGGAAGACATTCGCCGCGCCGTGCAGGCCACGCAAGCCGGCGGGCCGGTGGGCGAAGTGGTCGACGCCAACCGCAGCGTGCTGGTGCAAAGCGGCCCCTTCTTGCGCAACGCCGACGAGGTGGGCGAGCTGGTCGTGGCCGTGCACAACGGCCATGCCGTGGCCTTGAAAGACGTGGCCCGCGTGCGCGACGGCGCGCCGCCTGCCCAGCGTGCCGTGTGGTGGTCCACCCGCAACGAGCAGGGCCAGTTGGTGGACCGCGATGCGGTGACCTTGTCCATCACCAAGAAGCCCGGTGAAAACGCCGTGGACGTGGCCCGCGCCGTGCTGGCCCGCGTGGCCGAGTTGCGCAACACCGTCATTCCTGACGATGTGGAAGTGAGCGTCACGCGCAACTACGGCGAGACCGCCAACGACAAGGCCAAGAAGCTGATCGGCAAGCTGCTGTTCGCCACCACGCTGGTGGTGGCGCTGGTGTTCGTCGCCTTGGGCCGCCGCGAGGCGCTCATCGTCGGCGTGGCCGTGGCCCTCACGCTGACGGCCACCTTGTTCGCCAGCTGGGCCTGGGGCTTCACGCTCAACCGCGTCTCGCTGTTCGCGCTCATCTTCTCGATCGGCATCCTGGTCGACGACGCCATCGTCGTCGTCGAGAACATCCATCGCTGGCAGGGCCTGCACCCGGCAAGGACGCTGCTCGACCTGATCCCGGAGGCGGTGGACGAGGTCGGCGGGCCGACCATCCTGGCCACCTTCACGGTCATCGCCGCGCTGTTGCCGATGGCTTTCGTCACCGGCCTGATGGGGCCGTACATGAGTCCGATCCCGATCAATGCCAGCATGGGTATGCTGATCTCGCTGGCCATCGCCTTCATCGTTACGCCGTGTCTGGCGTACAAGCTGGCC
>JBEEJT010000351.1:0-20510 GCA_041169085.1 Pseudomonadota bacterium | reverse complement strand
CCAAGGCCGCTTCGGCCTGGCAGGCCCAGCTGGACCGCCTGGTGCAAGAGGGCCTGCATGCCTTGCGCTCGGGCCAGCCTTTGCGCAAATTTGGCCAGGCCACCTTGCCTGGCTTGCCGGGCCATTCCGGCCGCACCCCACTCGACGAAGCCCCCACGGTGTTGCACGACACCATGTGGTCGCTGGTCGAAGACAAGGTGATGGAACAAAACCTCACCGCCACCCGACTGGGGCAGGCGGTGGCGGACCTGGTGTCGCAATCGGCCGCCGACTTGCACGCCCGCTTGCAGGCGGTCGAGGGCGTGTCGGCCGAAGAGCTGTCGGGCCAGGCGGGCGACGTTGCCGGGGCCCCTTGGCCTTGCCAGGCCCTGGTGGCCAGTTGGCTCGAATCCGGCCTGACGATCGCGCAGTGGGCCGTGCTGCAAACCGTGTTGCAAAAAGAAGCCGCCACCTGGGTGGAAGGCGCTTTGACACACGCCAATGGCGTGCTGCGCGACCATGGGGTGCGGCCTGAGATCAACCTGCGGCCTTTCATCAAGCGCACCCGCGACCCGGCTGCCGGCCGATGGGCGGCTTCGGGGGAGGGGGCGGAAGGCGATTCCGGCGTCTTGGGCCTGCCCGACGACAGCGCCACCGGCCAGTTGGGCACGTCGGAGGCCGAATTGGGCCGCGCGCCGGGCTACATCGGTGGCGGCGCGGTGGGGCCGGGGGTGTCTGGCCAACCGCTGTACGCCACCGGGCGCGGCGGGGCCGGTCACGCGGGGGGCCTCACCGGGGCGTTTTCGCCCACCTTGCTGGGGGCGCCGGGCACGCTGGGCAGCTTGCACGATGAAACCCGGCTCATGACGCGGGGCTACGTTGCGCGTGGCGCCACCGGCGCCGATGCCTTGCTGCGTCAGCTCAACCAGGCGGTCAGCCGCCAGGTTCCGTTTTTCGGACAAATCAGCGCCCGCACGCCCCTGGGGGCCGGCTCCGCACTCAACGAGCCCTTGGGGCTGGTGGGGGGCGCGGCGGGGGCGCCGGGCGGCGGCTTCCCGGGTGGGGCCATGGGTGGCCCGGGCGGTCAAGGCGGCCAGGGCGGCTCTGGCAGCTTTGCCGGCCCGGGTGGCGCCGGTGGCTCCGGTGGTTCTGGCGCCATGGCTGGCCACGGCGGCCACGGTGGTGGCTGGGGGCCGGGCGCCGCAGGGCAGGGCGGTTTGGCCGGCGGGCCCATGGGTGCTTCGGGGCCCGGGGGCGCTGGCGCAGGCGCGGCAGGGGCCGCCGGTGGCGGGTCCCAAGGCCCGGCTTCGGTGATCAGCCCGGCCTTGGGCCTGGCCATCCAGGTGGTGACCAAGAGTGTGCAGCGCCACGCCGACACCATCGCGGCGCAGCCCGACGCGTCGCCGGCCGGCCTCATCCAGGACCTCAACCGGGGCAAGCAGCAACTCAAGCGCGTGGCCACCACGCCCAACGAGCGGGCCACCATCGAGATCGTGGCCTTGCTGTTCCAGGCCATCCTGATGGAAGAGCGGTTGCCAGCGGCCATCCGGGTGTGGTTCGCCCGGCTGCAAATGCCCGTGCTGCGAGTGGCGGTCAGCGAGCCCGACTTTTTCGCCACGGCCAGCCACCCCGCGCGGGTGTTGATCGACCGCATGGGCGCTTGTGTCATGGGCTTCGTGTCCACTTCGCCCGAGCAGGAAGACGCCTTGCACCGCGAAATCAAGCGCGTGGTGCAGGTGGTCGAGGCTTACCCCGACACCGGGCGCCGGGTGTTCCAGACGGTGCTGACCGAGTTCGAGCGCTTCCTCGAGAGCTACTTCCGCGACCAGAACCAGGCCAGCCGCAAGGGGGTGTCGCTGGCGCAGCAAGTCGAGCAGCGTGAAACCTGGGCCATCCAGTTCACCATCGAGCTGCGCAAGATGCTCGAAGGCGTGCCGGTGCACGAGGGGGTGCGCGAGTTCCTGTTCAAGGTCTGGGCGGATGTCCTGGCCCACGCCGCCGTGCAGACCAGCCCCACCAGCGACGAGACCAAGTCGCTCAAGGCGGCCGCCACCGAGCTCATTTGGTCGGCCAGCGCCAAGACCACGCGAGAAGAGCGCGCCGAAGTGCTGCGCCGCCTGCCGCCGCTGCTCAAAACGGTGCGCGAGGGCATGGCCCGTGCCGGCTTGCCGCTCGACAAGCAAGACCAGCACATCCAGAAGCTCAACACGGCCCTGGCCGCGGCTTTCACGGCCCGCTCGGCGCCGCTGTCGCGCGCCCACCTCAAGGCCATCACCGACCGGCTTAACGCCATCGACCAGGTCTTGCCTGATTTCGACGAAGGCGAGATCGACGAACAAACGCTGCGCGACCTCTCCGGCCACGAGTGCGACGACCTCGAAATCGTGGCCGATGGCGGCGCCACCGTCAGCGAGGCGGGCCTGAACTGGGCGCGCGAGCTGCAGGTGGGCGCCTGGTTCAAGCTGGAGTTCCGTGCGCGCCAGGAGCCGGTGCAGCTGGCCTGGCGGGGGCTGCACCAGCGGCTCGTCTTGTTCGTGACCCCGCAGGGCCGCGGCGTGCTGTTCCAGCAGCATCGCCTGGCGGCTTTCCTGCAAGCCGGCCTGCTGATCCCGGTGGCCGACGAATCCCTGACCACGCGCGCCACCCGTGAGGCCCTGGCGCGCCTCGATGCCGATCCGCAACGCCTGTTGAACTGAGGCGGCACACAAAGGTCTCCACCCGAGAATTAAGACACGAAGCGGGCTTTATTCCTTCCACTTCGTGGAAACCCTTTTGAGAGGATTGCAGGGCGAGTCATTGGAGTCCTGCATGCGTTTCAAAAGGCGTCGTGTCGAGCGAGCACAGATCCTGGGGGTAGCCCGAGCGGGCGACCGGGTGACGGCCGCCGGTGTGGGCGTCAACGCCCAAGGTCAATTGGCACTCAACTGGTTGTGGTCCGATCAGGCCCAGGGGATGCCAGCCCTCATCCGCAACGTGCAGCGCGCATGGGGCGGCAAGCTGCCGCCGTCCGTGTTGACGCTGGACCGGGCCGATTACACCCTGGTGGCCACCGAGGCCCCGGAGGTGCCGCGCGAAGAGTGGCGCGAAGCCCTGCGCTGGCAGCTCAAGGAGCAGGTCACTTACCCCGTTGACAACGCCATCATCGAAGTGCTGGCGGTGCCCGACGCCACGCAGATGCGGGCCAGCAACGCCAGCATCGTGCTGATCGCGCCGCACGACGGGGCGAACCAGACTTACCTCGAATCGTCGGACGAAGGCCACGACTGGCTGGCCCACGAAGTGCCGGAGACGGCGCTGCGCAACATCTGTGCGCTGGGCGAAGTCGAGGGCAAGGCCCACGCGCTGATGGCCTTTGGCGACAGCTACAGCATGCTGGTCATCACCTTTGGTGGCGAGCTGCTGATGGCGCGCACCATCGAGGTGGCGCTCAGCAAGGGCGACAACGCGGAAGAGAACGGCTCGGCCGCCATCGGCCGCGCAGGCCTGGAGGTGCTGCGCACGCTCGACACGTTCGAGCGCATCCACAGTCAGGCACAACTGGCCCACGTGTCGGTGGCGCTGCCGCCGGGCTTCGAGCCGGCGATGGAGGTCTTGTCGGACCTCGTCTACCAGCCCTTGAAGGCCTTGCACCTGGGTGACTTCATCGATTGCAGCAAGCTGCGCGACCCCGCGGTCGCGCAAGCCGCCACGTTTGACGAGCTGTGTGCCGTGGGCGCGGCCCTGCGCCAGCACGCCGAACAGCGCGGCGTGTCCCAGATCTCGATGTTGCCGCCGGCCCTGCAAGGCGGCCCCGTCAGCTGGAACCTGGACATGGGCGCCCGCCTGTGCGCCGGCCTGGCCGGGGCGCTGGCCGTGGTCAGCGTGGGCCTGTCTGCGGTGGGCGTGACCCGTTCGGTGCAGGCCGACGCCGCCGAGCACACCGCGTCCAGCGTGGCGGAGTCCCTGCCCAAGGGCGCACCCAGGCCGCCCATCATGATCGAACTCGAAGCCTTGCGCGAAACCGCGCACCGGCAGACCGAGCTGCGTGACGCGCTCACCCGGCTGACGAACGAACAGTCCGGGCGCTATTCGCAATACATGTCGGCGCTGGCCCGCCAGGCGCCCGGCGCGCTGTGGATCACCGGCCTGACGGTGTCGCCCTCGGGCCAGGACCTGGAGCTGCGCGGCCGCATGATGAGCCCGACCCTGTTGCCCGCCTACCTGAGCCGCCTGGCCAGTGAGCCGCAGTTCAAGGGCCGCCGCTTCGCCCAGATGGAGATCGTGGCGGTGGCGCTCAGCGGCCCTGCCGGGGAGGCCGAGTCGACCATGGGGCTGTCCGAGTTCCGCCTGACGACCATGGGCAAGGCCCACACCAAGGGCGCGGAGGAGGCTGAGCAGGCCGCCAGCGCCTCGAAGGGGGGCAAGCGATGATCCGTTCTTCGCCCGCGTTCCAACTGCAGTTTGCGCAGGTGCAGCGCCAGTGGCGCAAATGGCGCCGTGTTCACGCCGCGCGTGCCTCTGCAGAGCGCCGCATCCTGGTGATCGGGGCGCTGGCCGTCACGTGGTTCATGCTCGATTCGCTGATGCTCACGCCGGCGTTCGACCGCTTCAAGGCGTCGTCCACACGCTACCAGAAGGCCAACGCCGACCTGCGGTCCAAGCAGGAGCAGCAACGCCGCTACAACAGCGACATGGTCGCCATCACCGCGCAGCTCAAGGGCGAGGTCGACCGCCTGCGGGTCGACGTGGCCCGCCAGAAGCAGGAGATCGATGGCTTCCAGGACGGCCTGGTGCCGGCGCGTGACATGCGCAACCTGCTGCAAGCCGTCTTGGGCACGCGGCCGGACCTCACGGTGGTGTCGATGAAGACCCTCAGCCCCGACGAGGTGCGCAAGGCCCAGCCCGGGAGCAAGGACACCACGGGCCTGTACCGCCATGGCATCGAGTTGCAACTGGCCGGCCGCTACCAAAGCCTGTTCGAGTGGCTCAGCACCATGGAGTCCTGGCCGCGCAAGGTGTTGTGGTCGGGCATGAAGCTCGAACTCGACGAGCACCAGCAGGTCGTGATGACGGTCAAGCTGTTCACGCTCAGCCCGGATGCCCAGCCGTTGGAGATCGCCGCGCCATGAAGCCCTCGCTTTGCACTGTCGGCCTGATGGCCTGGGCGTCTGCCGCCAGCGCGGCCGACTTGCCCGACCCGATGCGCCCGCCTGCTTCGGTGGTGCGGATCAACGCCTCACGCCCTGGCATGGCGCCCCCCGCGCCTGCGGCCAGCGAGGCGGCCGTGAGCGCTGTGGTGCGCGAAAAGCCGGCGCGTTCGCTGCGGCTCAGCGCCGTGATGCTGGCCGATGCGCCTGGCCGCGACGCCGCCCTGATCGACGGCCGTGTGCTGTACGTTGGCGACAAGCTGCCTCAGGGCGTGCTGATGCGCATCGACGCCACGGGCGTGACCCTGCGTGATGGCGCGGGCAAAGCCGCCCGACTGCCTTTGTTTGATCGTGCCTCGCCCGCCGAGGCCGCGTCTGCGGCGGTCGCCGCCTCCGCTTCTCCACCCTCAGGGGCTGTGGCCTCTGGCAAGGAACAGCCATGAAGTCGTCCACCGTCGTTCTGGGCCTCACCGCCCTCGCCCTGGCCTTGCCTGGTCATGCCGAGGCCAAGCGCCTGCGACAAGCCGCGACGCCGGTCAAGGCAGAAGCCTCGGCCTGGAGCGCCGACGAGTTCGCCAAGCTGGACCTCGACGCCTTGCCCCCGCCGGGTGCCAGCGCCGATGCGCAGGCCTTCACCCGGAGCGTGGCTTCTGCAGGCGGAGGCATGAGCACACAGCTGAGCGCCCCGCGCGCCGACCGCATGGCGGTGATCGAGCCCGCGGCGGAAGAGCCCCGCCGCAGCCTGCGCTTCAGCGAGCAAGCCGAGCCCCGCGCCGCGGCCCGCGAAACCGGCCCGCGCTTTGACCTCGTGGTCAACAACGCCCCAGCCGCGCAGGTGTTCCTGCAGATGGGGGCCGGGGCAGGCGTCAACGTGCTGGTGCCGCCCGAGATCAAGGGCAACATCAGCATCACCTTGCGCTCGGTGAACCTGGCGGAAGCCATGGAAGCCATGCGCGAGCTGTATGGCTACGACTTCAAGCAATCGGGCAACCGCCTCTACGTCTACCCCAACACCATCCAGACACGCATCTACCAGGTGAGCTACCTGGCGGCTTCGCGTGAGGGCGCTTCGGTCTTGCGCGTCAGCAGCCCAGGCCAGACCACGATGTCGGCCGGCTCACGTGGCGGGGCCGGTGGCGGGGCCGGCGGCGGCACCGTCATGGGAGGCGGCTCTGGCGATGCCAATGCGAACAGCAGTGGGGCCAATGGCGCCAACGGCGGCAATGGCGGGGGCACCGCCTCGTCCACCACGGCGACGATCACCATGCCCAGCACCGACGCCACCCGCGTGCAAATGACGGTGGGCACCGACTTCTGGCGCGACCTGCAACTGGGCTTGCGCGACCTGCTGGCCTCGGGCGGCAGCGACCGCAGCGTGGTGGTCAACCCGGGCGCGGGCATGCTGGTGGTGAGGGCGTCGCCTTCCGAGCACCGCCAGGTCGCCGAATACCTCAAGGCCTTGCGCGTGGCGGTGCAGCGCCAGGTCATGCTGGAAGCCAAGATCGTCGAGGTCACGCTCAGCAACGAAAGCCAGAGTGGCGTGAACTGGTCGCTGTTCCGCACCTACTCCGACGGCGGCAAGAAGATCGGCATGATCAATGCCGGCTCCGGCGTGACGCTCAACCAGGGCAGCGGCACGCTGTCGCAGACCATCAGCGTGGGCAACAACACCTCGACCATGACGGTGACGCCGGGCTCACAGATCGTCAACGAGTTGGGCAGCAAGGGCCTGTATGGCCTGGCCTTGCAGGCGGGCAACTTCGCTGCGCTCTTGAACTTCCTGCAATCGCAAGGCGACGTGCAGGTGTTGTCGAGCCCGCGCATCGCCACGCTGAACAACCAGAAGGCCGTGCTCAAGGTGGGCACCGATGCGTACTACCCCACCTCGCTGGGGTCGTCGAGCACCACGTCGAGCACCACGGCGGGCACCGTGGCCAGCCTGACGGCGCCGCAGGTCAACCCGATGTTCCACGGCATCGTGCTCGACGTGACGCCCCGCATCGACGAAGACGGCGTGATCTTGCTGCACGTGCACCCCATCATCAGCGACATCTCGGTCGAACCCTTCAACTTCAACGTGGGCGAGCTCAAGGGCGGTGGCCCCTTGCCCAAGGTGACGGTGTCGGAGACCGACAGCATCGTGCGGGTGCTGGACCGCCAGATCGTGGCCATCGGTGGCCTGATGCGCGAGCAGCAGTCGAAGGCCAAGTCGGGCTTGCCGTGGCTCAGCGACCTGCCCCTGGTGGGCGGCCTGTTCCGTCAGAAGAGCAACGCCACCGTCAAGCAAGAGCTGGTGGTGCTGATCAAGCCCACGGTGATTGGCAACGATGGCGAAGGCTTCGAGCGTGGCGACACGCGCAAGCTCGCCGTCGAAGAGTGAGGCCAGGCAGGAGCACACCATGAATCGCCCCACGAAGTTCCGACTCGGCGACTTGCTCGTCCAGGACGCGCTGATCAGCAACGAGCAGCTGATGGAGGCCCTGGGTGAGCAGCAAAAGAGCGGGCGCAAGCTGGGCAAGGTGCTCATCGACAAGGGCTGGCTGACCGAGGCACAGATCGCCCGCGCCGTCGCCCGCCAGCTGCACGCGCCTTATGTGGACCTGGCGCACTTCCCGCTGCGGCCCGAGACCGCGCAGCTGCTGCCGGAGACGGCGGCACGCCGCATGCGCGCCATCGTGCTCGACGACACGCACAACGGCCTGCTGGTGGGCATGGCCGACCCAACCGACATCTACGCCTTCGACGAGATCGGCCGCCAGCTCAAGCGCAGCATCGAACTGGCCGTGGTCACCGAGACCCACCTGCTGGCCGCGCTCGATCGCGCCTACCGCAGCACCAAGGAAATCGAAGGCCTGGCCCGCGAGCTCACCAGCGAGCTGGCCACGCTGGAAAGCGACCTGGGCGACCTGCTGGGGCTCGACTCCACCAGCAACGAAGACGCGCCGGTGGTGCGATTGCTGTATTCGGTGTTCGAACAGGCGCTGCGCATGCGCGCCTCGGACATCCACATCGAGCCCATGGAGCGCATGCTGCGCATCCGCTTCCGCATCGACGGCGTGTTGCATGTGCAAACCGAAGCCGATGCCAAGATCTCCAGCGCCGTGGCGCTGCGGCTCAAGCTGATGTCGGGCCTGGACATCTCTGAGAAGCGCCTGCCGCAAGACGGCCGCTTCGCCGTGCGCCTGAAAGACGGCAACGTCGACGTGCGGATCTCGACCTTGCCCTCGCAGCATGGCGAATCGGTGGTGATGCGCTTGCTGGCGCAAAGCACCGGCATGCTGGATCTGCACAAACTCAAGATGCCCGAGCCCATGTTGGCGGCGCTGCAAAGCGCCATCGCCAAGCCGGCGGGCATGATCCTCGTCACCGGCCCCACCGGCAGCGGCAAAACGACCACGCTTTACGCCGCGCTCAACGCGCTCAACAGCACCGAGCGCAAGATCATCACCGCCGAAGACCCGGTCGAATACCGCCTGCCTGGGCTCAACCAGGTGCAGGTGCAAGACAAGATCGACATGTCCTTCGAGCGCATCCTGCGCTCGGCCTTGCGTCAAGACCCGGACGTGATCCTGGTGGGCGAAATGCGCGACAAGATCACCGCCGAGATCGGCATGCGCGCGGCCATGACTGGCCACCTGGTGCTGTCGACCCTGCACACCAACGACGCCGCGTCCACGCCGGCGCGCTTGATCGACATGGGGGTGCCGCCCTGGATGGTGGCGCTGTCGCTGCAACTGGTGGTGGCCCAGCGCCTGGTGCGCACCGTGTGCGCGGGCTGCTCCGCCCCCTGCGAGCCCACGCCCAACGAGCTGGTCTGGCTGCGCAACGAACTGGGCCCCGACACCGACTACAGCGGCTTGCGCCGTGGCATGGGTTGCCCCGACTGCAACCACACCGGCCACCGCGGTCGCACGGGGGTCTACGAGTTCCTGCAGATGACGCTGCCGCTGGTGGACGCCATGAGCGCGTCCGACCCGACCGCCTTTGCCCGCGCCGCACGCGAGCAGATGGCGGGCAACACGCTGCGGCGCGACGCGGCCCGTCTGGCGCTGTCCGGACGCACCTCGCTGGCCGAGGCCATGGGCGTGAGCGCCCAGGTGGATTGACATGGCACGCTTCCTCTACAAGGCCCGCGGGGCCTACGGACAGGTCGAAGGCGTTCAGGAAGCGGCCAACGCCGCCCAGGTGGCCGACATCCTGCGCCAGAAGGACCTCATCCCCGTTCAGATCAAGCCGGAAAACAGCAGCACCGCTTCGCTGGCCGGCACGCTGGGCGTGCAAGGCTCGACTGCCACCGGCTCATCGGCGCCCGTCAAGTGGCCGCCCCCGAAAGTGGTCGACGAAGACGTGATGCTCTTCAGCCGCCAGATCCATTCGCTGCTCAAGGCCGGTGTGCCCATCTTGCGTGCCCTGTCCGGCTTGCAGGAGACGACGACCAACCTGGCCATGAAGAAGGTGATCTACGAGATCCGCCGCAGCCTCGAAGGGGGCGTGGACCTGGGCAACTCGTTCGCCATGCACCCCAAGGTGTTCAACACCTTCTACGTGGCCATGGTGCGCGTGGGTGAGGCCTCGGGCCAGATGGACCACATCTTCTTCCGCCTGTTCAAGCACATGGAATTCGAGCAGTTCATGCGCAAGCAGGTGAAGTCGGCCGTGCGTTACCCGAGCTTCGTGATCATGGCCATGGTGGCGGCCGTGGGGATCATCAACGTGATGGTGATTCCGGCATTCGAAACCGTGTTCAGCAGCCTGGGATCGGAGTTGCCCATTCCGACCAAGATCCTGATGACCTCGTCGCACCTGACGATCAACTACGGTTGGTACATGCTGGGCGGGGCGGCGATGGCGTATTTCGTGTTCAGGCAATGGCTGCAGACCCCGCTGGGGCGCCTGGCCTGGGACGCCTGGCTGGTGCGCGTGCCCCTGGTGGGCCCCATCGTCACCCAGGCGGCGCTGTCACGCTTTGCCCGGGCCTTCGCCTTGTCCTTGCGCAGCGGCGTGCCGCTGGAAAAGGCCTTGTCCAGCGTGGCCCTCACCGCCGACAACAGCTTCCTGGCCGGGCGCATCGAAGGCATGCGCGACGCCATCACCCGGGGCGATTCGCTCACCCGCGCGGCGGTGGGGGCGGGGGTGTTCACGCCCATGGTGCTGCAGATGCTCGCCATCGGCGAAGAAACCGGGATGCTCGACGAGCTGCTGGAAGAGATCGGCGAGCTCTACGGCAACGAGGTCGAGTATTCGATCAAGACGCTTTCGCAGCAGATTGAACCCATTCTGGTCATTTTTCTCGGCGCAGTTGTGCTGTTGTTGGCACTTGGCGTGTTCCTGCCCATGTGGGACATGGGTCGAGTCGCCCTAAAGCATTGAGCAGACGTGCCGAAATACACAGCAGGACGAGTTCCAACTCACTTGATCCAGCCCCTTCCAGCCCACCATTCCCAACACACACAGAAGGTCAGTACCATGCGCAATCGTCAGTCCGGCTTCACCATGATCGAGCTGATCGTGGTCATCGTGATCCTTGGCATCCTCGCCGCCACCGCGCTGCCGCGCTTCATCGACCTGCGCGGCGACGCCCAGCAGGCCGCTGTCGACGGCGTGGCCGGTTCGTTGTCCAGCGCGGCGTCGCTCAACTACGCGGGTTGTTCGGCCACCAACAACTCCACGGCCGACGCGACCAAGTGCAAGCAGGTGAATTCGTGCAACGACCTGTTCAACCTGCTGCAAGGCGGCTCGGACAACGCCGGCACCCTGCGCCAGAACGGCGCCAACACGCAGTACACCACGACCACGGCTGACCTGACGTCGACCGCCAATGGCGCCACCCAGAGCTGCACGCTCACCCACACCGACACCAACGCTGCCGCCACCACGCACACGGCCACCTTCACGGCCATCGCTGCGGGCAACTGACGGGAAGGCTGGCTGCTGTGCAATGCGGGCCCTGCGGGGCCCGTTTTGCCGTTCCTGCTTTGCGCCGCTGACCACTGACAACGGCCCGGCAAAAAGCCCCTGGTCACTTGCGTGGCCAGGGGCTTGAGGCGTGGGGCTTGGGGTGGACGCTGGCGTGGCGTCAGGCGACGGGGTTGGCGCGGAGTTCGGTGGCGGCGTCGCCAGCGGCCGAAGCCAGAGGGGCGCTGGCGGCCTGATCTGCCTGCTCGGCCAGCTCGGCCAGTTCGGCCTGGTGGGCGAGCAACATGGCTTCGAACTGGTCTTCGGGCAGCGGGCGGCCCAGGTGGTAGCCCTGGGCCTCGTCGCAGCCGTGCGCTTGCAGGAAGGCGGCCTGTTCGGCGTTTTCCACGCCTTCGGCCACGATGCCCACATTGAGGCGGTGGCCCATGGCGATCAGGGCGGCGATCAGGCGGGCGTCGCCCGTCGATTGCGGCACCGCCACCAGGAAGCTGCGGTCGAGCTTGAAGCGGTCCACGGGCAGCTCCCGCAGGTACGAGAAGCTCGAATAGCCCACGCCGAAGTCGTCGATGGCCACGCTGACGCCTTGGGCGCGCAGCAAGGTGAGCAAGTCGGCGGCGCGCAGCGATTCGCGCACCACCACGCTCTCGGTGATCTCCAGCTCCAGCGCAGTGGCGGGCAGGCCGGTGTCGGCCAGCACCTGCGCCACCAGCGCGGGCACATCTTGTTGGTCCAGTTGCACCGCCGACAGGTTCACCGCCACGCGCAAGGGCACGCCCGTGCGTTGGCGCCAGGCCTGGGCCAGCGTGCAGGCACGCCGCAACACCCATTCGCCGATCGGCACGATCAGGCCGGTTTCCTCGGCCAGCGGAATGAAGTCTGACGGGGGCACCAGGCGACCGCCGTGCTCCCAGCGCAGCAGCGCCTCCGCGCCTGAAATGCGGCCGGTCGCGCATTCGAACTGCGGCTGGAAGTGCAGCCTCAGCTCGTCGCGCTCCAGCGCCTTGTACAAGTCGTTTTCCAGCAGCAGCGTGTCGGCCGAAGGGGCCGCCATGGTGTCGCTGTAGACCTGCACCCGGTTGCGGCCTTTGCTCTTGGCCTGGTACATGGCCAAGTCGGCGTGGCGCATCAAGGTGATGCTGTCGCGCCCGTGATCGGGGTAGATGGCCACCCCGATGCTGGGCGTGATGCGCAGCTCGTGGGGGGCGATGTGCAAGGCGTCGGCGAAGAGCTCCAACACCTTGTCGGCCACCAGCTCGGCGTCTTCGGCGGCCGAGATCTCCGGCAACAACACCACGAACTCGTCGCCGCCCAGGCGCGCCACGATGTCCGAGGTGCGCATGGCGCGGCGCAGGCGGTGGGCCACTTCCACCAGCACCAGGTCACCCACTTGGTGCCCCAGGCTGTCGTTGATCTTCTTGAAGCGGTCGATGTCGAGGAACATCAAGGCCAGCGGGTGGCCATGGCGCTCCGCCAGCGACATGCACTGCTTGAGCTGCTCTTGCAGCATGTTGCGGTTGGGCAGCGAGGTCAGCGCGTCGTGCTGGGCCATGTGCTGCAACTGGTGCTCGGCTTCGCGGCGCGAGGTCACGTCGTAAGCCATGGTCAGGTAGCCCGTGAGCACGCCGTTTTCGTCGCGCAGCTCGGTGACCGTGATCTCGGTGATGATGAAGCTGCCGTCTGCGCGGCGCAGCGTCCATTCGCTGGGCACGCCCGGCGACTCGGCAGCAAGGTGCTCCAGCACGTTGAGTTCGCGCACCGGCTGGTTGAGCCGCAGGGCCAGCAGGCGGGCGCGCTCGGCCACCAGGTCGGGGTCAAAGAAGCGCTGGGTGGAGCTGCGCCCCACGAGTTCTCGGGCTGGGAAGCCCACCAGCTTTTCGCCCGCCGGGTTGACTGTCTGGATGACGCCCTGGGCGTTGAGCACGAAGATGGCGTAAGGCGCGTTGTGCACGATCACGCGGCGCATCTCGTCGACCTCGTCGAGCTGGCGGCGGGCCTCCAGCGCCGAGCGGTTGGCCAGCTCCTGCGCGCTCAGGTCGCGCAACACCGCGAGGTGGTGGCCTGCGGCGTGGTCGGGCAAGGGCACCAGGCTCAATTCCAGCGGGAAGGCGTGCCCCCCGGGGGTGCGGCCTTGCAAGCGCAAGGTGCTGCCCAGGCTGTCCAGGCCCAGCCGGTCGGCGGTTTGCTTCAGCGTTTCGTCGGCCGAAATGGTGCCGCCCGGTGGCGGCGCACACGCGCTCACCAAACCGGCGAGGTGCCGCCCCACCAACTGGCTGGCCTCTTGCTGGAAGATCAGCGTGGCAGCCGGGTTGGCGTGGGTCACCAGGCCTTGGGTGTCCAGCGTCAGGATGCCCTCGGCGGTGCAATGCATCATGGTGCGCAGCTGGCGTTGCGCTTCCTGCTTTTCAGCGAGCAATTGCCGCCCGGCTTGCCAGACGGTCTGCCACCGTCGGGCCGCGTCCAGCATCGTCCAGCTCAAGGCCAGCGAGGCCCCCACCCCACTGAGCGCGCCCAGCAAGGGCAAGGGGCGCCACCAGGTGCCGGCTTCCGGCGTGGCGGCGAGTTGCGCCACGGCCGAAGTCGCCTCGGCGGCGGCGGGGCTGCCCAGCCACCACCAAGCCGCAGCGCTCAGGCTCACACCGGAAACGCAAACGGCCCCAGCAGCCCAGCGCAACGCTTGAGAAGGGTCTGAGGTGGCGGGAGGGGGCAAGGGCATCCGGCGGGTCCACGAAGACAAAAGAAGCCCACGTCTGTGGGGCGTCTTCGGTCTATCGGCGGGCCGGATGGGGGCTTGAGAGGCCCTCCTGCGTTCGAGGGGGGCTGGGGCGCCAACCGGGGCGCCAGGGCGTGACGCCTGTCACGCCTGTCGCTTTGAACCGGGGCAGCAGGCGCCAGCGTGGCGCCTGCCGTCTCAACCGCGTCGGGCCAGGGCCATCAGGCGCGCGACACGCTCTTCTGTGGCGGGGTGGGTCGAGAACAGGCCCTTGATCCCCTCGGCCGACAGCGGGTTCATGATCATCATCTGCGCGGTCTCGGGGTGGGCTTCGGCCGCACCCATCGGGATGCCTTGCGCATAGCGGTGGATCTTTTCCAGCGCGCTGGCCAGGGCCTGCGGGTCGCCGGAGATCTCGGCGCCGCCGCGGTCAGCTTCGAACTCGCGTGCGCGGCTGATCGCCATCTGGATCAGGCTGGCGGCCAGCGGGGCCAGGATGGCCACGGCGATGCCGGCGATCGGGTTGGCCGGGCGGCCTTCTTCGTCGCGGCCCCCACCAAACAGCATGGCGAAATTGGCCAGCATCGAAATGGCGCCCGCCATGGTGGCGCTCACCGTGGAGATGAGGATGTCGCGGTGCTTCACGTGGGCCAGTTCGTGGGCCATCACGCCGCGCATCTCGCGTTCGCTGAGCAGCTGCAAGATGCCGGTGGTGGCCGCCACGGCGGCGTGTTCCGGGTTGCGGCCCGTGGCGAAGGCGTTGGGTTGCGCTTCGTCGATCAGGTAGACGCGCGGCATGGGCAGCTGGGCGTTGCGGGCCAGCTCTTGCACCATGGCGTAAAAGCGCGGCGCGGTCTGGGCGTCGACCTCACGCGCGTTGTACATCTTCAGCACCATCTGGTCGGAGAACCAGTAGCTGAAGAAATTCATGCCGATGGCCACCAGCAGGGCCACCATCATGCCGGCCTTGCCCCCGATCATGCCGCCGATGGCCATGAACAGGGCGGTGATCGCCGCCATCAGGACGGCGGTTTTCATCAGGTTGAACATCTTGACGGGCCTCCTGACCCGGACTGAAACATCGCCACACGGCGACGACCGAAAAGATGAGGCTGAACGCCGAAACTTTCAAGCGAGTTGGGCCGCAAGCGCGCAACTTTGCAGGAATTCACGTGTGTTCACGCGTTTGCCGCCCGGCTTTTGCAACACCAGCAGCTTGAGCGCCTGCTCGCCGCAGGCCACCACCAGCGTGTCGCCGCTGGCTTGCAGCACTTCGCCGGGCTGGCCCACGCCGTCGACCACCTCGGCCGCCCACAGCTTGATCACGTCCGCCGGGGTGGCGGGCTGTTGCAGGGCGAAGGTGGTGCCGGGGAAGGGGTCGAAGGCCCGCACCCGACGCGCGAGCTGTGCCGCCGGCAAGCGCCAGTCGAGCGCGGCTTCGGCCTTGTCGATCTTGTGCGCGTAGTTCACGCCGGCTTCGGGTTGCTTCACCGGCTTCAGGCGGCCAGCGGCAGCGTCGTCCAGTGCCGTCACGATCAGCTCGCCGCCCAGGGCGGCCAGGCGGTCGTGCAGCACCGCCGTGGTGTCGGCCTCGGTGATGGGTGTGCGGCCGATGGTCAACATGTCGCCCGTGTCCAGGCCCGCGTCCATCTGCATGATGGTGATGCCGGTCTCGGCGTCCCCCGCTTCGATGGCGCGGTGGATGGGCGCGGCCCCCCGCCAGCGCGGCAGCAGCGAGCCGTGGATGTTGAGGCAGCCCAGGCGCGGCAGGCTCAGCGTCCACAGCGGCAGGATCAGGCCATAGGCGGCCACCACCATCACGTCGGGCGCCGCCGCCAGCAAGGCTTCACGCGCGGCGGCGGCCTCTTCGGGGTACTTGCCATCGAGCTTGAGGCTGGTGGGTTGGCTCACGGGCAAGTGGTGGCTCAAGGCCACCTGCTTCACCGCCGACGCCTGCAGCTTCATGCCGCGGCCGGCGGGCCGGTCGGGCTGGGTCAGCACCAGGGGCACGGTGAACCCGGCCTTCAGGATCGCGTCGAGCGCCACGGCGGCGAATTCGGGTGTGCCGGCAAAGGCCACCCGCAAGCGGGCCCGCTGGGCCGCGCAATCAGCGTCGGGAACGGTCATGGCTCAGGCTTCGTCGCGGGCGCGCTTGACCATCTTGGTCTTGATGCGGTTGCGCTTGAGCGGCGAGAGGTATTCCACAAACACCTTGCCCAGCAAGTGGTCGAGCTCATGCTGCACGCACACGGCCAGCAAGTCGTCGCCTTCGAACTCGTAGACCTGCCCTTCGCGGTTGGTGGCGCGCACCTTCACGCGGGCGTGGCGGTCGACCTTGTCGTAGACGGTGGGCACCGACAGGCAGCCCTCTTCCCAGACGATCATCTCGTCCGAGGCTTCGATGATTTCGGGGTTGATGAGCACGAGCGGGTCGTTGCGCTCTTCGCTGGTGTCGATCACCACCACGCGCACGTGGCGGTCCACCTGGGTGGCGGCCAGGCCCACGCCTTTGGCGTCGTACATGGTCTCCAGCATGTCGTCGACCAGCTGGCGGATGTGGTCGTCCACCTGGGCCACGGGTTTGGCCACGGTGTGCAGGCGAGGGTCGGGGAAAGTGAGGATGGGCAGCAGGGCCATGTGCGAAATCGAATCGGCAGGAATGGGGGGGCGGGCGGAAACTGGCCGAGAAACCCTGGGAACCCTTGTGGGCAGGGCGCAACGTCGGGGGGCGGCCGCAGACGCCGGGCAGCGGTAACACCCGGCAATTCTCGTTGCGACCCCTTCAGTTTTGCGGGCAGAATCAACCGATCATTGACCAGATTTTGCCGAATCCCTGAAGCCCTGGCGGCACAAATGTGTTGCAGGGTGGTCCGAAACAGGCCTGCAGGCGGCGTGGAGACCGTTTTCATGATCCAGCGACCGCTGATTTCCCCGGCCTTTGCAGGCGCTGAGCGCGCCCTGGTCCGTGCGGGTGCCGGCTTGGGTGCTGCCCTGGTGAGCCTGCTGGCGGGGGTTTCCCTGGCCCACGCCGCCACCTTCCCGAATTACCCGGTTTCATCGCAACAAAAGGCCACGGCCCAGAAAGTGGCCGAGGCGGGCGTGCCCCTGTCGGAACTCTCGCCCAACGCCCCGGATTCCTACACGGTCAAACGTGGCGACACCCTGTGGGACATTTCCAAACTGTTCCTGAAATCACCGTGGCGCTGGCCGGAACTCTGGGGCATGAACCTGCAAGAGATCCGCAACCCCCACCTGATCTACCCCGGCCAGGTGCTCTACCTCGACAAGAGCAACGGCCGTGCGCGGCTGCGCGTGGGCGAGCCCGTGGACAGCGTGGGTGGCGACGGCAAGCTGCGCCCGCGCCTGCGTGAACGCGCTCTCGACGACGCCGTCAGCTCGGTCAACGTGCGGGTGCTCGAGCCCTTCTTCAACGAAGCCGTCATCATCGACAAGCGCGAGGAGCTGGACACGGCCCCGCGCATCGTGGCGGCCCAGGAAGGCCGGGTCTACCTCTCGCGTGGCGAAACCGCCTACATCCGGGGGGAGCTGGGTGGCCGCCGTGAGTTCCGCCTGTTCCGCCAGCCCAAGCCCCTGAAGGACCCGGCCACCGGCGAGGTCCTGGGCTACGAAGGCCAGTTCGTGGGCACGGCCGGCCTGGTGCGCGAAGGCACCGAGCCTGCAGCCGGTTCGTCCGCGCCGCCGGTGCCGGCCACCATCAACCTCTTGAGCCTGCGCCAGGAAGCCGGGGTGGGTGACCGCCTGGCGCCTGTGCCACCGCGTGAGTTCACCAACATGGTGCCGCACGCCCCGGCGGGCGACCTGCGCGGCCAGATCGTGTCCATCTACGGCGACAGCCTGACGGCCGGCCAGAACCAGATCGTGGTGCTCAACCGCGGTGTGCGTGACGGCGTGGAGCGTGGTCACGTGCTGGCTTTGCTGCGCGACGGCGCCATGGTGCGCGACACCACCAACGAAGGCAGCCCCATGGTCAAGCTGCCCGACGAGCGCAACGGCCTGCTGTTCGTGTTCCGCGTGTTCGACAAGATGTCTTACGCGCTGATCCTCAACGTGCAGAACCCGGTGTCGGCTGGCGACCGCTTTGACCGGCCATGACCGGCATGGATGGGGTTGAGCCGGCTTGATGCTCGGGCCTATCCCTCCTGAGGGTGGGCGCCCCACAGGGCGGCGTGGTGCAACATCCGCCCATGCTCGCTTTGGACGCTTGTGAACTCCACGACTGGTTGCGCCTGTTGCTCACCCCCGGGCTGGGGCTGAGCCAGGCGCGACGTCTGTTGGCGGCGCTGGGCAGCCCCCAGGCCATCTGGGCAGCTTCGCCCCGCGTGTGGGCCGACGTGCTGGGCCAGCGTGACCTCAGCGCCTGGGCACAGCCACCAGAAGGGCTCGCCGCGCTGTCGCAGCAAACCCTGGACTGGGCCGAGCTGGACGGGCGCCACGTGCTCACCCTGGCCGACCCGCGCTACCCCCGCGCCCTGCTCGACGCCGCCGACCCGCCCTTGCTGCTGCACGCCGAGGGCGACCTCTCGGCCTTCGACGCGCCCGCTGTGGCCATCGTGGGCAGCCGCCACGCCACGCCCCAGGGGCTGGACCACGCCCAGGGCTTCGCCCAGGCCTTGGCCCAAGCGGGCGTGGTGGTGATCTCGGGCCTGGCGCGCGGCATCGACGCTGCGGCCCACGAAGGCGCACTGGCCGGGGTGGCGGGCAGCTCGCGGCCGGCCACCATCGCCGTGGTTGGCACCGGCCTCGACAGCGTCTACCCCAAAGGCCACGCGGCGCTGGCGCGGCGCATCGCGCAGCGTGGGCTGTTGCTCAGCGAGTTCACCCTCGGCACGCCCCCGCTGCCCGGCAACTTCCCGCGGCGCAACCGCATCGTGGCGGCGCTGTCGCGGGGCGTGCTGGTGGTCGAAGCGGCGGTGCAATCGGGCTCGCTCATCACCGCCAGGCTGGGGGCCGAGTTGGGCCGCGAGGTGATGGCCATCCCGGGCTCGATCCAGTCGCCGCAGGCACGGGGGTGCCACGCGCTGCTCAAGCAGGGGGCCAAGCTGGTCGAGACCGCGCAAGACGTGCTCGAAGAGCTCACGCCATGGCTGCAGGCGGCCCCTGGCGACAAGGTGGGCGACAAAGGTGACGACGCCAGCCTGGCATGCGCCAACGATGCCGCCCAAGAAGCTGACCCGGTCTTGCGTGCCATGGGCCATGACCCGGTCTCCCAGGAAGCCTTGTCGGCGCGCACGGGCTGGGGCCCGGCCGAACTGGGGGCCCACCTGCTCACGCTGGAGCTCGACGGCCTGGTCGCTCGGCTGCCGGGGGCGCTCTACCAGCGCAGGCGGCGCGCCTGAGCCCTGTTGGCCTGGGCGGCTGGTTAAACTGCCAGGCCATGTCCAGTGCCGAACAGCCCTCCGAAGCCGCCCCCACGCCAGCCCCCTTGCCCGCCTTGACGATCCGGGCGCTGGGCCGCGTCGATTACCTGCCCACCTACGAGGCCATGCAGGCCTACACCGACACCCGCGGCCCCGATGCGCCCGACGAGGTCTGGCTGTGTGAGCACCCGCCCACGTTCACCCAGGGCCTGGCAGGCAAAGCCGAACACCTGTTGCTCAACCCGCCGGGGCCTGACCACATCCCCGTGGTGCAAACCAACCGGGGTGGGCAAGTGACTTACCACGGACCGGGCCAGGTGGTGGCCTACCCTATGCTGGACTTGCAGCGCCTGGGCTACTTCGTCAAGGAATACGTCTTTCGGCTGGAAGAGGCCCTCTTGCGCACCCTGATGCACTTTGGCGTCACGGGCCACCGTGTGGCCGGCGCGCCAGGCATCTACGTGCGCCTCGACGACCCGTTTGCCCACGCTGCGCTCACCGGCCCCGCCGACCCGGCCGACCCTTTCCGGGGCCTGGGCAAAATCGCGGCCCTGGGCATCAAGGTGAGCCGCCACTGCACCTACCACGGCCTGGCGCTCAACGTCGACATGGACCTCAGTCCCTACGGCCGCATCAACCCTTGTGGCTACAGCGGCTTGCGCACCATCGACCTGGCCAGCGTCGGCGTCCACGTGGGCTGGGACGAGGTCGCCGCGGTGCTGGCGCAGCAGTTGCAATGGCGATTGGCGCCTTGAGTCAGCCGGGGCGGGCGGCGCAGGTCGGCCTGATCGGCTAAAGTATGGGGCCGTCCAGCCACAAGCCGGACGCCGTGAAACAGCCACCATGTCCACCGAAAACAAACCCGCTGACACCGCTGCGGCCGCCACCCCGGCCGCTGCCCCCACCCCCGCTTACGACCCCAGCGCCAAGCAAAAGGCACAGGCCAAGACCGCTCGCATCCCGATCAAGGTGGTGCCGGCCGGCGAGGTGCTGAAGAAGCCGGAATGGATCCGCGTCAAGGCGGGCTCGCCTTCCACGCGCTTCTACGAAATCAAGAACATCCTGCGCGAGCACAAGCTGCACACCGTGTGCGAGGAGGCCTCGTGCCCCAACATCGGTGAGTGCTTTGGCCATGGCACGGCCACGTTCATGATCATGGGCGACAAGTGCACGCGCCGCTGCCCGTTTTGCGACGTGGGCCACGGCCGCCCCGACCCGCTGGATGTGAACGAGCCGGCCAACCTGGCCAAAACCATCGCCGCGCTCAAGCTCAAGTACGTGGTGATCACCTCGGTCGACCGCGACGACCTGCGCGACGGCGGTGCCGGCCACTTCGTCGAATGCATCCAGCAGGTGCGCGCGCAGTCGCCCGCCACCCGCATCGAGATCCTGGTGCCCGAC
>JBEEJT010000350.1:0-4078 GCA_041169085.1 Pseudomonadota bacterium | reverse complement strand
CGGGTCGTCTGCACGTAGGTGCGCGAAGACAGGGGTTCTTCGATGACGTCGTTGGGGTTGCGCCACTCGCACTCGATGCCGGCCTGGCCCAGGCGCGACACCACTTCGGCGCGCCAGTCGGCCAGGGCATCGCACAGCACCATGGGTCGGCCGGTGAGGCCGCGCACCGAGAGGCGCATTTCTTCGAGCGCCTCGCGCGCCAGGGTCGAAATGCGGTCGTTGTCGGCGGTGTGGACGATGGTGAGCAGCTTGGCGCCCAGGTCGTCGTGGAGGTCAGCGGCGATGCGCTTGCGCTCTTTCTCGGCGATCTGCTCGACGCGCAGCTCGGCGATCTGGTTGAAGTTGCGCTCGATCTCGGCGGAAATCTCTTGCACCCGCTTTTCCAGCTGCTTGCGCGCCCCTTCGGCGGTCTGCAAGGCCTGGGCATAAACCTGGATCAGGCGCACGGCCACGGCGGCGTAGAGCAGCGGCATCACCAGGTGGGTGATGTGCACGCCCCACATGCGCACCCAGCCGGCCTGGTAGCTCAGCTCGATGCCCACCACGGCGGTGACCACGCCCAGGGCGCCCGACATCAGCCAGAACTCGGGGCGCCGCTCCTGGCCGGCCAGCCACAGGAACAGGCCCACGGCGGCGAAGATCTCGAAGGCAAAGAGCACGTACCAGGCGCGCGCGCCCAGGAACAGCAGGTCGCTGCCCAGGAGCATGAGGCTCAACGGCATGAGCACGCACTGGGCCCACAAGGCGCGGTCGATCCAGCCTTCATGGCGGCGCTCCAGCACCCGGCGCAGGCTGGAGCCCGCGTAGCCCAGCAGGAACTTGATGGCGAAAGCCGTCAAGGGCGCGAACATCATGGCGATCAGCACTTCGATGGCCGCGTTGGGCAAGAGCCAGTCGGTCAGCCAGAAGCGCCCGCCCAACACGGCCCAACCCAGGGTGAGCAGCCCGAAATGCAGCAGGTAGTGCAGGCGGCGCACCCAGGCCATGCCCAGCGAGAACAGTCCCAGCACCACCAAAATGCCGGCCAGCACCTGAGACACGGTGCTCGACCAGAAGGTCTGGTCTTCGTAGAGCTGGCGGACGTCCTGCAGCGAGCCCACACTCACCGCCCCCAGGATGCCCGCGCGCTGGCGGGCCGTCACCTCGCCAATGGGGTAGCCCACCACCCGCATGTCCAGGGTGTTGGCGCCCGGCCGCACCAGGGCCGACGGCAAGGGCACGACGTGGGCGCGGTCGCAGTGGCGGGCAAAGGGCTCGGCCATGCGCCCCCCTCGGTAGAGCAGTTGCCCGTTGAGCTGCACCTCGATGTTGGAACACGCCCGCTCGACGTAGACGGCGTACACCTGGTCGGGCCCCGGCAAGCTGTTGGCGTCGACCGTGAAGCGGTACCAGACGGCGCCGCGGCGGCCCGCGTGGTTGAGCGACCACTCGTCAGGCAGGCGCAGCGTGCGGCTGGGCTGACTGACGGGGAAGGTGGGGCCGTCGGCGTCGGCCACCTGGGCCACCTCCAACACGCGCACCTCGGGCGCCAGGGGCTTGCGGGTCAGCGGGTCGACCCCGCGGCCAAGCTTGGTGGTTTCGCGGTTGAGCGCGACCATCAGCAAGGCCACCCCCAGCGCCAGCAAGAGGCCCGAGAGCCCGATCCACCACCAGGTGGATCGCCTGACGCCCTCGCGGCCCGCGTCGTCGCCCGCGCTGGCGGCACCTGCCGCGCGCGGGTCTTTGTCCTTGCCTGAACCGGCCTGCCCGATGCCCCACACCATGATCGCTGCCCGCTCCCTCAGCTGCGTCTTCACCCAGGGGCCACCTGGGAGCCCCCCAATTTGCCCATTCTCTCAAGAGATGTCACATGGTGAAGCGCACGGCAGGCGACAATTTGCAGGCTATTCCCGACCTCTTGGGCCCCCATGCAACTGCGCCACAGCTTTTCTCCCCTGGACAACACCCGTCTGGCCCACCTTTGTGGCCCGCTGGATGAACACCTGCGCACCATCGAGGCGGCCATGGGGGTGACGATCGCCCGCCGGGGCGAGCAGTTCCGCATCGAGGGGGCGCGGGGCGTGCCGCAGCAGGTGGTGGCCTTGCTGGAACAGCTCTACGAGCGCAGCGCCCAGCCCATCGCCCCGGAAGTGGTGCAGCTGTCGCTGGCCTCGGTGGCCGCGCGCCGCGCCCTGGCCAGCCAAGGTCACGGCAGCGGCCCCGAGGCCCCCAGCGTGAGCAACGAGCGTGAGGGCCCCACCCTGCACACCCGCCGCGCCGACCTGCACGGCCGCACGCCCAACCAGGTGAGCTACCTCACCCAGATCCTGGCCCACGACCTGACCTTCGGCATCGGCCCGGCCGGCACGGGCAAGACCTTCCTGGCCGTGGCTTGCGCCGTGGACGCGCTGGAGCGCTCCACCGTGCAGCGCATCGTGTTGACGCGGCCAGCGGTGGAAGCTGGCGAGCGCCTGGGCTTCCTGCCCGGCGACCTCACGCAGAAGGTCGACCCCTACTTGCGCCCGCTCTACGACGCGCTCTACGACCTGATGGGCTTCGACCGCGTCACCAAGGCCTTCGAGAAGGGCCTCATCGAGATCGCGCCCCTGGCCTTCATGCGCGGGCGCACCCTCAACCACGCCTTCATCATCCTCGACGAAGCCCAGAACACGACGCCCGAACAAATGAAGATGTTCCTCACCCGCATCGGCTTTGGCTCGCGTGCCGTGGTGACGGGCGACGTCAGCCAGATCGACTTGCCGCGCGGCGCACGCAGCGGCCTGGTCGAAGCGCAACGCATCCTCAAGCGGGTCAACGGCGTGGCCTTCACCCAGTTCAACGCCACCGACGTGGTGCGCCACCCGCTGGTGGCCCGCATCGTCGAAGCCTACGACCGCGCCCAGGACCAGCCCGACACCCCTGCCGCCACCATCTGACCTTCACGCCGCCGACACTGCCCGCCATGCCCACGCCCAAGCCGTCCCTGTCTTTGAGCCTGCAATTCGCCGACAAGCGCCACCGCGACCAGCTGCCCCGGCACAAGGTGGCCCGCTGGCTGCGTGCCGCCTTGGACACCGACGGCGAACTGGCCGTGCGCATCGTCGATGCCGAAGAAGGCCAGACGCTCAACCGCGAGTTCCGCAAGAAGGACTACGCCACCAACGTGCTGACCTTCGACTACGCCCAGGAGCCCGTGGTGATGGCCGACCTGGTGATCTGCGCGCCGGTGATCGAGCGCGAAGCGCAAGAGCAAGGCAAGTCCCTCGAAGCCCACTACGCCCACATGCTGGTGCACGGCGCCCTGCACGCCCAGGGCTGGGACCACATCAAGAAGAAGGAAGCGGAAGCCATGGAAGCGCGGGAGCGCGAGATCCTGGCCTCGCTGGGCTTTGACGACCCGTACCTGGAACGCTGACAAGGCCAGATGTCACGGCCAGATGTCACGGCTCGCCATGCGGGCCAGCGCCCGCCTTGGTGCAGTGCACCAAACCTCCTCGTTTTTGCCCCTCAATTTGCGCGACCGAGTTCACCGTTTCGCGCATAAGGTAAGCCCCATGTGACCCAGGTGCCGTTCCGGCAGGAACAATGCCCTGGTGTCCTTCGCGTCACGGCACCTGAAGTGGTGGGCTGAGACGCCAGCACAAGGGGTTCAAGATGCCGAAGAAGATCCTGGTGGTCGACGACTCGCCCACCATGCTCAAAAGCCTGCAGGCCTCGCTGCAACTCGCCGGCTTTGAGGTGAGCACCGCCCAGCATGGCGAAGCGGCCCTCACCCTCCTCCAATCGGGCTTCAAGCCCGATCTCGTCATCACCGACATCAACATGCCGGTCATGGACGGGCTGGACTTCATCCAGGCCGCGCGCAAGCTGCTGCGCTTCACCCCCATCCTGGCCTTGTCCAACTCCGACCGCTCCGCGCAACGCGAGCAGGCCCGACAGAGTGGGGCCACCGGATGGCTCAAAAAACCCGTCGGTGGCCGCGAACTCATCCAGATCATCGAGCAGTTCGTGGGAGCGCCTCACCCGTGAATTTGGTCCGTCTAGGCCGCTGAGCCCACAAGTTTTCGTCGATTGTTTCACACCGCTTTTCTGCTGCGGC
>JBEEJT010000349.1:0-2784 GCA_041169085.1 Pseudomonadota bacterium | reverse complement strand
TCAGGCTGAGCGCCGACCATCGCCTGGTGGCTGGCTGCGCCCATGTGGCGAGCGAGCGCGAGGGCTTGCTCTTCGTACGTCTTGAGGGCGATCTGGGTTTGCTCCAGCGCCGTGTAGCCACCCAGCAAGCCCAGGGCGCTCACCAGGGCCACCGACACCATCAGCGCCAACTGGTGGTGCAAGCGGCTCGGGAACCAACGCCGCTGCGGGGGCGGTGGCGCGGGCGCGGGCGGTGGGGGCTCGTTGAGCTGTGATGGCGACGCCTCGCCCGCTTCGGCGGCTTGCACCGAATTCAGCCAGGGGCGAGGCAGAGAGGCCATGAGGGGGGCTCAACCGTGGGCCAGCAAGCTGGCGAGCAAACACACCAAGCCCCAGAGCGCCAGCATCACCAGCGCTTCTTTGAAGTCGCTGCGCCACTGGCCTTCGACCAGTTCGTTGAAGTGGTTCGGGCGCTGGCTGCGTGCGGTGGGGAGCATGGCGGGCCTCCTGTGGCCACCCGGTGGGGCGGCGTACACAGAGATTCTCGTCAGGCCCCCTTCAAACTGGAGGTGGCCAGCCCAGGTCCTGTGGGCGATTTGTCCAGCATTGCGCGATTTATCAGTTCTCGTGCAGGCGAGACCAATAAGCCACTGCCTTGTCGACCCACTGTTGGTAGGCCTCGTCTTCGGGGGCGTAGTAAGGGATGCCACGTGCGGTGAACGCGTGCAGCTCGCGGGCGAAAGCCACGTCCGCGTGATCGGCTTCACGCTCCAGGGCGTGCAGCGCATGGACGCGGTCCAGGGCCTTGGGGGCCATCAGCTTGGCGCGCAGTTCCTGGGGGGACAAGGTCAGGGTAGAGGCCACGGTCGACTCCTTGGTGCGGGGCTGTTGCAGGCATCGGCTGCCCGGGGCGGGAACTTGATGCACTGCAGCGCCCTGTTGCAACGCAGCAGCGCTTTGTGTGGCAGACGTCACCGTTGTCGGGGCGCGCAGGTTTGCGCAACTTCACAGAGTCGGCCTCGGCACGGGCCAAAAAAAAGGGCCCCGAAGGGCCCCTGGCTCAGACCGTGGGCACCACGTCAGTGCCGGATCAGGTGGTCGAAGGCGCTGAGCGCGGCCGTGGCCCCGGCGCCGGCGGCGATCACGATTTGCTTGTAAGGCACGTTGGTGCAGTCGCCCGCTGCGAACACCCCCGGCACGTTGGTGTGGCCCTTGGCGTCGATCAGGATCTCGCCGAACTTGCTGAGTTCCACCGTGCCCTTGAGCCACTCGGTGTTGGGCACCAGGCCGATCTGCACGAACACGCCTTCCAGCGGCACCAGGTGCTCCACGCCGGTCGCGCGGTCCTTGTACTTCAGGCCGTTGACCTTGCCTTGCTCACCGGTGATCTCGGTGGTCTGGGCGTTGGTGTGGATGGTCACGTTGGGCAGGCTCTTGAGCTTGTTGACCAGCACGGCGTCGGCCTTGAGCTGGTCGGCGAACTCGATCAAGGTGACGTGGGCCACGATGCCGGCCAGGTCAATGGCCGCCTCGACGCCCGAATTGCCGCCACCGATCACCGCCGTGCGCTTGCCCTTGAACAGCGGGCCATCGCAGTGCGGGCAGTAGGCCACGCCCTTGTTCTTGTACTCGGCTTCGCCGGGCACGTTGACGTTGCGCCACCGCGCGCCGGTGCTCAGGATCACGGTCTTGGCCTTCAGGCTGCCGCCGTTGCTCATCTTCACCGTGACCAGGCCGCCGGGCTCGGTCGCAGGGATCAGGGCTTCAGCGCGCTGCAGGTTCATGATGTCGACGTCGTAGGCGCGGGCATGCGCTTCCAGCGCGGCCGCCAGCTTGGGGCCGTCGGTCTCGAGCACCGAGATGTAGTTCTCGATGGCCAGGGTGTCGTTGACCTGGCCGCCAAAACGCTCTGCGGCGATGCCGGTGCGGATGCCCTTGCGGGCGGCGTACACGCCGGCTGCGGCGCCTGCAGGGCCACCGCCCACGATCAGCACGTCGTACGGGGCCTTGGCGTCGATCTTGGCGGCTTCACGGGCGTCGGAGTTGGTGTCGAGCTTGGCCACGATTTCGGCGGCTGTCATCTTGCCCGAGGCGAACACCTGGCCGTTCAAGAAGACCATGGGCACGGCCATGATCTCGCGCTTTTCGACCTCTTCCTGGAAGGCGCCGCCTTCGATGACCGTGGTCTTGATCTTGGGGTTCAGGATGGCCATGAGCGACAGCGCCTGCACCACGTCCGGGCAGTTGTGGCAGCTCAAGGACATGTAGACCTCGAAGTTGAAGTCGCCGTCCAGGGCGCGGATCGCGTCCATGACTTCGGCGTCTTCCTTCGGCGGGTGGCCGCCCGTCCACAGCAGGGCCAGCACCAGCGAGGTGAACTCGTGGCCCAGCGGCAGGCCGGCAAAGCGCAGGCTGGTGTCGGTGCCCGTGCGTTGCAGCGTGAACGAGGGCTTGCGGGCGTCTTGCCCGTCGGTGCGCAGGGTGATCTTGTCGCTGCGCAGACCTTGGATGGTCTGCAGCAACTGCAGCATCTCTTGCGAGTTTTCAGAGTCGCTCAGCGAAGCCACGATCTCGAACGGTTGCTGAACGCGCTCCATGTAGGCGCCGAGTTGAGCTTTGAGGTTGTCGTCGAGCATGGTGTCTTCCTTCTAAAAATTCAAGCGACTTTGAGAACTGGCCTCCCATCTGTGTTTGGGCGACCAGGGGCACCCCGGCAGGCCTTGTGGGCCCGCAGGGATATCAGATTCACCGAAGTGGTGAAGTCCAAACTTAGATCTTGCCGACCAGGTCCAGCGAAGGCGTCAA
>JBEEJT010000348.1:0-3958 GCA_041169085.1 Pseudomonadota bacterium | reverse complement strand
TTCCAGCTGGTGGCGGCCATGAACCCTTGCCCTTGCGGCCACCATGGCAACCCACTCAAGGCTTGCCGTTGCACGCCCGAGCAGGTGGCGCGCTACCAAGGGCGGCTGAGCGGCCCGCTGCTGGATCGCATCGACATCCAGATCGAGGTGCCGACCTTGCCGCCCGAGGTGCTGGCCTGCAGCCCAGCCGGGGAGGCCTCTGCCCAGGTGGCCGAGCGGGTGAGCCGGGCGCGAGACAGGCAATGGCAGCGCCAGGGCGGCCCCAACGCCGCCTTGGCAGGCCAGGCGCTCGACACCCATGCCCGTGCCGAAGAGGCTGCTTTGGCCTTTCTGCGCACGGCCTGCACGCGCATGGGGTGGTCAGGGCGGGCCTACCACCGTGTCATCAAGCTGGCGCTCACCATCGCCGATCTGGCAGGCGACGATTGGATCCGCCTGCCGCATATGGCCGAAGCCATCCAGTACAGGCGATTGATGCAACCTTCCTGACCGTAGACTCGGCAGGTGTCCATGGCAACCTGGAGCCTGAGATGAATGAGCGGAGTGTTGTGCGTCGGTGCGCGGGCCTGGTGGCCCTGTCGGTTGTGTTCACCGGGCCCATGGCCAACGCGTGGGCGGCAGAGGTGCAGGCAGTGGGCGGCACACCCGTGGCCGCACCCGCATCCGTGGCTGCACCAGGCTCCTGGGTGAAAGTGGAAGGGGCCTGGATTCGCCCGATGGTGGCGGGGCAAACGGCCACTGGCGGCTACCTGACCCTCACCGCCAGCCAGCCGTTGACCTTGATCGGCTTCAAGACCCCGGTCGCGCGGACGACCGAGTTGCACGAGATGAGGATGGCGGGCGACGTGATGCAGATGCGGGCCATCGAGACGCTGGCGTTGCCCGAGGGGCAAGCCGTCGAGATGCGGCCTGGGGCGGGGGGGCAGCACCTCATGCTCATGGGGGTGAAGGCCCCCCTTCAGGCGGGCACGAGCGTGAAACTCACCTTGAAGCTGCGCCGGGCCGACGGCAAGACCGTCAGCCAGGACGTGACCGTGCCGGTGCGCAAGGGGCCGTGATCGCCTGCGCTCATTGCTCTTCGAGGCGCTTGGGCGGGTAGGTGTCCCAGCCCTGGCAGCCAGGGCATTGCCAGAAGTAATGCTGGCTCTCGAAGCCACAGGCGGCGCAACGGTAGCGTTGCAGCGGCTTGGAGGCGGTGACCATGGCCTTTTGCACCAGCTCGATTTCCGACTCGCCCAAGGGCACGTGGGTGACCAGGCGTTCGCGGATCAAGCCCTGTGCGGCCGTGAGCGAAGGCTGGTGGGCGATGTGGCTCAACAGGGCGCGCCGGCGGGCGTCCGCATCGGGTTGCAGGCTGTTGAGCGCGTTGAGCACGTCGATCGACGGCACCTGGTCGTACAGGCTTTGCAGTTTGGTCAGCGCCTCGGTGACGGCGGCGTCGCCCAAAGCCTGGGCGGAGCGGGCGTATTCGCCTGCGATCAGGGCGAAAGACTGAGGTTGGCGCGCCATGAGCTCGTCCCACGCCTGCAGGGCGGGGCTGTGCTGTCCGGCTCGCGCGAGCCGCTGGCCTTGCATGACCAAGGGCCGAGCGGCCTGGGGCGCGGCTTCGCGGGCCCGTTGCAGGGCCAGGTCGGCGTCTTCGCTGCGCCCGCGCGAATCGGCTTCATGGGCCACTTCGCACCAGTGGTGGGCCATGCGCTGCGAGAACGAGCCGGTGCCACCTTGTTCCAGTTGGCGAGCCACGTCGATGGCGGGGTGCCAGTTGCGCGAACGTTCGTGCAGCGACAACAGGGCGAGCCGGGCGTCGGTGGCGAAGGCGGTGCCGTCCAGGGCTTTGTAGGCCTCCTCGGCGCGGTCGAACAGCCCCGCCTTCATGAAGTCTTGCGCCAAGGCGTGTTGCGCGCGCTCCCGCTCGTCGCGGGGCAGGTCGGCGCGCACCAGCAAATGTTGGTGGACGCGGATGGCGCGCTCGTATTCGCCGCGCCGGCGGAACAGGTTGCCCAGAGCGAAGTGCAGGTCGGAGGTGTCCGGGTCGTGCTGCACGGCTTCGATGAAGGCGTCGATCGCCTTGTCCTGCTGTTCGTTGAGCAGCAGGTTCAAGCCTTTGAAGTAGGCCTGAGGCGAGGCGCGGTCGTCGCGCTTGAGGTGGCGAAGGTCGGTGCGCGATGCCATCCAGCCAGCCAGGAAGGCCAGGGGCAGGGCGACCAGCAGCCAGTAAAGATCGAGTTCCATGAAAGCGTGAAGCCCGCGTCGAGCGCGGGCAGCAGGTCATGAGTGGAGCAAGTGGGCCGTCACTTGGCGGGCTTGCGCGGCGCCGGCATGTCGGGCGGGAAGGGCAACTCTGCGGGCAAAGTGAGCGGGCCGGAGCGTGTGCTGGGGCCGTTGTCTTCCGACGACGGGAAGGGCACGGGGCCGGCCTTTTTCACGGGTTCTGGCAGCAGGAAGCGGCGTTGGCGAGCGTCTCGGCGGTGCTTCCACCACGACGGCAGCATGGCGGTGACGCCGGCTGCGCAACCCAGCGCAAAGGCGGTGAGCACGATGATCACCAGCGGTGCCTGCCAGTGGTAGCCCATGAACCACTTCAGGTCGACGTTGTGCAGGTTGTTCAGCGCGAACGCGAAGAGGATGAAGAAAAGCAGGCCGCGCCACAACCAGTTCAGGGCTCGCATCGGTTCAATCCTTCTTGTTGTCCACGCCTTCGCGCAGGGCTTTGCCAGGCTTGAAGTGTGGCACGAGCTTTTCCGGGATCAACACCTGTTCACCCGAGCGTGGGTTGCGGCCCATGCGCGGTGGGCGGCGGCTGATTGAAAAGCTGCCGAAGCCTCGGATCTCGATGCGGTGACCCTTGGCCAGGGCCTCGGACATGGCGTCCAGAATGGTCTTGACGGCGAATTCGGCGTCGCGCTGGTTGAGCTGACCAAAGCGCTCGGCCAGACGGGCCACGAGGTCGGATCGGGTCATGTCGAAATGCGTTGGCCTCGGCCGGGATGGCCAGGGAGGCTGTGAAGAGGGGCGGTGAGGCACGGCGCCTCTTCACAGCCCCCGAGGGCTGCCTGCCCACGCAGAGGTGGGCAGGCAGGCTCGAGGGATGAACTCAGACTGAAGATCAGCCGTTGTTCTGGTCCAGCTTGGCCTTGAGCAGAGCGCCCAGGCTGGTGGTGCCGGAACCTTCCTTGGTGTTGTCGGCGCGCAGCGACTGCAGAGCTTCTTGTTGCTCAGCGTTGTCCTTGGCCTTGATCGACAGCTGGATGTTGCGGGTCTTGCGATCCACGTTCACGATCACAGCGGTGACTTCGTCGCCTTCCTTCAGCACGTTGCGGGCGTCTTCGACGCGGTCGCGGCTGATTTCAGAGGCGCGCAGGTAACCGATGATGTCGTCACCCAGGGTGATTTCAGCACCCTTGGCGTCCACGGTCTTGACCACGCCGGTCACGGTCGCACCGCGATCGTTCAGGGTGGTGAAGTTGGTGAACGGGTCAGCGTCCAGCTGCTTGATGCCCAGGGAGATGCGCTCGCGTTCCACATCGATGGCCAGCACGACGGCTTCGACTTCCTGGCCCTTCTTGTAGTTGCGCACAGCGGCTTCGCCCGGCTCGTTCCACGACAGGTCGGACAGGTGCACCAGACCGTCGATGCCAGCGGCCAGACCCACGAACACGCCGAAGTCGGTGATCGACTTGACGGGGCCCTTGACCTTGTCGCCACGGTTGAAGTTCTGAGCGAAGTCGTCCCAGGGGTTCGGCTTGCACTGCTTCATGCCCAGCGAGATGCGACGCTTGTCTTCGTCGATCTCCAGGACCATGACTTCCACTTCGTCGCCCAGGTTGACGATCTTGTTGGGAGCCACGTTCTTGTTGGTCCAGTCCATTTCGGAGACGTGCACCAGGCCTTCGATGCCCGGTTCGATCTCGACGAAAGCACCGTAGTCAGCGATGTTGGTGACCTTGCCGAACAGACG
>JBEEJT010000347.1:0-3415 GCA_041169085.1 Pseudomonadota bacterium | reverse complement strand
AGTGTGTTTCGGACAGGCTTCACGGTGGGCACCGGGTCGGTGCGCCGTCACATTCCGGACATCGGTTATACTCCTAAGGTTTACCCGCAACCACCCCCGCCTAGCGAAACCCGACACGTTTCCGTCACTGGACTCGGTCTTGTCACGTCCACGCCACGCCTGCGCGCACTTTCGCGCGGCGCGCTGCCAGAACGTGCCAAACAGGGCAGCGCTGGGTGCGCACAACAAACGGAGAATGAACCCGTGCTGCCCGTCCTGCCCCAAGCTCTTCTGGCCCTCGCAGACGGCACGGTCTTTCTAGGCACTTCGATCGGTTCCACCGGTCAGACAGTCGGCGAAGTGGTGTTCAACACCTCGCTCACCGGCTATCAGGAAATCCTCACCGACCCCAGCTATTGCCGGCAGATCGTCACCCTGACGTATCCGCACATCGGCAACTACGGTGTCAACGGTGAAGACGTCGAAGCCACGAAAGTCCATGCCGCTGGTCTGATCATCAAGGATCTGCCCATCCGCACTTCCAACTTCCGTCAGACCCAGACGCTGTCGCAATACCTGGAAGCCCAAGGCACGGTCGCGATCGCCAACATCGACACCCGCAAGCTCACCCGCTTGCTGCGCACCAAGGGTGCCCAGAACGGCGTGATCGTGGGTCTGGCCGCTGGCCAAGCCATCACGCCCGAGCTGATCGCCAACGCGGTCGCACAGGCTCAAGGTGCGCCCAGCATGGCCGGCCAGGACCTGGCCCAGGTCGTGACCCGCACCGACACCACCGTGTGGGACGAAACCGAGTGGAAGCTGGCCAACCCCGAGTTGGGTGGCAAACCCGGCTTCGGCAAGCAAACGGCCCCGAAGTTCCACGTCGTGGCCTATGACTTCGGCGTCAAGCGCAACATCCTGCGCATGCTGGCCGAGCGCGGCTGCAAGGTCACCGTGGTGCCTGCCAAGACGCCGGCTGCCGAGGTGCTCAAGCACAACCCGGACGGCATCTTCCTGTCGAACGGCCCTGGTGACCCGGAGCCTTGTGACTACGCGATCGCCGCCGCCAAGACCCTGATCGAGACCGGCATCCCGACCTTCGGCATCTGCCTGGGCCACCAGATCATGGCCCTGGCTTCGGGCGCCAAGACCTTCAAGATGAAGTTCGGTCACCACGGCGGCAACCACCCCGTGAAGGATCTGGATTCGGGTCGCGTCAGCATCACCAGCCAGAACCACGGTTTCGCCGTGGACGAGAAGTCGCTGCCCGCCAACCTGCGCGCCACGCACATCTCGCTGTTCGACGGCACGCTGCAAGGCCTGGCCCGCACCGACAAGCCCGCTTTCTGCTTCCAGGGCCACCCGGAAGCCTCGCCGGGCCCGCATGACATCGCTTATCTGTTCGACCGCTTTGTGTCGCTCATGACCACTGCACAGGCGGAGAAGAAATAAATGGCAAAGCGCACCGACATCAAGAGCATCCTCATCATTGGCGCTGGTCCGATCATCATCGGCCAGGCCTGTGAGTTCGACTACTCCGGCGCTCAGGCCTGCAAGGCCCTGCGCGAAGAGGGCTACAAGGTCATCCTGGTCAACAGCAACCCTGCGACCATCATGACCGACCCGAACACGGCCGACGTCACCTACATCGAGCCCATCACCTGGCAGGTGGTCGAGCGCATCATCGCCAAGGAGCGTCCGGACGCGATCCTGCCCACCATGGGTGGCCAGACCGCGCTGAACTGCGCCCTCGACCTGCACAAGCACGGCGTGCTCGACAAGTACAAGGTCGAGATGATCGGTGCCAACGAGCACGCGATCGAAAAGGCCGAAGACCGCCAGAAGTTCAAGGAAGCCATGA
Organism: Pseudomonadota bacterium; assembly: GCA_041169085.1. Lineage (GTDB taxonomy): Bacteria > Pseudomonadota > Gammaproteobacteria > Burkholderiales > Burkholderiaceae_C > Aquabacterium. The sequence goes on along the minus strand of JBEEJT010000347.1, from coordinate 1,575 downwards.
CCAAGATCGGTCTGGACTCCGCGAAGTCGGGCATCGCCCACACGCTGGAAGAAGCCTGGGCTGTGCAAAAGCGCATCCAGGCCGAGATCGGCGGTTCGGGCTTCCCCATGGTGATCCGCCCCAGCTTCACGCTGGGTGGCACCGGTGGCGGCATCGCCTACAACCCCGAAGAGTTCGAAGAGATCTGCAAGCGCGGCATCGACCTGTCGCCCACCAACGAGCTGCTGATTGAAGAATCGCTGATCGGCTGGAAGGAATACGAGATGGAAGTGGTCCGCGACAAGGCGGACAACTGCATCATCGTGTGCTCGATCGAAAACCTGGACCCGATGGGCATCCACACCGGTGACTCGATCACCGTGGCCCCGGCTCAGACCCTGACCGACCGCGAATACCAGCTGCTGCGCAACGCCTCGATCGCCATCCTACGCGAAATCGGCGTGGAAACCGGCGGCTCGAACGTGCAGTTCTCGATCAACCCGGACAACGGCCGGATGATCGTGATCGAGATGAACCCCCGTGTGTCGCGTTCGTCGGCCCTGGCCTCGAAGGCCACCGGCTTCCCGATCGCCAAGATCGCGGCCAAGCTGTCGGTGGGCTACACCCTCGACGAGCTGAAGAACGACATCACCGGCGGTGCCACCCCGGCCTCGTTCGAGCCCTCGATCGACTACGTGGTCACCAAGATCCCGCGTTTCGCCTTCGAGAAGTTCCCCGCTGCCGACTCGCGCCTGACGACGCAGATGAAGTCGGTGGGCGAGGTGATGGCCATGGGCCGCACCTTCCAGGAGTCGTTCCAGAAGGCCCTGCGTGGCCTGGAAACCGGCATCGACGGCCTGACCGAGCGCAGCACCGACCGTGAAGAGATCGTGCAGGAAATCGGCGAAGCCGGTCCTGAGCGCATCCTGTTCCTGGGCGACGCCTTCCGCCTGGGCATGAGCCTGGAAGAGGTCTTCGAAGAAACCAAGGTTGACCCCTGGTTCCTGGCTCAGATCGAAGACATCATCAAGACCGAAGCGCAAATCAAGGCCCGCAAGCTGGACACGCTGTCGGCCGACGAGATGCGCTACCTGAAGAAGAAGGGCTTCTCGGACCGCCGCATCGCCAAGCTGATGGGCACCGATCAGCACGCCGTGCGCAAGGCCCGCCATGCGCTGAACGTGCGCCCGGTCTACAAGCGTGTGGACACCTGTGCCGCTGAATTCGCGACGCAAACGGCCTACATGTACTCGACGTACGACGACGAGTGCGAAGCCGAGCCCACCGACAAGAAGAAGATCATGGTGCTGGGCGGTGGCCCGAACCGCATTGGTCAGGGCATCGAGTTCGACTACTGCTGCGTTCACGCAGCGCTGGCCATGCGCGAAGACGGCTACGAGACCATCATGGTCAACTGCAATCCCGAGACCGTCTCCACCGACTACGACACCTCGGATCGCCTGTACTTCGAGCCCGTGACGCTGGAAGACGTGCTGGAAATCGTGGCCAAGGAGAAGCCGGTCGGCGTGATCGTGCAGTACGGCGGCCAGACGCCGCTGAAGCTGGCGCTGGACCTGGAGCGTGCCGGCGTGCCCA
>JBEEJT010000346.1:0-4716 GCA_041169085.1 Pseudomonadota bacterium | reverse complement strand
CGCCCGGCATGCCGGGGATGTCGAAGGTGGGTAGGCTCCCCGCCTGATTCTTGACGGTGATCTCGATCTCCTTGTCCGCCAGCTTGCCCTCGCGCAGCATGGCGCGGAACTTCGCCCGCGTCTCGTTGCTCGCCTTGTCGCCGACGAGAACGTCGATGACCCGCTCCTCGGCGGCCAGCTCGGCGCGGGAGGCCACATCCTTGCGCAGGCGCTCGCGGGTCATGGCGATGCCGATCTCGAGGAGGTCGCGCATGATCTGCTCGACATCGCGCCCGACATAGCCGACCTCGGTGAACTTGGTGGCCTCGACCTTCAGAAAGGGAGCCTGGGCCAGACGGGCCAGACGCCGCGCGATCTCGGTCTTGCCGACACCGGTGGGGCCGATCATGAGGATGTTCTTGGGCGTGATCTCGGCGCGCAGGCTGCCCTCCACCTGCTGGCGGCGCCAGCGGTTGCGCAGGGCGATGGCCACGGCGCGCTTGGCGCCTTGTTGGCCCACGATGTGGCGGTCGAGTTCGTCGACGATCTGTTGGGGCGTGAGGCTCATGCGGTGGTCAACCCAGGGTGACGATGGTGTGGTTCTGGTTGGTGTAGATGCACAGGTCGCCAGCGATCTCCAGCGACTTTTTCACCACGTCGGCTGCGGGCATCTCGGTGTGGGCCACCAAGGCGCGTGCAGCGGCCTGGGCGTAAGCGCCGCCTGAACCGATGGCGATGATGCCGTGCTCGGGTTCCAGCACGTCGCCATTGCCGGTGATGATGAGCGAGGTGTCGCGGTCGGCCACGGCCAACATGGCTTCGAGGCGGCGCAACACGCGGTCGGTGCGCCAATCGCGCGTGAGGTCGACCGCAGCGCGGGCCAGGTGGCCCTGGTGCTTGTCCAGCTTGGCTTCGAAGCGCTCAAACAGGGTGAAGGCGTCGGCCGTGGCCCCGGCAAAGCCCGCGAGCACTTGGTCGCGGTAGAGGGTGCGCACCTTGCGGGCGCTGGCTTTGACGACGATGTGGCCCAGGGTGACCTGACCGTCACCCCCCATGGCCACTTGCCAGCCGGTGGGGGTCTGGCGGCGGACACTGACGATGGTCGTGCCGTGGAAGGAAGGAGATTCGCTCATCGCGCCCAGTTGAGGGCGCGCTCGGCAAATTCAAGGGCTTCAGTTCGAAGCGAGGCGCACCCGGGCGTGCTCGTTGATGCCCATGGCACCAAAGAAGGCGGCGATGAGCCGGTGCGGGTTCTTGAAGACCACCTGGCGGTCTTCGGCGCGGCGCGCCAGCACCCAGTTCAGCAGGTCGCCGGCCGCGATGAAGTCGACGCGCAGCAGGTGGCTGCAGTCGATTTCGAGTGACACGCTGGCACTGAGTTGGTGGTCCAACTGGGCCAGGGTTTGGCCGATGTCACCCACCAGTTGGCCAGACAATTCGAGCGAAGCGACCTGGATGAACTCGACCTCGTCGTCGGCCAGCCTGGATTCGACGAAGCTGGTGGTGACTTCGCTGACGTGGGTGAGGGGGCGTGTCTGGGTGTGGACGACGTCGCTGCCCGGGCTTTCCATGCGCACTCGGCAGGCCACGGGCTCCCAGGAAGGGGGCGATTGTTCGTAGGTGACGCAGTAGTCGATGGCCACCTCGTCGAAATCGACCGGGCGGTTGCTCAGTCGCAGCAATTCCAGGCGCAGCATCCACAGGCTGGGGTCCGCGTCGCGCAAGCCGGTGGGGGCGGCGTCTGCCAGCACCTGCATCAGGTGCTCGGCACCGCTCCACACCAGTTCTGGCGCTTCGTCGGCCCAGGTCTTGAACAGCTGGGCGAGTTGCGCTGCGCCGTCGGGCGTGACCTGGCCCACATGACGCCAGTCCATCGTCCAGGGGCGGGGCATTTGCAGCAGGGCCACGCGCAGGTGGGCCGTGGCTTCGACGTCGAGCAGGTGCGGAGCCACCCAGCCTTCCACGCCAGCAGGCTCTTCTTCTGCGCTGAACTCCAGGGCGCCTTCGGCGCTGGGCATGTCCAGCGGGGCCGGCCGGGTGAAGATGCCTGCGGCATGGCGCTCTTTGCGCGCCAGGTAAGCCGCGACGCGCTCGGGGAACGAGAACCACTGTGGCGCCGACACCCCAAACTTCTGGGCGTAGGCCACCGCGAGGTTGTCGAACTTGTGCGGCAGGTCGATGGCGCGGTAGAGGTCGAACAGGGTCAGCCAGGTTTCTGGCTCGTCGTGCCGTGTGGCGCCAGGGTGCACCAAGTCAAGCAGGCAGCGTTCGCTCTGGTCGAAATCGGCGTTGGCAAACGCGATGACGGCTTCGTCGAGGTCGGGGTCGTGGGCGATCTCTGGCGGCTGGGCGTCGTACGCCGGCGCCTGGCCCACGTTGCCGCTGAAGGCGGTGGTCGAAGCGATGCCCATCCGGGCGGCGTCGATCACGGATTGCGGGATCTCCAGCGCCGGGTCGCTGGGCTCGTCCATCCGCATGGGCAGGGTGGCCGGCGTGGTCAGCGTGTTGGGGGCCGTGGTGGGCAGGTCCAGCAGCGGGCCGTGGACGGACGGGTTCGCGGCCGGCTTGAAGCCGCCTGGTGGCGTCTGGCGGTGGTTGCTCCCCACCATCTGCAGTTCGATCTCGTCGATCTTGGCCTTGACGGCGATGTCCGAGCGGGCGCCCGAGTTGGCGTGCGGACGGGAGTCGGGGTCGAGGTTGGAGACGCTCCCCATGGCCAGCGCCGCGTCCTGACTCAGGCCTTCGCGCCGGATCTTGCGCAGCATGTCGAGTTCGCGCTTGCGCACGAAGTCGTTGCGCCGCTTGCGCTCGATCATCGCCTTGATTTCACTCTTGGCGTAGTCGTCGCCATCGGTGTCGGGCGCAGGCGCGTCCAGGTCGGCCCAGTCCGTCGTGGGGTTGGCCACGAAGCGGACAACCTTGCGCAGGAAGCTGCCTGGATCTCTGCTCATCGAACGTAGATGGGGTGCTGCAGGGGGAGGTTCAGTGTAGCCGTGTGTTCAGGGGCTCAATCCCCGAACATCTTCTGCTTGAGTTCGCGGCGTTGTTGCGCTTCCAGCGACAGCGTGGCCGTGGGGCGAGCCATCAAGCGACCGAGGCCGATCGGTTCGCCGGTTTCGTCGCAGAAGCCGTAATCGCCAGCATCGATGCGGGCCAGGGCTTGCGAGATCTTCTTGAGCAGCTTGCGTTCGCGGTCGCGGGTGCGCAGCTCCAGGGCGTGCTCTTCCTCGATGGTGGCGCGGTCAGCCGGGTCGGGCACGATGGAGGTGTCTTCGCGCAGGTGTTCGGTGGTTTCGCCAGCGTTGGACAACAGGTCGTCCTTCTGCTCCTCGAGGCGGGCGCGGAAGAAATCCAGCTGCTTGTCGTTCATGTACTCGCTGTCGGGCATGGCCATCAGTTCGGCTTCCGTGAGTTCACGGCCAGACTTGGATTTCCATGCGGTGGCGAGTTTGGCGTCAGCCTTGGAGGCGGGAGCGGGCATGTTGGGGGTGCTGCTGGTTTTGGTCGCCGGAGTGCTCGACGACGTCTTGGTGGACTTGGTGGCCGGCGCAGCCGCTGGCTTGGCGGCAGTGGCGGCCTTGGAGGTCGATTTGGTGGCGGGCTTGGCCGTCGCTGTCTTGGCGGCGGGGGTGGTCGTCTTCGTCACGGGGTCCTCCTTCCCACAATGCGGTTTCCACGGACAGGTGTCGTGTACGTGCTGACCAGGCCAAAGACTGCTTCCATGTGGGTGACCCGTGCCTGAGCCTCAAAAAGGCCCCTCGCGCAGGCCCACAGGGGCCAGGGAAGCGCGCGGATTGTAGCCACGTTGTGGCGGGCTGCGCCGCACGCATTCCCGAGTGTGTTTCAAGAAGGTCACGCGCAGCACTGGTCCAGGCCAGCTTTGAACACGTCCTGCGGCAGGTCAATGCCGATGAACACCATCTTGCTCATTTTGGTCTCGCCAGCGGCCCATTTGGGGCCCACATCGCTGCCCATGAGTTGGTGCACGCCCTGGAAAACCACCTTTTTGTCCATCCCCGTGACCCACAGCACACCTTTGTAGCGCAGCATCTTCGGGCCGTAGAACTGGACCATGGAGCCCAGGAAGTCTTCCAGCTTGGTGGGGTTGAACGGACGGTTCGACTTGTAGACGAACGATTTCACGTCGTCGTCGTGCACGTGGTGGTGCGGGTGGTTGCAGTGCTCGCCGTGCTCGTGGTCATGGTGATGGTGGTCATGACCGTGGCCGTGGCTGTGGTGGCCTTCCGTGAGGAAGTCGGGGTCGATGTCGAGCTTGGCGTTGAGGTTGAAGCCCTTGAGGTCGAGGACTTCCGTCAGGGGCACGTTGCCAAAGTTCACCCGCTTCTGAACCGCGCGGGGGTTCATGTGCTTGATGCGGTGCGACAGGGCATTGGCCTGGTCTTCGGTCACCAAGTCGGTCTTGCTCATGAAGATCACGTCGGCGAAGCCCACCTGGCGGCGTGCTTCCTGGCGGTCGTCGAGCTGCTGCTGGCCGTGTTTGGCATCCACCAGGGTGACCACGGCGTCGAGCAGGTAGAGCTCGGCGATCTCGTCGTCCATGAAGAATGTCTGGGCCACCGGGCCCGGGTCGGCCACGCCGGTGGTCTCGATGACCACGCGGTCGAAGGTGAGGGCGCCGGCTTTGCGCTGCTTGGCCAGGTCGGCCAGGGTTTCGCGCAGGTCTTCGCGGATCGTGCAGCAGATGCAGCCATTGCTCATCTGGATGATCTGCTCTTC
>JBEEJT010000345.1:0-5776 GCA_041169085.1 Pseudomonadota bacterium | reverse complement strand
GGTGGCGACGGCGGCTTCGGCAACCTGCACTACAAGACGGCGACCAACCGCGCACCCAAGAAGAAGACCTTGGGCTGGCCTGGCGAACGCTTCTCGCTCAAGCTGGAGCTGCGTGTGCTGGCCGATGTGGGCTTGCTGGGCATGCCCAATGCCGGCAAGTCGTCGCTCATCACCGCCATCTCCAACGCGCGCCCCAAGATCGCGGACTACCCCTTCACCACGCTGCACCCCAACCTTGGCGTGGTGCGTGTGGGCCCGGAAAAGAGCTTCGTGGTCGCCGACATCCCCGGCCTGATCGAGGGCGCTTCCGAGGGCGCAGGCCTGGGTCACCTCTTCCTGCGCCACCTGGCTCGCACCCGCGTGTTGCTGCACGTGGTGGACCTGGCCCCGTTCGACGACACCGACCCGGTGCAGCAGGCCCGCGCCATCGTCAACGAACTCAAGATCTACGACGAAGAGCTCTACAACAAGCCGCGCTGGTTGGTGCTCAACAAGATGGACATGATCCCCGAGGCCGACCGCACCCAGCGCGTGTTGGACTTCGTGCGTCGCTACGGCTGGAAGGGCCCGGTCTTCCAGATCTCGGCGCTCACCCGCCAAGGCTGCGAACAGCTGGTGCAAACCATTTACCAACACGTGGCGGCCATGCAGGAGCATCACGAAGAGGCCGACATCCGTTTCGACGAGGCACGCTTGACCTTGGCCGAAGACATGATGGCCAAGGCCGGTTTGAGCTACGACGATGACCTGACCGCCCTGGTCAAGCCGCGTGAAGAGGAGCCCGCCAAGGCCGCCCGCAAGCCGGCAGCCAAGAAGGCTCCTGCCAAGAAGGCTGCCGCCAAAAAGGCGCCTGCCAAGAAGGTGGCCGTGAAGAAGGCCCCGGCGAAGAAGGCTGCTGCCAAGCCCGTGGTGGCCAAGAAGGCTGCCGCCAAGAAGGCCACCGCCAAGAAGGCCGCGGTGAAGAAGGCCGCGGTGAAGAAGCCTGTGGCCAAGAAGGCGCCCGCCAAGAAGGTCGCTCCAGTCAAGAAGGTGGCCGCCAAGAAGGCGTCGGCCAAGGTCGCCCCCGTGAAGAAGGTGGTCGCGAAGAAGGTCGTCGCCAAGAAGGCTGCGGCCAAGAAGGCGCCCGTCAAGAAATCGTCCCGCACATGAACGAGATCCTCAAGCAGGCCCGCCGCATCGTGGTGAAGGTGGGCTCCAGTCTGGTCACCAATGAAGGCAAAGGCGTGGACGCCGAAGCCATCGGCAACTGGTGCCGCCAGATGGCGGCGCTGGCCCAAGATGGTCGCGAAGTCATCATGGTGTCCAGTGGCGCCATCGCCGAAGGCATGAAGCGCCTGGGCTGGTCCACCCGGCCTCACGAGATCCATGAGTTGCAGGCCGCTGCGGCCGTGGGCCAGATGGGCCTGGTGCAGATGTACGAGACCAAGCTGCGTGAACATGGCATGGGCAGCGCGCAAGTGCTGCTCACCCACGCCGACCTGGCCGACCGCGAGCGCTACCTCAATGCCCGCTCGACGCTGCTGACCTTGCTGTCGCACAAGGTGGTGCCCGTCATCAACGAGAACGACACGGTGGTCACCGACGAGATCAAGTTCGGCGACAACGACACGCTGGGCGCCTTGGTGGCCAACCTGGTGGAAGCCGACGCCCTGGTCATCCTCACCGATCAGAAGGGCCTCTACAGCGCGGACCCGCGCAAAGACCCATCTGCCCGGTTCATCGACGTGTGCACGGCCGGTGACCCTTCGCTGGAGCAAATGGCCGGCGGCGCCGGCTCGCGCGTGGGCACGGGCGGCATGATCACCAAGGTGCTGGCGGCCAAGCGTGCAGCGGGCAGCGGTGCGTCCACCGTCATCGCTTGGGGCCGTGAAGCCGATGTGTTGGTGCGCCTCACACAAGGCGAAGCCATCGGCTCGCTGTTTGTGGCCGAGACGGCCAAGCTCACCGCCCGCAAGCAATGGATGGCTGACCACTTGCAACTCCGTGGCGCCGTGGTGGTGGACGAAGGGGCCGTGGCCAAGCTTCGCGACGAAGGCAAGAGCCTCTTGCCGATCGGCGTCGTGGAAGTGGTGGGTGAGTTCCACCGTGGCGACGTCATCGCCGTGCGCAACAGTGCGGGCGACAACATCGCGCGTGGCCTGGCCAACTACGCGAGCAGCGAGGCGCGTCTGATCGCGCGCAAGGCGTCCAGCGACATCGAAGAGGTGCTGGGCTTCGTGCTCGAGCCCGAGATGATCCACCGCGACAACCTCGTGCTGGCTTGACGCTGCACGCGCGCCGTCAATCGCCCCTCATGGGGTATTCGGCGCGACATCTTGTTGCCATCGTGACGTCTTGAACCCCCCGTTTCGCCATGTTGTTTCGTGGCGTGATTCGACTAAGGGTTTGCGCGGTCTACTTGGGGGGGGTGAGCTGCGTTAAAACCGTGACCCCTGGATACTTTCTCTCGCTACCGCCCTGGAGGCCTTGATGTCCCTGAAAAATTCTCGCCTGGTTCGTGTTCCTTCGCTGATGGCTGCCGCCGCTGCAGTGGCTTGTGGCACGCTGGGTGTGTCCGTGTCTGCTCACGCCAAGAGCATCGTCTGTGTCTGGGACGTCGCTGGCAAGACTGGTGACGTGTTCGCTCTGGCCACCGACTGGGTCGTGGCTGCACAGAAGAGCAAGGTCGACATGGAGCTCAAGAGCTATGTCGACGAGCGCGTGGCCATCGAAGACTTCCGCTCTGGCCAGTGCGACGCCGTGATCGCCACCGCCTTCCGCACCCGCCAGTTCAACGCCGTGGCCGGCTCCATCGACTCGATCGGCTCGACGACCATCGTCCGTGGCGGCAAGGTCGACATCGACGCCAGCTACGAAGTGGTCCGCAACGTCATCAAGGTGTTTGCCGACCCGAAGGCCGGCAAGCTGATGGCCGAAGGCAACTACGAAGTGGGTGGCATCTTCCCGCTGGGCGCTGCCTACCCGATGGTGCGTGACCGCAAGATCAACTCGGTCGAAGCCCTGTCGGGCAAGAAGATCGCCGCCTTCGACTACGACAAGGCTCAAGGCGTGATGATCCAGCGCATCGGCGCTCAGCCCGTGTCGGTGGACGTGACCAACATCGGTCCGAAGTTCAACAACGGCTTCGTTGACATGGTGACCCTGCCTGCTGTGGCCTTCAAGCCCTTCGAGCTGTACAAGGGCATCGGCGACAAGGGTGGCATCGGCCGCTTCCCGGTGATGATCCCGACCGTCCAGGTGATCCTGAACAAGACCAAGTTCCCCGAAGGCTTCGGCGAAACCTCGCGCGCTTACTGGCTGAGCCAGTTCGACCGTGGTCTGTCGATCGTGCAAACGGCCGAGAAGGGCATCCCCGCCAAGCTGTGGGACGACCTGCCTGCCGAGAACATCCCGAAGTACGTGCTGATGTTCCGCGAGTCGCGCATCGAAATCGCCAAGCAAGGCATCTACAACAAGCAAGGCCTGAACATCATCAAGCGCGCTCGTTGCCAGATCAACCCGGGCGACGCCGAGTGCGCCACCAAGACCGAAATCGAGTGATCGAGGTCTGAGCGCAGCCGGGGCCCAGGCCCTGGCCGCTTGCACCAGCAAAAAGGCGAACCTTTCGGTTCGCCTTTTTGCTTGGCTGCACCCCGCTTCAGGCGGGCCTTCAGTGGTCGCTGGAGTGGGTGGCCGTGTGGTTCTGGCTGGCCGTCGGGCCGTCTTCTGCGGCGGTGGGCGTCTCGCCAACGCCGGCGGCCTTGACGGGCGCGGCTGGGGTGCCGCGCATGTTGCCCCGCAAGTAGCGGTTGTGCTGGCCCTTCGGGGCCGGCAGGAAGCGCGCCAGCTCCGACAGGGCCATCTCATAGACCCCGCGCTTGAACTCGATCACCGAGTCCAGCGGCACCCAATACTCGTGCCAGCGCCAGGCGTCGAACTCCGGGTGGCTGCTGGCGCGCAGGTTCATGTCGGTGTCGCGACCGGTGAGCTGCAACAAGAACCAGATCTGCTTTTGGCCCTTGTAGTGGCCGCGGGCTTCCTTGCGGATGAAGTGCTGTGGCACTTCGTAACGCAACCAGTCGCGGGTTCGAGCGATGATGCGGACGTGCTCGGGCAGCAAGCCCACTTCTTCGTGGAGCTCGCGGAACATCGCCTGCTCGGGCGACTCACCTTGTTTGATGCCGCCCTGCGGAAATTGCCAGGAATGGGTGCGGATGCGTTTGCCCCAAAATACCTGGTTTCGCTGGTTGAGCAGGATGATGCCGACGTTGGGCCTGAAGCCTTCACGGTCGAGCATAATCAACTCCGAATTTTCAACTGGTTTCATTATTGCACCGCAACCGGCAAACGCCTAATCTGTTTGTCAATGCCTCAAACAAGCGGTGACTTTTTCTTTGCCCATGAAAGCCTCCCAGTTCTTCATCTCCACGCTCAAGGAAGCCCCCGCCGACGCCGAAATCGTGAGCCACAAGCTCATGATGCGTGCCGGTTTCATCCGCAAGCTCGGCGCCGGCCTGTACAACTACATGCCCATGGGCCTGCGCACGATCCGCAAGGTGGAGGCCATCATCCGCGAGGAAATGAACCGCGCCGGTGCCGTCGAGCTGACCATGCCTGTGGTGCAGCCCGCCGAGCTGTGGCAAGAGACCGGTCGCTTCAACAAGATGGGCGATGAGCTCCTGCGCTTCAAAGATCGCCACGACCGCGATTTCGTGATTCAGCCCACCGCTGAAGAAGTGGTGACCGACATCGCCCGCCAGGAGCTGCGCAGCTACCGTCAGCTGCCCAAGAACCTGTACCAAATCCAGACCAAGTTCCGCGACGAGCGCCGCCCGCGCTTTGGCGTGATGCGTGGCCGCGAGTTCACGATGAAGGACGCGTATTCCTTTGACCGCGATGTCGAAGGCGCGCTCAAGACCTACGACGGCATGTACGCCGCCTATGGCCGCATCTTCGATCGCCTGGGCCTGCAGTTCCGCGCCGTGGCCGCCGACACCGGTGCCATCGGGGGCGACCGCTCGCACGAGTTCCAGGTGATCGCCGACACGGGTGAAGACGCCATCGTCTACTGTCCGACCAGCGACTACGCCGCCAACATCGAGCTGGCCGAGGGCGTGGCCCTGATCGCCGCACGCGGTGCCGCCACGCAGGCCATGGAGAAGGTGGCCACGCCGGGCAAGAGCACCTGCCCCGATGTGGCTGCGCTGCTGGGCCTGCCGCTGAGCCAGACCGTGAAGTCGCTGGTGCTGGCCACCGACGAGACCAACGAGCAAGGCGAGATCGTCAAGTCCACCGTGTGGCTGCTGCTGGTGCGTGGCGACCACGACCTCAACGAAGTCAAGGCCGGCAAGATCCAGCTGGAAGATGGCACGGGCCTGAAGGCCGGCTTCCGCTTCGCGACCGAAGCGGAGATCGTGGCGCACTTCGGCACCAAGCCGGGCTACCTGGGCCCCGTCTTCAACCATTCGGGCCTCAAGCAGCCCGTCAAGGTGATCGCCGACCGCACGGTGGCCAACATGGCCGACTGGGTGTGTGGCGCCAACGAAGAGGGCTTCCACATCCGTGGCGTGAACTGGGGCCGTGACCTGCCGGAGCCCGACCTGGTGGCGGACATCCGCAACGTGGTCGAAGGTGACCCGTCGCCCGATGGCCAGGGTGTGCTGGCCATCCAGCGCGGCATCGAGGTGGGCCATGTGTTCTACCTGGGCACCAAGTACTCCAAGGCCATGAACGCGACCTTCCTCGATGTGGACGGCAAGCCCAAGCACTTCGAGATGGGCTGCTATGGCATTGGCGT
>JBEEJT010000344.1:0-5281 GCA_041169085.1 Pseudomonadota bacterium | reverse complement strand
CGCATGCTCAACGCCGACCAGTTCGAAGAAGCCCGCCAGATCTTGCGCGACATCGATTCGCTCGACAGCCACACGGCCTTCCTGTTCGACAAGATCAACTTCCTGATGGACGCCACGGTGGGCTTCATCAACATCAACCAGAACAAGATCATCAAGATCTTCTCGGTGGCCTCGGCCGCGCTGCTGCCGCCCACCCTGGTGGCCAGCGTCTACGGCATGAACATGCGCTTCCCCGAAGTGGAGTGGCTGGGCGGCCTGGGCTACCCGTACACCCTGAGCCTCATGGTGTGCAGCGCCCTCGTGCCCCTGTGGTACTTCAAGCGTCGTGGGTGGCTGAGCTGACACCTGCGCCCCGGCCATCGCTGCCGCCCCTGCCGCCAGGCCTGTGGCGGGTCATGCTGGGCACCGCCCTGGTGGTGTTCAGCTTCAGCCTGCTCAACCCGGTCCTGGCCGTTCGGCTGCAAACCAGCGGCGCCAGCAACACCGCCATCGGCCTGTTCGCCACCCTGCCCTTCGTCAGCGTGGTGGCGCTGGTGCCCTGGGTGCCGCGCCTCTTCGCCTGGCTGGGCGTGGGCCTGGCTTACCGCATCGGCCTGGGCCTGGAAGTGGCCGCCAGCGTGGGCTACCTGCTCACCGACGACTACCGCGCCTGGTGCGCCCTGGGCCTGGTGTCCGGCATGGGCGCCGCAGCCGCCTGGAACGCCACCGAAGCCCTGGTGGCCCACAACGTGCCCCCCAGCCACCGCGGCCGCCTCACCGGCTTTTACCAGGCGCTGCTGGGCGCGGGCATGGCCATCGGCCCGCTGCTGCCCGGCGCCCTCGGGCTCAGCCCCACCGGCGCCAACCTGCTGGCCAGCGCAGGCCTGGTCTGCGGCCTGGCCCTCACCATGGTGCCCGCGGTGCGCCGGCTGCGCGCCACGCCGGAGGGCCACGAAAGCATGGGCCTGCTCGCCGCCTGGCGCTTTCGGCCCCACCTGGCCTGGGCGGCCGTGGTCGGCGGCGTGTTCGAAGTCGGCCTGGGCTCGATCACCACCGCTTACGGCTCACAGATCGGGCTCAACCTGGGCGCGGCCACCTCCATCGCCGGCGCCTTGGGCGCAGGTTCCTTCCTGCTGCAATACCCCATCGGCTGGCTGGCCGACCACACACCGCCCAAGCGCCTCTTCGTGGCCGGCGCCGCGCTGCTCACCTTCAGCGCCCTGGCCTTCCTGGGCGCCCGCAGCGCCCCGTCGCTGCTGTGGGTCTGTGCCGCGCTCTGGGGCGGCGTGGGCGGGGCGCTCTACACGCTGAGCATGATCCGCGTGGCCCACGACTTCGCCCACAGCTCGGCGCTGGCCGGCACCTCGGCCATGATCGCGGGCTACACGCTGGGCGGGGCTTTGGGGCCGGTCATCAGCGGCTGGGTGATCGACCACCTGGGCGTCAACGGCCAAGGCTGGTGGCTGGCCGCCCTGGCGCTCAGCCTCGCGCTGGCCCACCTGCGGGCCCCCGAGGCCGACACCGACCTCACGCTCGACGGGCGCTGACCTGCGTCGCCGCCGCAGCCTGCTGCGCGTTGTGCCACAGCTGCAGCAACACCGCTTGCAGGCGCTCGGCGGGCACCGGCTTGTGCATCAAGACCAGGCCACTGGCGTCGGCTTCACGCAAACGCTCGCCCGCCGTGTCCCCGGTGACGATGGCCGCCGGCACGTCCCGCCCCATGGCGGCCCGCACCCGATGCAAGGCTTGCAGCCCCGTGCGGTGGCCCCGCAGGCGGTAATCGGTCAACACCACATCGGGCTCGAACTGCGTCAGGCGCATCACGGCCTGCTCTTCGCAAGCCGCCGTCTCGCACAGGCAGCCCCAGGTGGCCAGCAGGTCGCGCATGGCGGCACACACGTGCTCGTCGTCGTCGATGAGCAAGACCTTCACCCCGTGCAAATCGGGCTCTTCGGGCAAGCCGATGGGCTCGTCCCACCAGGTCTGGCGGCTGAACGGCAATTGCAGGCGGAACACCGAACCCCGCTGCGGCCGCGAAGCCAGCGTCACCTCCACCGACAAGGCCCTGGCCAGCCCTTGCACGATGGCCAGCCCCAGGCCCAGCCCCTTGTTGCGGTCGCGTTCGGGGTTGCCCAACTGGTGGAACTCGCGGAACACCGCCTCGTGTTGTTCGGCCGGGATGCCAATGCCCGTGTCCCACACCTCGATGCTGGCCAGCCCCCCTTGGCGGCGGCACGCCAGGAGCACCCCACCCCGCTCGGTGTAGCGGATGGCGTTGAGCAGCAGGTTGCGCAAGATGAGCTCGACCATCGAGGCGTCGGAATGCAAGACCGCGGAGGTGTCGCGCACCCTGAACACCAGCCCCTTGGCCTCGGCCATGGGCGCCAGCTCGCGCTCCAGCCGCGAAAACAGCTGCTGCAAGTTGAAGGGCTGGGCATGGGGCTTGACCACGCCCGCGTCCACCTTCGAGAAATCGAGCAGGGTCGCCAGCATGTCGCCCGTGGCCAGCGCCGAGGCCTGGGCCTGGCCCAGCAAGGTCTGCTGCTTGGGCGTCAGGCCCGCCCGCGACAAGGCGCCCAGCACCAGGCCCATGGCGTGCATGGGCTGGCGCAAATCGTGGCTCACCGAAGCCAGGAACACCGTCTTGGCCCGGTTGGCTTCTTCGGCGTCGGCCAGGGCGCTCTCGGCGAGCTGGCGGGCTTCCAGCGCGCGTTGGGTCTGGTCCCGCAAGCGGCGCACCAGACCGTCGTTCTCGAAGCCCAGGCGAATCGCCTGGCGCGTGGTCTGGGCCGTGAAGAAGCCGAAGGTGGCGATCGCCGACAAGTAGACGCTCACCGCCGCGCCAAACAGCCACAGCAGCCAATCGTGGCCCGCCAGCAGCGCCACGATCAAGGGCAAGGTCGAGCCCAGCCAGAAAGCCATGGCCACCGACCAGCACGCCGCCAGCGCGGCCGTCGCCCCGGCGGTCATGCCGCCCAACACGCCGATCACGATGGTCAAGGTCAGGGGCTGGTGCGGGTCGATGAACAGGGCCATCGCGCCCCAACTGAGGCCCATGAGCAAAGCCAGGCGCCGCACCCAATGGGCATAGGCCCGGGTGGTGTCGAGCTGGTTGGGCGAAGGCAGCCAGCGGCGCACCCACACCGCAGCGCCCCCGGCCACCACCTGCATCAGCCCCCACCACCAGACGTTCGGGTTGCTCAAAACGGTCTGCAAAGCCAGACACGACAGCAGCGAGATCAACACCGACGTCAAGTAAGACAACGGCAAATTGCGATCGACCAAGGTCATCTGGGCCTGCAACACCCGGACCTCGTCGAACTCCCACGCCTGTTGCCAGACGGTCTTGTTCATGCGCTCACCCATCCCTGATCCAGCGCTTTTCGATAAGCCTCTTCGCGGCTGCTGGCCCCCAGGGCCTCCGTCAACCACGACACCTCGGCACGCACTTGCATTTCGTTGAGCCCCACCTGCCTGGCGATGGCCTTGTTGGGCGTGCCCCGCCCCAGATAGTGCAGGATTCGGGCCTGCATGGGCGTGGGCTGGAAGCCGCCGGGGTCCGCAACCAGTTGTGCGTCGGCCACATCGGCGTCGGCCTCGGCGGCCACGGCGCTGGCTGGGGCCGCCTGAGCCGCGGCGTTCAAGCTGTCATACGGCACCGTGCCGTAGGCCACCTGCCCCCCCATCGCCGAGCGGATGCTCGCCAGCACTTCACCGAGCGAAGCCGACTTGTGGATGAAGCCGGCCGCGCCGGTTTCGCGGGCGCGGCGCAACAAGGCGCCATCCACCTCGGACGACATCAGCACGATCGTGGCCTCAGGCGCTGCGGCGCGCCAGGCGGCCACGTGGTCGAGGGCGTGGCCATCGGGCAAACCGACGTCCAGCAAGACAAACAGGGGGTGGCCAGCATGCTCGCGCAACAGCGCCCAGCCTGCAGCGAGGCTGTCAGCCTGGTGCAGCGGGTAGGCTGGCCAGGTGGAGGCAAGCATCATCGCCAGCCCGGTGCGGTACAGGGCATGGTCATCGACGATGAGGAAGTGAGGTTGCGCAGTGGACATGGTCACCCAGCGGCGTCCATGACCACGAGAACGCGCTGACCTCGCAGTATCGGCCCTGGCGCGGCCGATTCCCCCCCGGGGCGGCCCCAGCCACGCCCGAGGCCGGGGGGAATTCCCCCCTACGGGTGTACTGGGCCAACGGCCCAGGCCCCGGCTCAGCCCGCGCGGCGGGCCTTGATCGCGTCCGACAGGATGCGCAGCACCTTCTCGGAGTCGTCCCAACCGATGCAGGCATCGGTGATCGACTGGCCGTAAGCCAGCTTGGCGGGGTCGTCCTTGCCCGGGGTGAACTTCTGCGCACCGGCGCAGATGTGGCTTTCCACCATCACGCCAAACACCTGCTTGGAGCCAGCGCTCACCTGCGAAGCGATGTCTTCGGCCACCACCACCTGACGCTCGTGTTGCTTGGAGCTGTTGGCGTGGCTGAAGTCCACCATCAAGGTGGCCGGCAGCTTGGCGGCCTCCAGGTCCTTGCAGGCGGCGGCCACGCTGGCGGCGTCGTAGTTCGGCGCCTTGCCGCCACGCAGGATCACGTGGCAATCCGGGTTGCCAGCGGTTTCGACGATGGCGACCTGGCCGTTCTTGTGCACAGACAGGAAGTGGTGCGGGCGCGAAGCCGACTGGATGGCGTCGGTGGCGATCTTGATGTTGCCGTCGGTGCCGTTCTTGAAGCCGATCGGGGCCGAGATGCCCGAAGCCAACTCGCGGTGCACCTGGCTTTCGGTGGTGCGCGCGCCAATGGCACCCCAGCTGATCAGGTCACCGATGTACTGCGGGCTGATGGTGTCGAGGAACTCGCTGGCCGCGGGCATGCCCAGGCGGTTGATCTCCAGCAGCAGCTGGCGGGCCATGCGCAGGCCTTCGTCGATCTTGTAGCTCTCATCGAGGTACGGGTCGTTGATCAGGCCCTTCCAGCCCACGGTGGTGCGCGGCTTCTCGAAGTACACGCGCATGACCACTTCCAGCGTGTCCTTGTACTGCTCGCGCAGCGGCAGCAGGCGACGGGCGTAGTCCATGGCCGCAGCCGGGTCGTGGATCGAGCACGGGCCGATGATGACCAGCAT
Organism: Pseudomonadota bacterium; assembly: GCA_041169085.1. Classification (GTDB taxonomy): domain Bacteria; phylum Pseudomonadota; class Gammaproteobacteria; order Burkholderiales; family Burkholderiaceae_C; genus Aquabacterium. Next base: position 180 of record JBEEJT010000344.1, on the reverse strand, counting down.
GCGGTCATCCTTGCCGTTGATGATCTTGCGGATGGTCTTGCGGGTGTCGGCCACCAGCGTCTCCACCGGCGTGCCGCTGATCGGGAAGAAGCGGATCAGGCTGTCGGGCGGGGGCAGCGGGGTCACGTTGCGGATGCGTTCGTCATCGGTGCGGGACGTCTTTTCGGCGTAGGGCTCACG
>JBEEJT010000343.1:0-41066 GCA_041169085.1 Pseudomonadota bacterium | reverse complement strand
GGGCATTCATGCGTTTGTCGAACGAATCAAGTAGGATGTTGATTCGTAAAGGAAATCCTGGTCGGGGTGAGAGGATTCGAACCTCCGGCCTCTACGTCCCGCACGACCAACTGTTGCGCATCTTTGCGGAGCCTTTGCGCGCCTACCAACTGAGGTGGCCAACGTGGCCGCACCGCTGATGGGGCCTGACGGCAGCTTCGTCACCGGCAGCGACTTCCTCATGAACGGCGGGGGCACCGCGGCCTATCGCTTCGGCAGACTGGCCCCAACAAGCACACCGGCCCCTTGAGGCCGCAGCGGGGCCCCGGGGCCCGTGCGCCTTGTGACAGATCACGGTTGTTGCGCAAATCGGTACCGGTCCGAGGCGACGGCATGGTGCAATGGAGCGCGGGCCATCCCCTTGCCCTGGAGTACACGCCGTGCCGCCAGCCGCCCCGGGGCACCATCCCCCCAAGCCTTGCCGCGAGGCTGATCGCCCATGGCACTCGGCCTGAAGCACGCATTCAGCCGCTTCCTGCGGCGTCGGCACCGGTTGGGGCACTTTGCGCGCCGCCCGTGGCATGACGCCCGCGTCGGGCATGGCCGGCGCGTGGTCGTGCCACCCGCATTGGCCCAGGACCTGCTGCAGGTGGCCACGCTCGATCTGGATGCGGCGTTGGCCAGGCTGCACGCGCACGCCGATGGCCTCCGCCCCAGCGAGGCTGCGGACCGCTTGGCACAGCACGGACCCAATGTCGTGGCGCACGAGCCGCCGCTGCCCTGGTGGCGGCACCTCTGGCACTGCTACCGCGACCCATTCAACCTGCTGCTGAGCGCGCTGGCCGTGGTCTCCGGCCTGACCGATGACCTCAAGGCCACCGTCGTCATCGGCGTGATGGTGGCCCTGAGCACGGCGATCCGCTTTGTGCAGGAGCACCGCTCGACCCAGGCAGCCGAATCGCTGCGGGCGATGGTGAGCAACCACGCCACCGTGCTGCGGCCCGAGCGTCAGGAGATCCCGATCCACGACCTGGTGCCGGGCGATGTGGTGTGGCTGTCGGCGGGCGACATGGTCCCGGCCGACTGCCGCGTCCTGGGCGCCCGCGACCTGTTCCTGGCCGAAGCCGCGCTGACCGGCGAATCGCTGCCGCTGGAGAAGTTCGTCGATCGCCGCACGGACAGCCCTGCGCCGCTGGCCCAGCGCAACCTGGTGTTCATGGGCACGAACGTCGTCTCCGGCACGGCCACGGCGCTGGTCGTCAACACCGGCAACGCCACGGTGTTCGGGGCCCTGGCCGAACGGGCCGGCGCCACCGATGCCACGCCCAATGCTTTCCAGGCCGGCATCAACAGCGTCAGCTGGCTGCTGATCCGCTTCGCGGCAGTGATGGTGCCCATCGTGCTGCTGCTCAATGGCTTCACCAAGGGCGACTGGCTGGCCGCGTTCCTGTTCTCGCTGTCCGTCGCGGTGGGCCTGACCCCCGAGATGCTGCCCATGATCGTGACCTCCACCCTGGCCAAGGGGGCGGTGCAGTTGTCGCGCCGAAAGGTGGTGGTCAAGCGGCTCGACGCGATCCAGAACCTGGGCGCGATGAACATCCTGTGCACCGACAAGACCGGCACGCTGACGCAAGACAGGATCGCCCTGGAGCGCCACATCGACGCCTTCGGCCGGCCTTCGGGCGAGGTGCTGGACTTCGCCTTCCTCAACAGCCACTTCCAGACCGGGCTGAAGAACCTGCTCGACCGCGCGGTGCTCGACCATGTGGAAAAACAGGCCGAGCTGAAACTGGAACAGGACTTCCTCAAGGTCGACGAGGTCCCGTTCGACTTCCAGCGCCGGCGCATGTCGGTGGTGGTGGCGCGGCGTGACGCCGGGCACGAGCTGATCTGCAAGGGCGCGCTGGAGGAGGTGCTGGCCGTCTGCACACGCGTGCGCATGCGGGAGGCCGATGCAGCCCAAGACCTGCCACTCGACCCCGCGATGCTGGCGCGCGTGCAGCAGGTCACCGACGAGCTCGCCCAGTCGGGCCTGCGCGTGGTCGCCGTGGCGATGAAGGCACTGCCGCCTGACCAGTTGACCTATGGCATCGCCGACGAGGCCGATCTCGTGCTCATCGGCCACGTCGCCTTCCTCGACCCACCCAAAGAATCTGCCGCACCAGCGCTGCGCGCACTGGCGGCCCATGGCGTGCGCGTCAAGGTGCTGACGGGCGACAACGAGCGGGTCGCGGCCCACATCTGCGCGCAAGTGGGCCTGGGTTCAGGGCAGGTGCTGCTGGGCGCGCAGCTGGAAGGCATGAGCGATGCGGAACTGGCGCCCGCCGTGCTCGCCTGCAACGTCTTTGCCAAGCTCGCGCCCATGCACAAGGCGCGCATCGTGTCGGCCCTGAGGGCACAAGGCCACGTGGTCGGCTTCATGGGCGACGGCATCAACGACGCGCCGGCCTTGCGCGCCGCCGACATCGGCATCTCGGTGGATTCGGGGATGGACATCGCCAAGGAAGCCGCCGACGTCATCCTGCTCGAAAAAAGCCTGATGGTGCTGGACGAAGGCGTCGTCGAGGGGCGCGCCACCTTCTGCAACATGCTGAAGTACATCCGCATGACGGCCAGCTCCAACTTCGGCAACGTGCTGTCGGTGCTCGTGGCCAGCGCCTTCCTGCCTTTCCTGCCCATGCTGCCGCTGCAGCTGCTGGTGCAGAACCTGCTCTACGACGTCTCCCAGACGGGCATCCCGTTCGACCACGTCGATGCCGAACTGGTGAGCCAGCCACTGACCTGGCACCCCGACGACATCGGCCGCTTCATGCTCTGCTTCGGCCCGATCAGCTCGGTCTTCGACCTCGCCACCTTCGCCGTGATGTGGTGGTTCTTCTCTGCCAACACGCCAGCCGAGCAAGGTCTGTTTCAGTCTGGCTGGTTCGTCGTGGGCCTGCTCACGCAGACCCTGATCGTGCACCTGATCCGCACACCCAAACTGGCCTTCGTCGACAGCCGTGCCTCGGTCACCTTGACGGCCATGACCGGCGCCATCGCGCTGCTGGACCTGTGGCTGCCGATGGGGCCGCTGGCCGGGTACTTCAAGCTGCAACCCCTGCCAGGCATCTTCTTCGCGTGGCTGGCCGCCATGCTGCTGGGCTACGCGCTGCTGACGACCTGGATGAAGCGCGCCTACATCCGGCGCTTTGGCTGGCGATGAAGCGCCACCAGCAAAGCCAGGGCACACGATGCCACCCGTGCCTGGATGGTGCTGGATCGGTCCGGCACGACGATGGGCACGCGCGCGCCCATGAGCACGCCGGCCACTTGCGCGTCCGCCAGGTACTGCAGTTGCAAGGCCAGCATGTTGGCGGCTTCCAGGTCAGGCGCAATCAGGATGTCCGCCACGCCAGCCACCGGGGACTCGATCCCCTTGTCCAGTACCGCCTGCGGTGAGATGGCGCTGTCAAACGCCAGCGGCCCGTCCACCACACCGCCGGTGATCTGCCCCCGATCGGCCATCTTGCACAGCGCGGCCGCATCCAGGGTGGACTTCATCTTGGCGTGAACCTCCTCGACCGCCGCCAGGATCGCCACCTTGGGCGTCGCCAGGCCGATCGCATGGGCCAGGTCGATGGCGTTCTGCACGATGTCACGCTTGTCTTCCAGCTCAGGCGCGATGTTGATCATGGCGTCACTGATGAGCAAAGGCTTGGGGTAGCTGGGTACATCGGCCACCAGGACATGGCTGATGCGGCGCTCGGTGCGCAGGCCTGCATCGCGGCTCAAGACCGCCGCCATCAGCTCCGAGGCGCGCAGGCTGCCCTGCATCAGCGCGGCCACCTCGCCCTGACGGGCCATGGCCACGCCCAGGCCGGCAGCGGCGTGGCTGTGGGGCACATCGACCACGCGAACGCCCGCCAGATCGATGTGCGAGACCTCTGCCAAGGCACGCAGGCGGCGCTCGGGACCGATCAGGATGGGCCGGATCAGCCCCCGTGCTGCGGCCTCGACCACACCCCGGAGGTCCAGCTCGCCGCACGGGTGGACCACCGCCGTGCTGACCGGCTCCGCCCCGGCCGTCAGCGCCAGCAGCTGCCGAAAGCGCATGGTTTCATCGTGCAGGCTCACCCGCACGGCCTGGATGCGCGGACGCCTCACCTTCTCACTGGGGGCCAGCACCTGGGCCGTACCGCGGATGACCACGTCCCCATGCTGATCCGTGCAACAGCAGGCCAGCGTCACCTCACGGGTGCCTGGCGCGCGTTGGGTGACCGTGAGGCGCACATCCAGCGTGTCCCCGATGCGCAGCGGCTTCAGGAAGGACAGGCTCTGGCTCAGGTAGACGGTCCCCGGCCCCGGGAACTCCGTGCCAATGACTGCGGAGATCAGCGAAGCCCCCCACATCCCGTGGGCGATGATCCCGTGGGACGCGCTGCTGCGCGCGTAATCCGGATCGACGTGGGCGGGGTTGACGTCCCCGGACATGGCCGCAAACAGGAGGATGTCATCGGCCTGCAGCGTGCGACTCAACTGCGCGGCATCGCCCAGTTGGAGCTCGTCGAAGGTGCGGTTCTCGATCATCCCGTCCGTCCTGGCGGGCAGATCCGGCGGCGGTGGGGCCAGCAGGTCCATGGCGGGCAGGCCTCAGTGCAGGTCGGCGCTGGTCAGCAGCGGCAGGATGTCGGCGTACCAGTTGCAGGACATGTCTGCCTCCACGCCATGGCGCAAGGCCGACCCACCCACGCCGTCGAACGTCGCCGAATGCACACCGATCAGCTGCCAGGGCTGCTCACCGAGCTTGACGGAGGCATCGAGGCGCCGCACCAGCACTGGCGCCCCACTCGTGCCGGGCTGCAGCGGCGTGTCGGTCAGAAAGCAGCTCTGCCCCTGGAAACGTCCGTCCATGCTGGACGCCAGCACCGCATGGCGCACGAGGGGCCAGCCCGCATCCTGGGCCGAACACCCCGGCGGGTACACCACCATCAGCACCGGATCGCCCACGGCCACCCGATCGGTGGCTGTCACCAGGTCGTCCTGCTCGAAGCAGGCCATGCCACCTTCTGCCGTGCCTGGCTCCATGCTGATCTCGATGGCCGCGATGTCGATGTCGCCAAAACGGTCGTAGCCACTGCGCCAATGGCAGGCCTGCAGATCGCCCAGCATGATCGATCGGCGCTGCAAACCCCTTGGGGCGTCCCCTTCCGCGCGCACCATGTACTCCAGGCGGTTGGGCCGGTGGCCATGCACCTTGCTGGTCAGGCTGTGCTGGCAGGTGATCAGGTAGACGCGACCTCCGTTCAGAAAAAAGAAGCCGGTGAACGTCGACAGCGGCCTGCTGTCGTGAAACGTGGTGACGTGGGTGGTCGCCCTCAACATGCGTTCTGTCATGCATTTCCCCGTTTGGATGGCCCATGCTGGCCGCTCGTCACGCACGCGTCTGTGCACTACCGCACAGACATCAACGCGCCGGGCCACGACACTGGACGCCAGCGCCATCGACATGGATGGCGCCCACATCACAAATCCACCGGAGACCACCATGCCTTCCCCACGTCAGCCACCGCTCCTGTCCCCCCGGCACCGCAGCCGCGCCGAGATGCTGGAGCGACAGTTCCTGCATTGCCTGGACCTGCTTGAACGCCACCAGGATCAGGAGCTCCCGCCGGGCTACATGTCCGACTATCAGGCGCTGGGGTGGCTCGATCGCAAGGATGGGTGCCCGCAGATCACCATCGCCGGCATGAAGGCCGTGCGAGCCCTCCAGGCTGCTCGCAAGACCGTCTAACGTGCTCACGCCGCCAACGCCACGCATGTTGATGGTGATCAATTCTTGATGCTGGAACCCGGGCAGATCATCGGCCCCGCAGCCGATCTCTCAAGCCTGAAGGATCCATACTGCAAGGGTGGGCAGCGAGGCGCCCGAGCAAGGATCCCTATGAGTTTGGAAGATGCGTTGCGGCGCAATCGGTTGCTCGCCGCGCTCCCGGCCGAGGATGCGACGAGGTGGGCTGCATGGCTGGAGTCCGTGGATCTGTCACTCGGCGAGGTCTTGTACGAATCCGGTGGGGCATTGCGGCATGTCCATTTCCCGACCTCGGCCATCGTGAGCCTGCTGTACGTGCTGGAAAGCGGCGCCTCCACCGAGATCGCGGTGGTCGGTCGCGATGGCATGGTCGGCATCTCGTTGTTCATGGGCGGCGGCACCACCCCCAGCCGCGCCGTGGTCCAGAGCAGCGGTCGAAGCTGGCGCATGCGCGCCGACCACCTGATCGACGAGTTCAACCGCTCGCCGTTCGTGTCCCACCTGCTGTTGCGCTACACACAGGCCCTGATCACCCAGATGGCCCAGACGGCTGTTTGCAACCGCCATCACTCGCTGGACCAGCAACTGTGCCGATGGCTGCTGCTCAGCCTCGACCGGATCGATGGCAACGAGTTGTGCATGACCCAGGAGCTCATCGCCAACATGCTGGGCGTGCGTCGCGAAGGCGTCACCGAAGCCGCCCGCAAGCTGCAGCATGACGCGCTCATCCGCTACCAGCGTGGGCGCATCACGGTCCTGGACCGAGCGGGGCTGGAGCGCCGCACCTGCGAGTGCTACCGCGTGGTCAAAGCCGAGTACGATCGACTGCTCACCCTTCCGCACGCCGACTGACCCTGCACACGCCGCGACCGGCACAGAGGGTGGCGGGCTCACCCCGCATGACCGATGCCTTGCCCCCCGCCCCCTTGACCGAACATGGTGCAGCACCGCTTGTCGTGGGCATCGGGGCCTCGGCGGGCGGCCTGGAAGCCCTGCAGGCCTTCTTCGCAGCCGAGCCTGCCAGCAGCGGCGCCGCCTACGTGGTCGTCCAGCACATGGCCTCCACCCGCAAGCCCATGCTGGCCACCCTGCTGCAAAGCACCACGGCCATGCCTGTGCTGGAGGCCACCGACGGCCTGCTGATGCGGGCCAACCACGTCTATGTCGGCACGCCGGGCTGCACGCTCACCGTGAGTGGCGGCCGGTTGCGCTCCAGGCGCGAGCTAACGCCGTCGCGGCCGGCCACGCCCATCGACACCCTGTTCGCCTCAATGGCGCAAGACCTCGGCCCAAGGGCCATCTGCGTGGTGCTGTCAGGCATGGGCGACGACGGCAGCCGGGGGCTGCGCCAGATCAAGCAACAAGGTGGGCTGACCCTGGCCCAGGCACCCGCGTCCGCCCGGTTCGCAGCCATGCCCCAGGCGGCTGTGGACACGGGCAGCGTGGATGTGATCTGCCCGCCTGCCGACATGCCCGCCCGCATCCAGCACCTGGTGCACACGCGGCGCAACGCCGATGACACCACGCTGGCGGCGGCCCGTTCGTCCTCGGCTTTTGGTGACATCCTGGCCTTGCTGCGCGCGCAGCATCAATGCGACCTGTCGCTCTACAAGCGCAGCACCCTGCTGCGGCGCATCGATCGGCGCGTCACGCTGCTGGGGCTGCCCTCGATGCAGGCCTATGCGGCCTTCCTGCGCGACAACCCGCAAGAGCACGACCTCCTTTTCAAGGAAATGCTCATCGGTGTCACCAGCTTCTTCAGGGATCCCGCGCTGTGGTCCGAACTGAAGGAGCAGGTGCTGCCCGCCCTGATGACGCACCAAGCCCCCCGACCGTTGCGGGCCTGGGTGGTCGGCTGCTCCACCGGCGAAGAAGCGTATTCGCTGGCGATGGTGTTTCTGGAGTTGCGTGACAGCCTGCCGGCGGCGGCCGACTGCAGCCTGCAGATCTTCGCGACCGACCTCAATGCGGATGCGATCGCCGTCGCGCGCAAGGGCCAATACCCGGCCCAGGGCATCGCGCATCTGTCTGCGGACAGGCAGGCCCGGTTCTTCAGCAGCCACGGGCCCTTTGTGCAAGTCGACAAGGCCCTGCGGGACAGGGTGCTGTTTGCCCGCCATGATGTGATTCAGGACCCGCCCTTCACCAAGCTGGACCTGCTGTTGTGCCGCAACGTGCTGATCTACTTCGGCAACGCGCTGCAGCGACGGCTGATCTCGCTGTTTCACTACAGCCTGCGGCCCGGTGGCATGCTGGCGCTGGGCCTGTCCGAGACCGTGGGGCGCACCCAGGATCGGTTCGCCCCGCAAGTCACCAAAGCCGGGCTCTACCTGCGCAACGACGACACGCCCCCGGTCACCCCCGCACACTTTCAGGTGTCGCTACCGGAAGCGACGTCTCCCACTGGCCAGGAGCCGAACTTGTCTTCATCCTCCAAGCAGACACCGATCAACCTGCAGGCTCTGACCGATCAGTTGCTGTTGCAAACCCTGGCGCCTGCCGCCGTGCTGGTCAACAGCGATGGCGACATCCTCTACATCAATGGCCGCACGGGCCGCTACCTGGAGCCCGCCGCCGGCAAGGCGAACTGGAACATCCACGTGATGGCCAGGCCCGAGTTGCGCACCCCCATTGCCACCTCGGTGCGCCAGACGCTGCAAGACGGCCTGCCCGCCGAAGCCCTGGCTGCGCTGTCCGGGCCAGAACCCGGCGCCAGGGTACGCCTCACGGCTCGAGCCCTGCAGGAACCGGCGCCGCTGCGTGGCCTGGTGATGATCACCTTGCGGGACCTGCCCGCAGACGAGCCAGACGCCAGCCCCGTGACCGAGTCGGCCTGCGGTGTGGCGCCCGACGCGCTCGCCGATGAACTGGCCCGCGCCCGCGCCGAGATCCAGGCCTTGCGCCAGGACATGAACGCGTCCCACGACTCGCTGCACGCCGCCAACGAAGCGCTGCAGGCCAGCAACGAAGAGCTGCAATCGGCCAATGAAGAGCTGACCGCGTCGAAGGAAGAAGCCCAGTCGTTGAACGAAGAGTTGCAGACCATCAACGGGGAACTGCAGGCCAAGCTCGATGACCTGGTGCTGGCCCAGAGCGACATGCAGAACCTGCTCAACGCCACGGACATCGCCACCCTGTTCCTGGACAGCGACCTCAACGTGCGCCGCTACACCGACCGCGCCGCGCTGATCTTCCACCTGCGCGAAGTCGACATCGGCCGCCCCTTGAGCGAACTCGCCAACACCCTGCGCTACCCGGAACTCTTCGACGACTCGAAAGCCACACTGGGCACGCTCACCCACCTCGAAAAGCAGGTGCAGACACTCGACGGCCGCTGGCTGGCCGTGCGCATCATGCCCTACCGCACACAGGCCTACATCGTCCAGGGCCTGGTGCTCACCTTCTTCGACATCACCGAAGCCAAATCGCTCGAAGCCCGTTTGCGCCAGGGCTAGGCGGCAGGCCCGCGCTACTTGCGTCGGATGAATGTGTACCGCTTGTGTGCGCTGTCGCACCGACGGCGCAAGCCAGATCGGCCACAGTGGGCTGTACAGCATGACACCCGACAGGAGCGGACCATGACCCAGCCTCAGATGCAGGACGCCCTGCGGCGCATGCTGCAAATCACGGCGACCTTCTGGCTTGCCGCCGAGACGGCCAAGGCCATGTCGCCCCGACCACCGTTCAGGCCGCATTTGGAGTCGGTGCCAGCCCGCCCTCAGCCGGCGCTGACGGACATCGTGTTCATGCCCCGCATCACCTCACAAGGCACCCGATGATCCTGCGCAACTTGAGCAAGTTCCAGCAAAAACTGCAGGAAGGTGCCGAACGTCGTCAGGAGGCCCTGCGTCGCCTGGCCGATCGCGGCACATCCACCGGCCCTGACAGCGACGCCCGCGCCGCCCTCGGGGTGCTTCATCAGCTGGCACTGTCACCCGAGTCCGCGGCTCAGGCGCTGGCACTGCTGCAGGAGTTTCAGGTCCATCAAATCGAACTCGATGCCCAGATCGAGTCGTCCAGGCAGGCACTCGCCGACGCCGATGCGGCCTTGCTGCAGCAGACGCGGCTGCATGACCGCCTGCCCGTCGCCTGCGTACGCATCGACGAGGCCGGGCATCTGCTCGCATGCAACCGGACCGCCTGCCAATGGCTGGGGCTGGATGTGCCCGCTCCGAAGGGGCTGCTGTTCGGCGCCTTCCTCTCCCCCGCAGACGAAGCCGGGTTGCAGCATCGCCTGGGGCAGGTCAATCAAGGATGGTCCCCCACCCCTTGGAGGCTAGACCTCCTGACGCCCGACCGCACCTCACGGCCCATGCAGGCTGCCATCAGCGCGGACGACCAGCCCGATCACTACATCGTCGTGCTGATGGACCGCGCGCCAGCCTGAGCCCGGTTCATGTGCCCACCTGCCGCAGTTCCATGCTCCGCCGAAGAGGCACAGGGCGCCATGCGGGCGCTGGAAGCACTATTGATGGCCCTGCTGGACCAGGCCCCCCCCACCGCACGCGCCTCGGTGATGTGCGCGTTCGACGCCCGCGCGCACACGCTGCGCCAGCCCTTGTGCCGAGACACCGCGGCCTGCGGCGTGTTGGCAGCCTTCGATGCGGGCGTGGCCCACTGGCGTGCGGCGCTGACGCTGAGCGACCTGGCCTGCGAAGCGCTGCCCCCCGATGAACACATCCCTGCCGAATCGGTGCTGCTCACGGCCACCCGTATCAGCACCTACCAGGGCCAGCAGTTCCGATCGTCAGCCAGCGGCTTCTTCTTTCGGCGGCAGGAGCGGCTGTACCTGGTCACCAACCGTCACGTGCTGACAGACCGCTGGAGCCAGCATTTCCCGGATCGCATCGACATCGAACTGCACACCGATGCCCAGGACCTGACCCGATGCGTGAGCTTCGACATCCCACTCTACCGAGACGGCCAGGCGCTGTGGCTGGAAGCAACGGACAGCGCTGGTGTGGTGGATGTGGTCACGATCGAGATCGAAATGGACCACCTGCCCCGAGACGTGGTACTGCAGGCTTTCGATGAATCCAACCTGGCACCGCGCAACGAAGACGTGGTGGTGGGCGATGCACTGACGGTGATTGGCTTTCCCCTGGGCTTTCACGACACCGTGCACCACCTTGCGGTGGCACGCAGCGCCTCGCTGGCGTCCGCATATGGTGTGCGCTTCCAGCAGCAAGGCTACTTCCTGACCGATGCCCGCACCCATCGCGGCAGCAGCGGCGCCCCGGTGCTCAGGCGCCGCAAGGGGCCCCTGCAGGGCGCATCGCCGCAGTCCTGGCAGTTGCTGGGCGTGCATTCCGCGCGTCTGGACATGAAGCCCCGCGACACCGACGAGGATGAATCGCTCGGCCTGAACTGCGTCTGGTATGCCGATGTGTTGATGGCGCTGACGAATCGCCGCCCACCTGCGGCCAAGACCTGAAAACGGTGGGCGCCCCCAAAATGCCTCGCGATGTGGACCGCCCATGAAACGCCTCTCCAGATACCTGCAGATCGAGCACAGCCCTGGGTCGTATCGGACTGACTTTGCCGTCCATGCTGTGACCGTCGCCCTGATGGCGATCTATCTGATCACAGCAGCACCGCCAGCACGGCAAGTCACGCTGGGACTTGCAGCATGGCTGGCCGCCATCGGCTGGTCATTGCTCGAGTACGTCTTGCATCGCTTCGTTCTGCACGGCATTCAACCCTTCAAGGGATGGCACGCGGCGCACCACAGCACGCCCCGCGCATTGATCTGTACGCCCATCGTCCTGAGCGCCACCTTGATCGCCACACTGGTTTTCCTGCCAGCATGGCTACTCGGCGACCGATGGTTGGCCACAGCACTCACCTTTGGGCTACTCGCCGGCTACCTGATGTACACCGCGACCCACCACGCCATTCACCATTGGCGTGCCGACGGCATCTGGATCCGGCAAAGAAAGCATTGTCATGCGCTTCATCACGACCCCGGGCGCCCAGCAGGCTATTACGGTGTGACCAGCAGGCTGTGGGACGACGTCATGGGCACCGCCCATCGCCGCGACTTTTAGTGCTCGGACGGCAGTGAAGGCCAACGCAACACCGTCACTGCCTGCATAGGCAATAAAAAACGCCAAGGACCTGAGTCTCTTCAAGTCGACTTGGCGTTCGTGTCCGGGTTGGGACAGTTCTGGGACAAAACGCTGGCCCAACTCACTTGAATGGGCATTCATGCGTTTGTCGAACGAATCAAGTAGGATGTTGATTCGTAAAGGAAATCCTGGTCGGGGTGAGAGGATTCGAACCTCCGGCCTCTACGTCCCGAACGTAGCGCTCTACCAGGCTAAGCTACACCCCGATCTGCAACCAACCCAGGTCAGTGCGACCTGGCGATTGAGTCAAACGACAATTGTAGCAGAGCTTCGCGCCATTGTGACGCGGGCAAGACATTCAGCTGTTGAGCGGCCTGTTCCGCCTGGGCCTTGGCCGCTTCGCGGGTGGCTTCCAGCGCACCGGTGGCCTTCACGATCTCGATGACCTGGGGCAGCTTGTCGACCTCGCCTTCCACGATGGCCTGACGGATCAAAGCGGCCTGCTCGGGCGTGCCGCGCTGCATGGCCACCAGCAAAGGCAGCGTGGGTTTGCCTTCGCGCAGGTCGTCGCCCACGTTCTTGCCCAGCTCGGCGGTGTTGCCCTCGTAGTCGAGCAGGTCGTCGATCAGCTGGAAGGCGGTGCCCAGGGCGCGACCATAGGAAGCGCAGGCCTCTTCCACCTCAGGCGGGGCGTCGCAGATCACCGCGCCCAGGCGGGCGCTGGCCTCGAACAGCTTCGCCGTCTTGTATTCGATGACGCGCAGGTAATCGTCCACCGTGATGTCGGGGTCGTGCATGTTCATCAGCTGCAACACCTCGCCTTCGGCGATGACGTTGGTGGCGTCGGCCAGCACTTCCATCACGCGCAGGCGGTTGGTCAACACCATCATCTGGAAAGCGCGCGAATACAGGAAGTCGCCCACCAGCACGCTGGCGGCGTTGCCGAACATGGCGTTGGCCGTGGAGCGCCCCCGGCGCAGGCTGGATTCGTCGACCACGTCGTCGTGCAGCAGCGTGGCGGTGTGGATGAACTCCACCACGGCCGCCAGTTCGTGGCGGTGGCCACTGCGGTCACCCAGGGCCTGGGCCACCAGCAACAGCAACATGGGGCGCACACGCTTGCCCCCGGCGTTGACGATGTAGTGCGAGATCTGGTTGACCAGGGCCACCTGAGAAGACAGGCGGCGATGGATCACCGCGTCCACTTCCTGCATGTCAGGAGTGGCCAGGGTGCGGTAAAGCGGGGTGGTCGTAGCGGTCACGCGATCTCGGAGGCGTCGGCGGCGCGGAGGCCTGGGTGAAGGGCGCTCCGCAGCGTGGCCGTCGTCAGACTACAACGAGGGCCAGGGCCGCCACAGAGCAAGCGCAAACCTTGATTATAGAAACCCGCTTCGTGACACCTTGTGGGCACAATCCCAACCATGCCAGCGAACCACCACGCCACCGCCCAATCCGCCACACCTGAACCGGTCTCGGGCGCCGGGCCCTGGCACGTCGCCATCGTGGGCGCCGGCCCCGCCGGCCTGAGCCTGGCGCTCATGGCGGCCCAGGCGTGGCCACAGGCGCGCATCACCGTGCTCGACGCCCGAGCCGCCTCGCAAGACTTTTCGCGCGACGGCCGCACCCTCGCGCTGTCGCTGGGCACCGTGCACAGCCTGTCGCAAATGGGCGTGTGGCCGCAGGTCGAAGCCTCGGGGGCCGCCATCCGCGAAGTCCACGTGTCCCAGCAGCAACCCACGCTGGGCTGGCCGGGCGCGGGCCAGCCGGAAGTCCGCATCACCGCCGACGACATGGGCCAGCGTTGCCTGGGATCGGTCGTGAGCTATGGCGCCCTGGTCATGCCCTTGCAGGCCCGCTGGCTGGCCCTGGTGACCGGCAGCGCACCGCTGGCCGACGGCCAGGCCCGCCTGGCGATGCGCTTCGACACCCGTGTGCAAGGCTTGAGCGTGCAAGACGGGGCCGTGGTCTTGCGCACCACCACCGGCGCGGCCGCCGACGCCCCCATCACCGAAGAACGCGTGGACCTCGCGGTCGTGGCCGAAGGCGGCGTGTTCGCCGACCAGCCCAAATTGCAGTGGCCCCAGGGCGTGAGCCGCGATTACGCCCAATCGGCCTGGGTGGGCCAGGTGTCGCTGGCCGATGACGCCCCGGTGGGCGTGGCGTTCGAGCGCTTCACCCCCTCCGGCCCGGCCGCGCTGCTGCCGCTGCCCGACGGCCCGCTGGGGGCCCCCACGGTGCAGGGCCCGACGGTGCGGCGCGCGGCGCTGGTATGGTGCGTGCCCCAGGCAGACGACCAGGTGGCCGGCCTCGACGACGCCCAGCGCGTGACCCTGCTCAACACCTTGTTCCACGAGCGCGTGGGCCGCGTGACGGGCGTGTCGGCGCTCAAATGCTTCCCGCTGGGGCTCAACGCCCACCACAGGCTGGTGGAAGACGGCGCCGTGGTGCGCATCGGCAACGCGGCGCAAACGCTGCACCCGGTGGCCGGCCAGGGCTTCAACCTGGGCATGCGCGACGTGCAGGTGTTGCTCCAGGCCATGGCCGACGCGGGCGTGGACCGCCTGGCGGCACAAGGTGAGTTCGACGAAGCGCGGCGCATGCAGGGTGCGGCCTTGCGCCGGTTCGAGATGAAGCGGCAGCCCGACCGCTTGCTGCTGGTGGGCGCCACCGATTTCCTGGCGCTGAGCTTCACGTGGCCAGCACCCGCCTTGGCCACCTTGCGTGGCTGGGGCCTGGGCCTGATGCAAATGGCGCGGCCCGTCCGTCAGGGCCTGGCTCGCGCCATGATGTTCGGCAGACGCTGAAGCGCGTCCGCCCGCGCGTTCAACGCAGGGCCAGGGCCGACACGGTGCCCGAGGCCACGTCCTGCTCGAAGCCCAGGGGCGTGGTGAGCCCCGTGCCGTACATGACCCAGGCGGCCATGGCGGCAAACAAGATGTTCTGGAGCAGCTTCTTGCGCATGCGAGCCCCCTGATGAGGTGAGTTAGACGCCATTCGATAACCCGAATGGGCGATGTCATGCCTTCATGCTAGGGACGAGAGCGGCTTCGCATAGCGCGAAAAAACCCGGATTCATGGGCCTTGTTCAACGGCCCGCCGCCAAGCCGATTCAGGCGTCCGGCTCCAGGGAGGCGTCGCAGCCCACACCCGAAGCGATGTGGCGCCTCACCCAGCGCCACCACCAGGCGGCCAGGAGTCGACGCGGCGCCCCACGCCAGCCCGCAGCGCGAGCGGCTGCCAGGCGCGTGGCGGCGTCGGCCAGCACCCCGCACAGGTATCGCCGCTGCCCGCCCGACCAGCGCAAGGCCACGCAAGCGCCATGGCGGCGGCGGCTCACCACCACGCCGATGGGGCACGGCTCGGCCAGGCAGCACAGCCCGCAGCCATTGCAGGGCTGGCCCTCTGGCGGCTTGGGCGGGGCGTCCGTGTGGACGTCGACCTGGATGCGGATGACCTGCTCGCGCGGCATGTCGGCCAGCATAACGGGTCGTGGTTTGAGACAATGGCGAGATGAACACCGCCATCACCCCCTCTGCCGAGCTGCCGGTTGACCAATACATGGCCGCCGTGGGCGCCGCCGCCCGCGTGGCCGCCACCACCATGGCCGCCGCCAGCACCGCCGCCAAGAACAACGCCCTGCTGGCGCTGGCGGGCCAGATCCGTGCTCACGCAGGCGAGCTCAAGGCCCGCAACGAGCTGGACGTGAGCGCTGCAGAAAAGGCCGGCCTGGCCGCCCCCATGGTCGACCGCCTGCGCCTGACCGACAAAGTCATCGCCACCATGGCCGAGAGCTGCGAGCAGGTTGCCGCCCTGCCCGACCCGATCGGCGAGATCACCAACGTGCGCCGCCGCCCCACCGGCATCAGCGTGGGCCAGATGCGCGTGCCCATCGGCGTGTTCGGCATGATTTACGAGTCGCGCCCCAACGTGACCATCGAGGCCGCTTCGCTGGCCATCAAGAGCGGCAACGCCTGTGTGCTGCGCGGCGGCTCCGAGGCCATCCACTCCAACCTGGCGCTGTGGAAGTTGGTGCAGGCCGCGCTGACGCAAGTGGGCCTGCCGGCCAACGCCGTGCAATTGGTGCAGACCACCGACCGCGCCGCCGTGGGCCAGCTCATCGCCATGCCGCAGTTCGTGGACGTGATCATCCCGCGCGGTGGCAAGGGCCTGATCGAACGCATCAGTGCCGAAGCCAAGGTGCCCGTGATCAAGCACCTCGACGGCAACTGCCACACCTACGTCGACGAAGTCGTGGACCTGGCCCTGGCGGTGAAGGTCACCGACAACGCCAAGACCCAGAAGTACAGCCCCTGCAACGCCACCGAATCGCTGTTGGTGCACGCCGCGCAAGCCGCCGCCTTCCTGCCGCTGATCGGCAAGGTCTTCGCCGACAAAGGCGTGGAGATGCGTGCAGATGCCCGCGCCAAGGCCATCTTGAGCGACGTGCCCGGCGCCAAGGTGGTCGACGCCACCGAACAGGACTGGTACGAGGAATACCTCGCCCCCGTGATCGCCGTGAAGGTGGTCGACTCGCTGGACGAGGCCATCGCCCACATCAACCGCTACGGCTCGCACCACACCGACGCGATCCTCACCACCAACCACCCGAACAGCATGCGCTTCATCCGCGAGGTGGATTCGGCCAGCGTGATGATCAACGCGTCGACCCGCTTTGCCGACGGTTTCGAATACGGCCTGGGCGCCGAGATCGGCATCAGCACCGACAAATTCCACGCCCGCGGCCCGGTGGGCCTCGACGGCCTGACCTCGATGAAGTTCGTGGTGCTGGGCCAAGGCGAAGTGCGCAGCTGAACTGGCGCTGCGCTGCCCCGCAAGCCCGGCCCAGGCCGGGCTTTGTTTTGCCTGACCTGTGCCCATGGACGTCTCAGCCCTGCAACTCGGCGTGATGGTGACGGCTTCTGCCGCCGCCGGGCTGATCGACGCCATCGTGGGCGGCGGCGGCCTCATCATCCTGCCCGCGCTTTTCGCGCTTTTCCCCTCGGCCATGCCGGCCACCTTGCTGGGCACCAACAAGTCGGCGGCGGTGTGGGGCACGGGGTGGTCGGCCTGGCAATACGCACGGCGGGTGAAGCTGCCTGAAGCGCGGCTGGCCGTGGCCACGGCGTTGGCTGCGGCCGGTTCGCTCACGGGCGCCTGGCTGGCCACCCGCGTGCCTTCGGCCCAGTTCCGCATGGCGCTGCCCATCGTGTTGAGCCTGGTGTGGCTCTACACCTGGTGGCGCAAAGACCTGGGCCAAGCCCATGCCCCCCACTTGAGCCCCATGGCAGAAGGCCTGGGGGCCGCCGGCCTGGGCGCCACCATCGGGCTTTACGACGGGGTCTTCGGCCCGGGCACGGGCAGCTTCTTCATCTTCGGGCTGGTGAGGCTGCTGGGCTGGGGCTTCGTGCACGCCAGCGCAGCGGCCAAGCGGCTGAACTTCGCCACCAACGTGGCCGCGCTCAGCGTGTTCATCCCTCAGGGCCACGTGATCTGGCCGCTGGTGCTGCCCATGGCCGTGGCCAATGTGGCCGGCAGCACTGTGGGCACACGCCTGGCGCTGCGCCTGGGCACGGGCTTCGTGCGCCTGGCCTTCCTCGCCGTGGTGGGCGCCCTGGTGGCCAAAACCGCCTGGGACACCTGGCTGCGCTGAGGCCCGCCTGGCCCCTCAACCACCAACGGGGCTCAGTGGCCCGGGCCGCTGTAAGGCATCCAGCCGATGCTGGCGGCGTTCAGGCTTTGTACATACAGCCGCCCACCGGCTTCGGTGGCCGCGGTCGTTTCCGGGTAAGCGCCCTGCGGGTCTTGCAAGTCATCCACCACGCGGCCGCTGTCGTCAAAAGCGAAGATGTGACCGTAAGGCTTGGGCACCGGCAAAAAGGCCTTGGGCAGGCGCAACACGAGGCTGCGCAACATCGGGTGGCCGGCCATGGCGTCCAGCAAATGGCTGCGGGGCTTGGTCAGGCCCACCCAGATGCGGCCACTGGGCGCGCGCTGCAGGTTGTCCGGGAAGCCTGGCAGGTTGTCGAGCGCCACGCGCGCGGCCCCTTGCTGCAGGGCCTGGGCCAGCGTGGGCACGCCGGCTTCCCCCTGGGGGGTGCGCATCACCGACAGCTTGGCCAGGTCCAGCGCCAGGATCCGGTAGGTGCCCGTCTCGGCCACGAACATCGTCTTGCCGTCGCCGCTGAAGGCCAGGCCATTGGGGAAGCACAAGCCTTGCAATGCCACGCGCGACTGCAAGGTGACCGGGTCGAGCGCGATGAGGCGCCCGGAGCAGCTGTGCTCCATGGCGTCTTGCACGCTCGCATCGAACGTGCTGCCCCAGGCCTTGGCGCCAAAGCGCCGCGAAGCGTCGGTCACCCAGATGGTGGCGCCGTCGGGCGACACCTTGATCGCGTCGGCATAAGCCACGGGGTCATTGGGCACCGGGTGCTGCACCTGGGTGAGCAAAGGCTCGATGCGGGCCCGATCGCCCTCACCGCTGATGCGCAGCACGCCCAGCATGGCGTCGGCCACCAGCAAGCGGCCCTGGGCGTCCATGTCCAAGCCCAGAGGGCGACCGCCGGTGTGGGCCACGCGCACCAGCTGCTGCGGCGCGTCTGGCGCCCAGCGCACCACGTCGCCCGTGCTCAGCCCGGCGTAGAGCTGCCCACCGGCCGACAAGATGTGCTCGGGGCCATGGCCCCCACCCATGTCGAGCGGGGTTTGCTTCAAAGCCGCCAGCCGGTTGTTGCTGGCGTGAGGGCCGACACGCCCCGGGTCGGTCGGGGCGCTCCAGGACACGGGCTGGTTGGGGATGGGCCAGGCCAGCAGGTAAGCAGCAGCCAACACCACGGTCACGGACAGGAGCTTGAAACGCATCGGCAATTCCTATCAATCAGTTCGAGGCTATCAAATGGACCCGAGGAGCGACGCTCCCCACAATGGCGTCATCCGGTCCCCACCGACCACCCACACCGTTTCGAGGAGATCACCATGGCCAAAACGGCAACCTTCGGCGTCATGCACGTGGCCACCTCTTTCGTGGTGACCTACGCGATCACGGGCAGCTACACGATTGCCGGCGTGGTCACCTTCGTCGAGCCTTTGGTCAACACGGTGATGCACTATTTCTTCGACGCCTATTGGGACCATCCCAAGGCTGTGGCGGCACGGGCTCAGGTGGCCCGGCGCATGCCTGCATGGGCGTCGGGCGCTGTCGACGCGGCCATGCCGGCCATGGCCCGCGCTGCGGACCACGGCCACGCGCATCACTTCTCGACGAAGGCGCGTTCGATCACGTAATCGCCGGGCTCGCCCTGTTGGGGCGAGATCTTGAAGCCGCGGTCGTCCAGGATCTTGCACAGGTCGGTCAGCATGGACGGGCTGCCGCACATCATGGCGCGATCGGTGTGCGGGTTCAGCGGCTGCAGGCCCAGGTCGGCGGCCATCTTGCCGTTGACGATCAGGTCGGTCAGGCGGCCCTGGTTGCGGAAGGGCTCACGGGTGACCAGCGGGTAGTACAGCAGCTTGTCGCGCACCAGGTCGCCCAGCAGCTCGTGGTTGGGCAGGTCTTCGGTGATGAAGTCGTGATAGGCCAGTTCGCTGACTGTGCGCACGCCATGCACCAGGATGACCTTCTCGAACTTCTCGTAGGAATACGGGTCCTGGATGATGGACATGAACGGGGCCAGGCCGGTGCCGGTGCCGAACAGGTAGAGGTTGGGCGCAGGCAGCAGGTCGTCGACGACCAGGGTGCCCACGGCCTTGCGGCCCACGAGCAGCTTGTCGCCCACCTTCAGGTGTTGCAGGCGCGAGGTCAGGGGGCCGTCTTGCACCTTGATCGACAGGAACTCGAGGTGTTCTTCGTAGTTGGCGCTGGCCACCGAATAGGCGCGCATCAGCGGCTTGCCATCCACCATCAGGCCGATCATCACGAAGTGGCCGCTGTGGAAGCGCAGCGCGGGATCGCGGGTGGTGCGGAAGCTGAACAGCGTGTCGTTCCAGTGGTGAACGGAGGTGACGGTTTCTTCGTTGAAGGCGGCCATGGTGTGCAAAAAGAGCAAGGCGGTGAACCCTGTATTGTCGCCCATAACCGCCCCACCCATGGCATACGCCAGCAATGCCTCAGGGGACAAGCGGGGCATCAGGTATGCTCTTTTGCCGCCTTCTCGGGCACCATGCGCGCACCGCCCTTTGCACCGCGTTCTGGCGCCGCCCGACACCGGCCCGCCCTCGCCCCCCCTTGCGCCCCGACCGATGTCTGCCCTTGCTGCTTCCACGCCCGACCCACGCACCGCGCTGGTGGTGTTCTCTGGGGGGCAGGACTCGACCGTCTGCCTGGCTTGGGCACTGGCGAAATACCGCCATGTGGAAACCATTGGCTTTGACTATGGTCAGCGCCACAAGGTGGAATTGACCTGCCGCCAACACGTGCGAACCGAACTGGCCACGCGCTTCCCGCAGTGGGCCGACAAGCTGGGCGAAGACCACCTGCTCGACCTGGGTCTGCTGGGGCAGATTTCCGACACCGCCATGACCAGTGAGCGGGCCATCGAAATGCAGGCCAACGGCCTGCCCAACACCTTCGTGCCCGGCCGCAACCTGCTCTTCCTGACCTTTGCGGCTTCGCTGGCTTACCGCCGTGGCGCCACCGTGCTGGTGGGCGGCATGTGCGAAACCGATTTCTCCGGCTACCCCGACTGCCGCGACAACACGCTCAAAGCCTTGCAAGTGGCCCTGAGCCTGGGGCTGGACGGCCCCATGACCGTCGAGACCCCGCTGATGTGGCTGACCAAGGCCCAGACCTGGGCCTTGAGCCATGACCTGGGCGGCCCGGCCCTCAACGACCTGGTGGTCGAACACACACACACCTGTTACCTGGGCGACCGCGAACACCGCCACGCCTGGGGCTATGGCTGCGGCAGCTGCCCGGCGTGTGTGCTGCGCAAAGAAGGCCACGCGGCCTTCCTGGCGGCGTCATGAGCGGCGGCCAAGTGTGGTGGGTGGGCCTCGGGGGCGTGCTGCTCTTGTGGGCGGTGGGCGCCTACAGCCGGCTGCAAAAGCTGCGCGGCGACATCCAGGCCGCGTTCGCCAACCTCGACACCCAGCTTCAGCGCCGCCATGGCGTGGTGCCCGCCGTGCAAGCCACGTTGCGGCCTTTGCTGCCCCACACCCATGACGCGCTGGAGCGCCTGCAGGCCGCCAGCAGCCAGGTCATGGCCGCCACCCAGCTGGTCAAGGGCCACCCACACCAGAGCGGCCCCATCCAGGCCTGCTCCATGGCCGAAGACCTGTTCCAGGAAGCGCACGCACGGCTCGTCGAAGCCGTGAGCGCGTGTGACCTGCAAGACGAGGCCACCAGCGTGAACGCCTTGCTCGACGAACTGCAGCAAGCCGACAACCAGGCCCGCTTCGCCCGCGGGCTGCACAACGATGCGGCTGCCGCCTTCAACGAAGCCGCCGCCCTTTGGCCCACCCGCGCCCTGGCCCGTCTGGCTGGCCTGCAGCCCGCCGCCAGCCTGGCGCTGTCGCCCAGCCGCATCGACGCCAGCCGGGCCGTGGCCCCCACGCCGGCCCCGGCCACCACCGCCTGACATGTCGGCCATGCCCAAGCTCCCCGACGCCGCCGCCCGCGCGCTCCAGCCTCTGGGGCTGTGGCTGCGCTACGGCCTGCTGCTGACCACGCTCACGGTCACGTCCGTGATGACGTGCGCCCTGGGCTACAAGTTCTTCCTGCCCTACAGCATGGGCTTCCCGGCCGGCTTCTTCGAGGGCATCACCGCCACCGTCGTGGGGGTCACGTTGTTGGCTGGCGTCATCGCCTGGCAACGCCTGCGCCAGGGTGGGGTCCAGCGAACCGCCTTGTGGCTGGGTGGCCAGCCCGTGCCCGAAGACCCTCAAGACGCCTTGCAGCGCCGCTTGCTCAACCTCGTCGACGACCTCGTGATCCTGGAAGGTCAGGCCGTCCCGGCGGTGTACGTGCTGCCCCACGAGCCCGGCATCAATGCCATCGTGTTGGGCAGCCACCGGCGCGACCTGGCCCTGTGCGTGACCCAAGGCGCCCTCGACCGCCTCAACCGGGAAGAGCTGCGCGCCCTGCTGGCCCACGCCTTCGGCCGCTTGCGTGACCTCGGCCAGGCGCAAGCCTTGCAACGGCTGGCCCTGGTGTGGTCGCTGTCGTGGCTGCACGGCCTGGGCCAGATCTGGATGCACCCCGGGCGGCGCCAGCGCGTGTCGCCCCTGCGGTGGCTGGGCGGGCTGAGCCTGCGCGCCGCGGGCTGGCTGGGCTGGGTGGCGGGCCGCATGCTGCAAGCGCCCTCGTCGCGGGCCGCCGTGCGCGCCGCAGACGGCACGGCCCTGCAACTCGTCGAGCAGCGCCAGGACTTCGGCAACGTGTTGCGCAAGCTTCTGCACGACCACCACATGATGCGCGGCCGCATGCAGCACCCTTGCGCCGACATGCTGGCCTTCCTGGCGTTTCACGACCCGGTGGGCATGCCGGGTCTGGCCACCCACCCTTCTCTGGAGGGCCGCGTGCGCCACGCCCTGGGCCAGGCCCATGCACCCTTGCCCACGTCGGCCCTGCCCGTGGACGCCAGCGAGCCCCGCCGGCGCCTGCACTCCGGCTTGTCGGGCCTGTCCGTGCACAGCCTGCCCGGCGAAACGCTCGACGCCCCCGTCCTGACGCCTGAAGCGCAGCGCCAGGCCTTGATCCACGCCGACCGCGAGGCCCTGGCCCGCATGGCCTTGCGCGCAGACCCGACCGAGACCCGCCTGACCATCCTGGCGCTGATGATGGACCCGGGCAACCGGCGCGAACTCAAGCTCTGGCACCGACTCGCCATGGAAGCCACGAACCCCGAGGCCCTGCTGGCCGACGTCAGCGCCCTGCTGCCCACGTCGCGCCTGCCGGAGTTCGAGCGCCTGGTGGGCGTGGCCGCCCGCCACCCCCTGATCCACAAACGGCTGCTGGTGGAAGCCGCCCGCGACCTGATGCGGGCCGATGGCCGCGTCAGCCCGCGCGAGCGCTTGTGGTGGATGGTGCTGCGCCACCGGCTCAACGACAGCGGCAGCCCTGCCCTCATGCGCCCCATCACTGGCCAAGGCCAGGGGCTGCAAGAACTGAGCTTGCTGGAAAAGGCCTACGTGAACACCTTGACCGGCTACGTGGCGCGCTTCGTGCCGCAAGAGACGGCCACCGGCCCCGTCAGCGACATCGGCTTGGCCTGGTGGCGCGCCGTGATGGCCCGCCTGGGCGAAGGCGAGCCCCTGGCCAACAATGGCCAGCCGCCGGACACCGACGCGCTGATGCACGCCCTCGCCGGGGTGCAGGAGTTGTCGTGGATGGTGCGCCCGCTGCTGCTGTCGGCCTGGGCCGAGGAGGCCCTCAACCACAGCCCGCAGGGCTTGCTGTCCGACGACACCGCCGACGCGCTGCGCTTGCTGGCCAGCCTGCTGGACGCGCCACTGCCGCCCATGCTGGCCTCGCACTACCCCAAAGCGGCCTGAGCCTGGCCTGGCGCCCTGGGGCAGGCTTCAGTCGTTGTCGCGGTTGACGCGTGGCAACCGGGTGAGGCCCAGCAAACCGTTGCGCATGTCTTCCGGCGCATTGGGGCCGATGTACATGCGCATGTAGACCTGGAAGGCCAACTCGTTGTTGATCGCCATGGGCCCGCTGCCGTCACCGGTCAGCTGGCGGCCGTTGTGCGACGCCATCCAACCTTTGCCCGGCACCCAGTCGAGGTTGACCACGTCGCCA
Organism: Pseudomonadota bacterium; assembly: GCA_041169085.1. GTDB lineage: Bacteria > Pseudomonadota > Gammaproteobacteria > Burkholderiales > Burkholderiaceae_C > Aquabacterium. Next base: position 17,494 of record JBEEJT010000343.1, on the reverse strand, counting down.
CGCTGCACGCGCTTGACGTTGCTGTAAGCGGAGCCGATGGTGCCCACGACCTCGATGAGCTTCTTGAACTCTTCGTCGGTGGCGGCTTGCTGGAAGTCGGCCAGGAAAATGCGCGAGATCGTCGAAGACGTGAACTCGCGCAGGATGTTGAGCTGGATGCGGCGGATGCCGTTGAGCTTCATCACGGCCTCGGCCGTGGTGCGTTTCTCGGGCAGGTACAGGGCCGTGACGTCGGCCTTGAAGTAGCCACGCTTGCGCACCGCTGCGCCGTTGAGCAACAGCTTCTGGCCATAGGCCGTGACGGTTTCAGGCAGCTCGACGCCTTCGAGCTCCACCGCCGCTTCCGCAGCGGTGGACCAAGGCAGCAGCGCAGCCACGGCCACGCTCGCCAACAGGTGGCGGCGTTGCAGATCAGGCTCCCGGCAGGCTTGCTGCAAGGCCTGACGGACGAGAGGCAAATGCAGGTCGTTCATGGCCGGGAACCTCCAGCCCCAATCACAAAGGCTTGGACAGGGTCAGCCAGAAGGCGGTGCCTTCGAAGCGGTTGCGGGCGTTGTACTCGCGCAAGACCTTGCCTTCGACCATCATCTCGCCACCGTTCTTGATCCACGACACGGCGGGGCCAGCGGCGTTCACGCTCATCTTGTTGCCGTCCACGATCGTGGTGCGCGGGTTGGGGAAGGCGGCCTTGCCGGCGTCGTAGTTGTCGGCGGACAGCTGGCGCACGAAGTAGCCTTGCAGGCCCACGCGGATGTCTTCCGACACGAACTTCATCAGCTGGTAGTCCAGGTTGAAGATCTTGCCGCTCAGGTAGCCGGTGTCCTTGTTGCGGGTGTTGAACGACAACACGGCGCGCGCACCCACGTCCCAGCCGTCACCGATGAAGGCGTATTGCACGGACGGGCGGAAGGTGTAGAAGTTGCCGTAGCCGGCGTTGACGCGCTGCGTGGCCTTGTAGTCGCCCGTGGGGATGACCACCGTGGGGGCCAGGGTCACGGTCTGGCTGTCGCTCAACTCCCAGTGCACGATGGGGGAGATTTCAGCGTCGCCCACACCGTTGTCGATGCCGTTTTGTGCCGCCACCAGGCCCTGCACGACAACGGAAGGCGACTGCGAAACGAACTCGGCCTTGCGGTGCACGAGCGGCAGCATGGCGGTCACGCCCAGGTTGCCGCCGAAGAACTGGTCGGTGCTCAGGTAGGTCAGGCGGGGCAGGAAGGCCATGTTGGTGGCCTTGGCTTCAACGGTCGAACCGGCGGTGGTGGTGATCTTGCCGTCGTTGCCCTTGGCCTTGCTGGCGTGGTAGCCCACGAAAGGCAGCTGGAAGTACCAGCCCGGCACCAGCGGCGCGGTCATGTCCGAGCCACCCACGCCCGGGGAATAACGCTGCAGGCCATTTTCAGCGGCCAGGGCCGACAGGGAAGCGGCCGACAGGGCCACGGCCACCGCAGCAGCGGCAACGGAACGAACGCGAAGCGACTTCATCTCACAACTCCTGGAATCGGATGGATGGGCGACGCCGAATTTGCAGCCCAACAACCGGCCGGACACGGTGCGCCCCAGTCTCGAACGAGACGGATGGGCGCTCACTTTGCCCGTCAGAACGTGAGAAGTGCAGGCAGATGTTGCCGACTGGCCACGTGGTCAGCGTGGTTGGCGACAGATTCCACCTTGAAACCACCCAAGTGAAGGGGGGGTCACGCCAAAGCGAGCCCCCGCGCGGCTCACTCGCCTTCGCCGAACTTGTCGTTGATCAGCGCAGCGATGGCCTGGGCCGCTTCTTCCTCGCGGCCGCCATCGCATTCGAGTTCCACCTGGGAGCCCAGGCCGGCGGCCAGCATCATCACCCCCATGATGCTCTTGGCGTTGACGCGGCGGTCGTTGCGCGAGAGGTGAACGTCGCAGGGGAAGCTGCTGGCCAGCTTGGTCAGCTTGGCCGATGCGCGGGCGTGCAGCCCCAGCTTATTGCTGATGGTGACGGTGGTCTTGATCATGAGGGGTCGGTTGGCTGACCTGGTTCTGTTGTCGGCTCGCGGCGATCTGCATGACGCCGTGTGTGCCGCCGGCCATGGCCACGTTGATGAGGGTCTCCAGGGGCTGGCTGGCGTAATTCAGGGTGCGCCACAGCATGGGCAGGTTGACGCCCGTGACCACCTTGACCCGCACGCCGTCGGCGAGACTTTGCACGGCGTTGCAGGGGGTGGCGCCGAACACGTCGGCCAGCACCAGCGCTTCGCCCTTGTCGTCGCCGGCCTGGGCCGCAGCCAACAGCAAGCGCGCCTGCGCGGCGACTTCCTCGGGCGGCAAGTTGGGGGGCACGTCCAGCGCCTGCAAGGACTGCGCGGCATCCGGAAAGCAATGTTGCGCTGCCAGCTTCAGGGCAGAAGCCAGAGGCGCGTGCGCGATGATCAGCAGACCAGCCATAGTTTCCGAATTATCGACAACTCAACCCGGGAATTTCAGCCCCGCAAAGAAGGGCCGCGTCACATCTTCCCCGGTTTGAGCAGGTTTGTGGTCCTCGACAGACCAGACGGCCACCTCGAACACGCGGTGCCCGTGGGCAAAATGCCACGCACGCACCCGACGCCAGGTGTGGGGCACCGCATCAGGGGGCTCACCCGGGGCCTGCACCGGGCCGGCGGCCAGGTCGTGGGCCATCGCCGGGTGATCGGTGTCCATGCCGGGCACGTCCACTTCTTCGGCTTCGCTGACCGTGGCCACTTCGGCGGCCGCACCGCCCAAGGCCTGCTTCAGGTTGCCCGACAACAGGGTCTGCCAGGTGGCCAGGGTGGGCGGCACCTGCGCCAGGTCGTCGACCGTGACGGTCTGCACAACCCAGGTTTTGCCACCGGCCAGGCAATGGTGCACGCGAGCCATCCTGGGTGCCTCTTCTCCCGGCCAGGGCAAGGGCTGCTCCGCCTCGTCCGGCGCGCAGGGGAAGCGCACACGCAAGCCGTCGACTTCGGTCAATGACACGTCGCGCCAGTCCAGCCCGGGGCTGCAACCGACCAAAACCGCCAGCACGCACACGCCCGCCCCCTGGGCGAGCAAGCGAAACGGGGCAGAACTTGGGCGCATGGCCCATTATCTGGCGCGACTGGCATTCACCCAGGCGCGGGATGGACATTGGCCAGTGGGAAATCCCACACTGGCGCCAAATTCAGAGAGCCCCCCCGTGCCGCCTGCCCCGCCTCCCTCCGACGCCTCCGCCAGCCTCTTCCCCGAAGCGGCTGGTGAGCTCGCGCCTGGGGCCGACAGCCTGGAAGCAGCGGTGGAACTGGTGCGGTGGCAAGACCTCATGGGCCAGGTGGGCCGCGAGTTGGCCGAACCCCTCACCATGGCGCTGGAGCGGGTGATCACGCTCACCACCACGGGGCGCATCGACCGGCAGGGCTTGCGGCAGCTGCGTGAAGAGCTGGAACGCGCGCGCCACGCCGGCATGTTGTGCCAACAAATGTCCCGGCTGGCCTCGGGCCGCATCCGCCAGACCCACGAACTCGTGCACCTGACCCACACGGTGCAAAGCGTGCTGGCGCACCGCACGCGGGAACTCAGCGGCCATGGCCTGAGCATCAGCCAGTCCTTGGTGCCGGTGGAGGTCCAAGCCGACGCCTCGATGCTGTTCGCGCTGCTCAACCACCTGGTGGATTGGTGGCTGGAGTGCGCCCAAGGCGCGGTGGAGCTGCGCATCGACGTGCGCAGCTGGCCCGCTCACGCCCACTTGAGCTGCCAGGTGCCGACCCACGCCCCCGACGTGCCCCACCCAGGTGACGACGTGGTGCTGACCCGCGCCAGCACCTTGCGCTGGCACTTGCTGGAGCAAACCGCCCGCGCCATGGGCCTGCCGCTGACGCGCACCGTGCGCGGCCACCTCCTGGCGCTCGACATCACCTTCCCGGCCACGGTGGCCAGCCTGATGGGCCAGCCGCAAGATGCCGACCTCGCCAGCGGCTTCGAAGATTCGGTGAACTCCAAACCCCTGGCGGGCAGCCACGTGCTGGCGGTGGTGGGCCGCAAGGACACGCGCCAGGTGGTGAAGGAGTCGCTCAAGGGCATGGGCCTGGTGCTCGACGTCTGCGGCTCGGTGAAGGAGGCCGTTGACTTTTGCAAGACGGGCCTGCCGCACGCCATCGTGTTCGACAACGAGTTGCGCTCACCCTTGCTGGAGCGGCTGATCCTCCGCATCCGCAGCGAAGTCCCCGACTTCGTGTTCATCGAGCTGGTGCCCCAGGGCCGCACGTTCGACATCTCGGCGCTGCAGGCCTCGGGCATCGCCCGCGTGGGCGCACAAGGCATCGAGCAAGCCCTGCCCTCCGCCTTGGTCTACGAGCTCTCAAGGCTGCACTGAGCGCGCTGGCGACGGCGAAGCCGCCGTCGCAGAGGCCGCGCCTTCCGCCGCAGGCTTGTCCAGGTCTTTCAACTGCAACTTTTCCACGGTCGGGTCCGACCATGGCCCGCTGACACGGAACTCCTGCGTGCCTGCGGCCGCCACCTGTTTGCGCAACAGCCACTGCGCCACGAAGGTGCCCAGTCCCACCACCGGGTTGATCGCGGCATAGGCCAGCGAGGCCCCGCCTGCATTGATCTCGGGGACCACGAAGACGTGGATGTCCTGGGTCTCGCGCGCCAGGTCGGCTTCGCCTTCCATCAGCACCACGGCCGTGACGCCGCGCATGCGCAAGTTGCGGGTGCGGGCCATGCCCTGGCCCACGGCCACATCGCCATCGATGCCGTCAAACGCAAAGCCCTGCTCGAACAGATCGCGGAAGTCGAGGGTCAGGCGCCTGGGCAGGCTTTGCAGGCTCAACACGCCCAGCAGCTTGGCCATGCCCGGGTCCACCTTGAGGAACTGGCCCTCGCTGATTTTGATGCGGATGTCGCCCAGCATGCTCAGGGGGTCGGGCTCCAGCGGCGAGCCTTGCCAGCTGATTTGCCCCGTGAGGTTGCCTTTGCCGCCTTGCACCGTCTTGGGCAGGCCCAGGCGCGTGAGCAGGTTGCCACTGTTGGCCACATCGAGGTTGAACTGGAAACTCGACCGCGACAGCGCGCTGGCCCGGCCAGAGCCACGCGTGGCCCCGCCCGCCAGGGCCCATTGGCCCTCGGCGTTCAACTTGGCCTCGGGGTTGCTGACCTGGAAGCGCTGCAGCCGCCACTCGGGCTGGGCCTGGTTGGACACGGCACGGTTGCTGGCCAACACCTCGAGCTTGCCCAGCGTGATGCCACGCCAATCGAAGCGGTCGATGACCACGTCCACGGCCGGCAGGCGGGTGGTGGCGCCACCGGTGAGCTGCTCGGCGGCCTGGTCGGCGAGGGCCTGGGCTTCCGCCTGGGGGATGGCCAGGCGCGACAAGCGGGCCACGAGCTTCTGGCCGCCCCCGGCGTCGGGCAGCCAGTCGACCTGGCCGGCCACCTGGGCTGCATCGAGCTGGGCGTGCCACACGTCCTGGCTGGGGTGAGCCAGGGTGCCGGCCACATCCTTGAGGCTGCGCTGCTTGAATTGCAGCAAGGCGGTCTTCACGGCCACGCTGCGCGGCAGGTAGACCTCTGCGCTTTCACCCCCGGCGGTGGGGGCCTGGCTGGCATCGGCCTGCAGCTGGCGCACCACCGGCAGCCAGGCGTCCACGTCCACCAGGGGCACCATGACCTGCGCAGACATGCCAGACGCCGGCAACACCAGCGCACTGGGCGCCGCCATGGTGCCTTGCCAGAGCTGGATGCTGCCGCGCAGGAAGCGCGCATGGGGCCCGCTCACGTCTCGGCGGATCTCGACTTGCAGCTGTGGCGTCGTAGGGCTGGCCTGCCCCAGCTCGACGCTGATCGCGTCTTTCAAGCCCTGAGGGTCGTCGGGCCGGTAGGTGACCTTGAGGGGCCAGGTCGCGGCGGGCGCCTTGTTCATGGGCGCCGGCCAGTTGCCCTGCATGCCTTGCATGCTGGACTGCACCCACACCGTCGGCCCCGGCGGCAAGTGGCCTTGCGCATCGGGGTTCATGGCGATGGTCACCCGCACCGGGGCTTCGCCCGACAGCTGAGGCGCCAGGATGGGCAACACCGCGAATTCACGTGCCTCGGCGAGCGAAGCGGCCGTGACCGGCCCCTGGGCGTCGAACCGGATCTGGCCGTTGGGGATGCGGTGGCCCGTGATCTCCATGGGGTTGCCCCAGACGTGGGCATGGGCCTTGACCTTGAGCTCCGACTCGGTGAAGCCGATGCGGCCGGTCAGGCGCGCCAGTTGAGGCAGGCCAGGCTGCATGCGCAAGCTGGCGCTGCCGTCTTCCGGCAGCAGCACTTCACCTTGCACATGGGTGTCGATGGTGTGGTCCAGCGGGATGTCGAGCGACAGGTTCAACTTGCCATGGCCCTGGGCCCGAGCGGGCGCCATGACCTGCCCGGTCCATTCGCCGATGGGCGACAGGCCGAGGAACTTGAGCGCATCTTCCAGTGGCCCTTCGCCTTGCCCCTGGATGGTGAGGTGCGGGTCTGCCGCGCCAAGGTCGTTGATCTGGCCTGCCACGTTGTGCATGGCGAAGGTGCCCGAACCCACGGTGCCCAGGCGGCCCGAGGCCTCGCGGATCACGAGGCGCTGCCCTTCGAAAGACAACAAGCCTTGCAACTGGGTGAATGCCGGCCAGATGGCGCTGGGCGCCTCGCCGTGGTCGCTGAGCAGGCGGGCGGGCACGTAGTCCAGCCGCACGTCGCGCACCGGCACCCGCACCCGGAAGCGCCCGCCCTTGTCTTCCGGGAAGGGGAAGGCGTCGAGGTCGCCGTTCACTTCGAACTGCACCTTCTCGCCCACGCCAGACAAGATGGCGTCGCGCACGTAATGGCGCGCCGATGCGGGCAAGGTCATGGGCAGGTAACGCCAGACGCTGGTGGCCTGGGCCCGCTCCAGCCGCCCGCCGAGTTGGAGCCGACCTGGCAAGCGAGACGTGGCCGGCGCCAGCCAGCCGGCCGTCTGCCAACTGCCTTCGAGCTGGCCTGTGGCGTCGGCGTTGGTGAAGGTCACCTGGTTGACGTCGACCCGCCACTGCGCTGGCTGCGTCGCCGTGGCCGGCTTGACCTGCCAATGGACCTGAGCTTGCAGCTTGTCGAGCGGGATCTGGGCCTGCTCGAACAAACCCGGGAAGGCCAGCCAACCGGCTTGCATCTTCAGTTCGGCGTGACCGCCGGCTTCGGTCGCCTCCACGTGGCCCGACGCACCGTGCAAACCAGGCCGCCCGCTGGCCTCTGCGGGCGCCAGCGACAGGCCGAGGACGTCGGCCGACGCCTGAAAACTGCGGGGGGCATCGGGCACGCCCTCCCAGCGCCAACTGGCTTGGCGCACTTCGCCCTGCGGAGCCAGATCGGCCAGCACCTGGCGCACGCCCGGCCCCAACGGCAGGCGGTCGGCGATGCGGGCCAGCAAGGCCACATCCAGGCGGTCGGCTTTGGCCTCGCCACCGGTGGTCAAGGCCCAGACCGCGTCACCGAGCTTGTCGGGCCAGCGGGTGTGGCGCCACACCAGGCTGCCCGAACTCGCCGGCCACACTTGACCGTCGGCCAACTCGAACGACAACTGGTCATAGGCCAGGTCGGAGCGCTCGTCGGCGTGGGCCACGGTGAAGCTGCCCGCCAGGCGCTTGAACGCCAAGGGCTGCAAATCGCTGGCCAGTTTCAGGGCCACCGACTGCAACTCACCCTGCAACTTCAGCAACTGCGGCTGACCCAGGCGCCATTGCAGGTCGGCACGCAACTGCCCTTGCCCGCCGTCGACTTCGATGGGCAAGTGCACGTGTTGCCGCAAGTGCTGCACGTCCACCCAGGGCAGCACGATGGCCACGTCGCCCGACCAGGTCGACCATTGGCTGGGGCGCGTGGGCTGCACATGCCAGCGCTGCCACCAGGGCCAGTGCTGGCCGACGGCCTGGACCTTCGCCCCCACCTGCCAAAGCGGCTGCGTCTGGGTGGTGGACAGCTCGAAGCGCCGCCCGAAGCCGGCTGGCGGCGTGGCCGCCACTCGCAAGCTGTGCGTGCGTCGTCCCAAGCCGGAATGGTTGTCCAGCGACACGTCCACCTCTTGCAAAGACAGCACCGACGCCCCCATGGTCGCGTCGCTCCAGCGCACGCTGCCCTGCTCGATGCGGATGCGCGCCTGCGACAACACCCAATCCAGGCCGCGCTCGGCATCGTCACCGCCAGTCGGGTGCTCGGGCAACGCGAAACCGGCCACGCTGATGTGGCCATCTGCGTCGCGCCGCACGTCCAACTCGGGCCGGATCAGGGCCAGGTCGGCCAGCCTCAACTCACGGTCGGCCAGGGCGCGGGGCGACAAGGTGGTGATCGAAATGCGCGCCCGCACCTCGGGCAGGCGCAAACCCGGCCGACCCTGGGCATCGACGAACTGGACGTCCTTCAGGGACAGCACCGGCCAAATGCCCTCGCGCCAGCCTTGCACGGCGCCAATCTGCACGCTCAGCCCCAATGCCTTCGTGGCTTGTTGAGCCAGGGCATCACGCCAAGTGTCGACGCGGGGCAGAATCAGGACCAGCAGCGCTCCCCAAGCGAGCACGGCCGCCAGCAACATGCCCCAAGCAGACCACCACACCACGCGCACCACCCGCCAGCCCGCACGGCGGCCACGGGCCGGCCGCGCGGCGGCAACAGGAGGGGGCGCGCCGCTTTCCTCGGGGCGCGTGGGTTCTGAAGGCGAAGGCATGCAGCTGGGGAGTCATCCGTCGAAGCCCTCAGGCGATCACCCTGGGCGCTGCTCTACCATCGCAACGGGTTGCGGGCTTCGACCAGTGACAACCCTAGCACATCACTTTGTCCTGACCGCTTCGACTGCCTTGAGCCATGTTCGATTTCCCGTTTGATGCCGTCAAATCGGTCAGCCCTGCCGCGCACTCGCGTTTCGTGCAACGCATCCGCCGTCGCTACCCCGACGAGTTGGCCGCTTTCGCGACGGCTTGCAGCGGGGTGCCACGCAGCGCCGACATCGCCCGCCTGATCCAGCACTTCCTGGATGGCGGCCGCGAACTGGGCAGCGCCTTGCGCGTGGCCCGCCAGTTGGTGATCGAACGCCTGGCCACCGAAGACGTCGAAGGCGGCGCCCCCATGGCCGACATCGGCCGCGCCATGACCGAGCTGGCCGAAACCACCTTGCAGTTCGCGCTCGAACAGGCCGAAGCCGAAGCGCGCGCCAAGCACGGCCAGCCGCTCGACGCCCAGGGCCAGGCGCTGGACATGTGGGTGATCGGCATGGGCAAGCTCGGCGGGCGCGAGCTCAACGTCTCGTCCGACATCGACCTGATCTACGTCTACGAAGACGATGGCCAGACCACGGGCCTGCCCGGCGAAGGGGGCGTCACCCGCGGGGCCGTGTCCGCCCACGAATTCTTCAGCCTGGTGGCCCGCCGCCTGTCCACCCTGATCGGCGACACCACGGAAGACGGCTTCGTCTTCCGCGTGGACCTGGCCCTGCGCCCCAACGGCAATTCCGGCCCCCCAGTGGTGTCGCTCAACATGCTCGAAGAGTATTTCCTCGTGCAGGGCCGCGAGTGGGAGCGCTTTGCCTGGCTCAAAAGCCGCATCGTGGCCCCGGCGCGCTGCATGCCAGGTGGCGCCCACCACGGCCGCGCGCTGGCCTTGCGCAGCTCGGTCATGCCCTTTGTTTACCGCCGCTACCTCGATTACGGTGTGTTCGAAGGCCTGCGCCAACTGCATCGCAAGATCCGTGACGAGGCCAACCGGCGCGCCGCCGGCCGCCCGGAGCGGGCCAACGACGTCAAACTGTCGCGCGGCGGCATCCGCGAAATCGAATTCACGGTGCAGTTGCTGCAGGTGGTGCGAGGCGGCCAATTCCCGGAAATCCGGACCCGCTCCACGCTCAAGGCCCTGCCCAGGCTGGCCGCACGCGGCCTGCTGCCGGCCGCCACCGCCAACTGGCTGGCCCAGGCCTACATCTTTCTGCGTCGGGTGGAGCACCGCATCCAATACCTCGACGATCAGCAAACCCACCTGCTGCCCACACAAGACACCGACCTGCGCTGGATCGCCGAATCGCTGGGGCTCGATGGTCAACGCGCCGCCGTGCTCTCGCCCGAGTGCCACGGCGCCACCTGCCAGTTGCTCGATGCGCTGGGCAGCGTGCGCGAGTTCGTGGCCACCGAGTTCGACGCTTTGCTGCACGAGGGCCGCCAAAGCGGCACCGCCGAAGGCTGCAAGAGCTGTGGCGGCCCGCCGCTGCCGGTCGACAGCGAAGACTTCATCGCCCGGCTGCCCGAAGCCCTGGCCGGGCCAGTGCGCGATTTCGCCGCCCAGCCCAAGGTCAACCTGCTCAACGACGGCGCCAAAATTCGCCTGGCGCGCCTGATCGGCCGGGCCACCAAGCTCACCGCAGAAGGCGCGCAACTCAGCCCTGAAGCCGCGCGCGAAGCCAGCGCCACCACTTGGGCGCCGGTGCTGCGCTTCATCGAATGGCTCAACCCCCTGTTGCGCCGGGACAGCTACCTGTCCATGCTGGCCGAGCGCCAGGAAGTGCTGGGCCGCCTGCTGCGGCTGCTGGGCTCGGCCCAATGGCCCATGCGCTACCTGCTGCGCCACCCTGGCGTGATCGACGAACTGGCCGACCCGCGCCTCATGCAGGGCCGCTTTGAGCCTGCCGCCTACGTCAAAGACCTGGAAGACCGCCACACCGCCTGGGCGCGCGCCGGCCAGGCCGACGAAGAATCCTTGCTCGACACCTTGCGCCGCGCCCACCACGCCGAAGTCTTCCGCACCCTGGTGCGCGACGTCGAAGGCCTGCTGAGCGTCGAAGAAGTCGCCGACGACCTCTCCGCCCTGGCCGACGCCACCCTGCACACGACCATCCGCTGGGCCTGGCGCCAGTTGCAGTTGCGCCCCGGCAAGCAAGGCGCCTGGGCGGTGGGCCACGAGCCCCATTTCGCGGTGATCGCCTACGGCAAGCTGGGCGGCAAGGAACTGGGCTACGGCTCCGACCTCGACGTGGTCTTCCTCTACGACGACACGCTGGACCAGCCCGACCCCAGCGGTGGCCCGGACAGTGCCGACCCGGTCGACGCCTACCTGGCCTTCGCCCGCAAGCTCGTGACCTGGCTGACGCTGCGCACCTCGGCGGGCGAGCTGTTCGACATCGACACCGCCCTGCGCCCCAACGGCAACTCCGGGCTGCTGGTGACCTCGTTCCACGCCTTCGACGACTACCAGCGCCAGCGCGGCAGCAACACCGCCTGGACCTGGGAGCACCAGGCCCTCACCCGCGCCCGTTGGTGCGCCGGCGAGCCCGCCCTGGCCGAGCGCTTCGAGGCCTCACGCCGCGCGGTGCTCACCACCTTGCGCGACCCGCAAGCCCTGGCCGACGAGGTGTTGGCCATGCGCCAGAAGATGCGCGACGCCCACCCCACCCCGGCGGACCATTTCGACCTCAAGCACAGCGCGGGCGGCATGATCGACGTCGAATTCGCCGTGCAATACCTGATCCTGACCCACAGCCACGCGCACCCCGAACTGCTGGACAACAAGGGCAACATCGCCCTGCTGCAGCGGGCACAGGACGCCGGCTTGGTGCCCGCCCCGGTGGGCGCACAGGCCGCCCAGGCCTACCGTGCCCTGCGCGCAGCCCAGCACCACGCCCGCCTTGACGAAGCCCCCACCGTGCTGCGCCCGGACACCTGGTCGGCGCTGGCACCCCACCGCGACGCCGTCCTGACGCTGTGGCGCCACACCTTCCCTGGCCAGGGCTGAATGCGCCCCGCCCGTCCAGCGGCCTGGTGGCTGGCGATGGCGGCCCTGGGGCTGCCGGCCCTGCTGCTGCCGCAAGTCGACCTGAACGCCCCCGACGCGGCCTGGCCTGAGGTCGCCCACGCCCTGGTGCTGCACCCTGACCTGGGGCTCGGCCAGCCCGCCTGGGTCTGGTGGACCACCGCCTGGCTGCACGGCAGTGCCCCCCACCTCTGGCGCAACCTGGGTGCCTGGCTGCTGATCGCCGCTTTGGGCCACGTCTGGCGGGCCGGACGCACCGACGCCTGGCTGCTGGCCGCCCTCGCCTGGCCGCTCACCCAGCTGGGCATGGTGGCCCAAACGTCGCTCCACCACTACGTCGGGCTTTCCGGCGTGCTGCACGCCGCCGCGGCCTTGCTGCTGACCCAGCGCCTGCTGGCCCCCGATCGGCACGAGCCCCGCTGGGCCCTGGGCCTGGCGCTCGCGGCGCTGATCGCGAAGACTCTGATGGAAAACCCCTGGCAATTCACCCTGGTCGCCGACCCTCGGTCGGCTATAAACGTGGCCCCCTGGGTGCATTTCTGCGGCGCAATCACAGGCTCGATGCTGGGAGGCTTGCGCAGCGTGCTGCGCAACAAGCGCGCTGCCAGGGCTTCAGCTTGCTGACACACGGCCGAAAGATCATCGTTTGCCCTGACATTTGACAGGGAACCTTTTCCCTCACCCTTGATCCCAAGTCGGGTTCAGCGCATGAACCGAACAGATTTCAACACCTCGTACCGCCACATCATGTCCAACCGTCCGCAAGTCCGAGCTTTTTCCCGCGCCACCCGCCTGATGGCCGTCCTGCCCATTGCCGTTGCAGCGCTGGCCCTGACCGGTTGCGGCGATGACAAGAAGGAAGAAGGCAAGGCCACCCAGGCCGCCGTCCGCGTGAACAAGACGGAAGTCACCGTCCACCAGATCAACCAGATCCTGGAGCGCCAGCCCAACCTCAAGCCCGAGCAAGCCGACGCCGCCAGCCGCCAGATCCTCGAAGGCCTGATCGACCAGCAACTGGCCGTGGAAAAGGCCGAAGAGCAAAAGCTCGACCGCGACCCGCAAGTGGTGCAACTGCTCGACACGATGCGCCGCAACGTGCTGGCCCGTGCTTACCTGGAGCGCTCGGCCGCCGCAGGCGCCAGCAACCCGACGCCGGAAGACCTGCGCAAGTACTTCGACAGCAAGCCCGCCTTGTTCTCGAACCGCCGCGTCTACGCCCTGCAAGAGTTCACCGTGCCGGCCACGCCTGAGCAGTACAAGCCTGTGATGGAAAAGCTGCGCGCCACCAAGGGCGTCAACGACTTCATCGAAACGCTGAAGGCTTCGGGCATCAAGTTCAACGCCACGCAAACCACGCAAGCCGCAGAAAACCTGCCCTTGGGCCTGATCGACCAACTCGCCAAGGTGAGCGACGGCGAAGCCCTCTACATCACCGCCAAGGACGGCTTCAAGGCCGTGCTGGTGGTGGCCTCCAAGAGCCAGCCGGTCACCTTCGAACAAGCCAAGCCGGCCATCGAGCAGTTCCTGACCGCCGACCGCCGCCGCGAGTTCACCCAGGCCGAGATGAAGAAGCTGCGCGCAGCCGCCAAGATCGAGTACATCGGCAAGTTCGCAGAGAAGCCCGCCAGCGCCGCCGCAGCCGCTGCCACCGCATCGGGCACCGAAGCAGCATCGGTGGCTGCACCGGCCGTGGCCTCCGAAGCCGCCAGCGCCAACCTGGACGCCAGCGCGCTGTCCAAGGGTCTGTCGGGCCTGAAGTGACCCTCACCCGATGACACAGGACGGGGCCCCTCTCACTGCGGGCCCCGGCGTGTTTTGTTGACCTCACGTGATTGAGCCATGACGCTTGACCAGTTTTTCAGAATCCTTCGCGCCCGTTGGGTGCTGTTTGTCTCCATCGTCGTGACGATGGTGACGCTGGTCGTCGTCGTCAGCCTGCTGCTCCCCAAGAGCTACAGCGCCAAAGCCACCGTGATGGCCGACCCGCGCCCTGACCCGGTGTCCGCCCTGGCCGGCGCCGGCGCCTACTCCGGCGGCTTCCTCGCCACGCAGATCGACATCATCAAGAGCCCCCGGGTGGCGACCAACGTGGTCAACACCATGGGCATCGACAAGCTGCCCGCCATGCGCGCCAGCTGGGAAAAGGCCACCAAGGGCAAAGGCAATTACATCGCCTGGCTGGCCGAATTCGTGAGCTCAGGCCTGGACGTCCAGCCCGCCCGCGAATCCAACGTCATTGAAATCAACTACGACGGCAACGACCCCGTTTTTGCAGCGGCCATGGCCAACGCTTACGCTCGTGCCTACATCGACGCCACCGTGAGCGTGAAGGTCGACCCGGCTCGCAAGTACGCCGACTTCTTTGACCAACGCGCCAAGCTCGCCCGTCAAAAGCTCGAAATCGCCCAGAACAAGCTGTCGACGGCGAAACGCGAAAAGGGCATCGTCGCCACCGACGAGCGCATGGACTACGAAACCGGCCGCCTCAATGAGCTGGCTGCCCAGATCACGGGCATCCGCTCGGCCCGCACCGACTCCAGCAGCCGCACCCGTGCCACGCGCACCAACCCGGAAACGGTGCCGGACGTGCTGTCCAGCTCCGTGGTCGCCACGCTCAAGGCCGACGTGGCCACGCTCGAAGCCAAGGTGCAGGAGCTGAGCCAGCAATACGGCGCAGCACACCCGGTGCTGCAAGAAACCCAGGCCAACCTGGACTCCAAGCGCCGTCGCCTGCGCGACGAAATCGGCAAGGTCAGCGCCAGCGTCAAGGTGACCGACGAGATCTACGGTTCGCGTGAATCCCAGCTCCAAGCCGCGTTCGAAGCCCAGCGCCAACGTGTGCTGCAACTCGCTGAACAGCGCTCCGAACTGCAAGTGCTGGAGCGTGAAGTCGACATGGCCCAGCGCACCTATGAGCTGGTGGAAGCCCGCGCCACCCAGTCGCAACTGGAAGGCAACAGCAGCCAGTCGCCCGTTTACATGCTGAGCGAAGCCACCGAGCCGCCCACCCACTCGTCGCCCCGCGTGGTGATCAACGGCCTGGTCGCTTTCGGCCTGGGCACGTTGCTGGGCCTGATCGTCGTGGTGCTCGTCGAGATGTTCGACCGCCGTGTGCGTGGCCCGTTCGACCTGGTTCAAGTGTTCGAAATGCCTGTGCTGGGCGTGCTGCCCAACAGCGAGAAGCCGCGTGGCCTGCGGGCCTTGCTGCAACGTCGCAACTCGACCGTGTCCCCCATCCTGGCCGCCCCCTCGACCGCCCGGTCTGACGCCAGCTTGTCTGCGCCCTGAACCGAGCACCATCAGAGAGGACACCCCACACCATGAGCAGCACCAGCCATTTCTCTGCCTCGCGTCTGATGCAGGACCCGCCGCCGCCTGAAACGGGCTTCAACGAGGCCCCAGCCGCCGGCAACGAACGCTCGATCGGCGAGATCATTCGCGACGCCAACAACCTGTCGCCCGAACAGATCGAACAGATCCTGGCGTACCAGCGCGAAAACGGCGTGCGCTTCGGCGAAGCCGCCGTGGCCTTGGGCCTGGCCAACTCCGATGACGTGCTGTGGGCGCTGGCCCAGCAGTTCCACTACCCCTACGCGCAGCGGCAAGCGGTCTACCACCAAGACCTGGTGGTCGTCACGCAACCGTTCACGGAAAAGGCCGAGGCGATCCGCGCCATCCGCTCTCACCTGATCATGAAGGTGTACAGCGGCAACGCACCTCGCCCCGCCATCGCCATCCTCAGCCCGAACAGCGGCGACGGCAAGTCCTACTTCGCCGCCAACCTGGCCGCCGCGTTCTCGCAGTTGCCTGGCCGCACCCTGCTGATCGACGCCGACTTGCGCAACCCGCGCCAACACGAGATCTTCGGCATCAACGACCGCAGCGGCGGCCTGTCGGCCATCCTGTCGGGCCGCGTGGCCTCCAAGGTCATCCACTCGGTCGATGGCCTGCCCAACCTGTACCTGATCCCTGCCGGCGCCCGCCCGCCCAACCCGCTTGAACTGCTGGAACGCAATGCCCTGGGCCTGATGCTCAAGGAGTTCAAGACCAAGTTCGACCGCATCATCATCGACACACCGTCGGCCGCCCAAGGCACCGATGGCGCCGTGGTGGCCGCACAGGCCGGCGCGGCCGTGATGGTGGCCCGCCAGGACAAGACCAGCATCCCCTCGCTGCAACAGCTCGTGCGCACCGTTTCGCTGGGCCCGGCCAAGCTGGTGGGCAGCGTGATCAACGAGTTCTGATCGCCCTCAGCGTCCGTCAGCGCAACACGCTGCGGTACACCGCCATCAGTTCGGCGAAATTGGCCTCTGGCGTGTACAGACGCTCGTAACGCGCCAGGGACTGACGCCCCATCTCGACCATGGCCTCCGGGTGAGATTGCGCCCAGCGCATCTTATCGGCCAGGTCTTGTGCGTCACCCGGCGTCACCAACAGGCCTGTCACCCCATCCTCGATGAGTTCGGCCATGGCGCCCATGCGGCTGGCGATGACGGGCACCCCCACCGAAAACGCCTCGACGATGGTTCGGGGGAAGTTCTCATAACAAATGCTGGGCACCAACACATAGAGGCTGCGCCGCATCTGCTCGATGACTTCGCTCAAGGGCTTGAAACCCAGGTAGACCTGGTCCCCACGCCGGGCCCAGTCCGCTTCGAACTCCCCTTTGCCCACCACCTTCAGCCGCCCCCCATCCGGCAGGGCGGACAGCTGATCCCAGGCCTGCAGCAAGGTGGCCATCCCCTTCTCGGTGGACAAGCGCCCCACGAACAAGCCGCCTTGGCGGCCTGACCAGGCCGGTTCGGCGATCGGTTCGGCGAAATTGGGCTTGACCACGATCTTGTCGGCAGGCAAGCCCATCTCGATGAACTTCAAGCGCGCATTGCCATTGAGCGCAATGAAGCGGTCCACCTGATGGCGATAAGTGCCCAAGCTGCGATGCACAACAATGTTGAGTGCCGACACCGCCGTCTGCAAAGCCGAGTCCCGGTAGCACTTGTGCTTCACTGCGGGCCAAGGCGTGCGGCCCAGGCAGTCTTCACACACCCGGTTCTCGCGCAGGAACATGGCCTGAGGGCAGCCCAGCCGGAAGTTGTGCAAGGTTTGCACCACCGGCACGCCTTCACGCTGACAAGCCCAATAGACGGCAGGCGACAGCAAGGGGAAGGTGTTGTGGACGTGCACGACCTGAGGCCGATGCTGCCGCAGCAACGCTTGCACCGCCGCCACCTGGCGACGCGACCACAGCGTCTCCGCCGCCACGACCGCCTTGTTGCGCTCATGGATCTCGTCGTTGGACACCAGGTGGGTCCAGACCTCGACGCCATGTTGGCGCATCAAGGCCACTTCGGACTCCACCACGGCGTCTTCGCCACCGCGATGCTGGTAGGTGTTGTGCAGGACCAGCACCCGGCTTGGCACGCGCAAATCTCCAGTCATGCTCGACGCGCCTTCAGACCATAGACCACCGCCTGACGAATGCCTTCAGCGGCCGCCGCAAAGGTGTGACCTTGCACCAACCTGAGGCCCGCCTGCGCACGGCTGGCATGCCATGCCGGGTCTTCGAGCAAGCGACACGCCGCTTGGGCCCAGGCATCAACATCGAGCGGGAGGATGGCGCCGTTTTCGCCATCGCGGACGATCTCACCCGAGGCGCCCGCCACCGACGTCGTGATGATGGGCACGCCCGAAGCACAGGCTTCGTTGGCCACCACCCCCCAGGGGTCGAAGGTCGTCG
>JBEEJT010000342.1:0-15167 GCA_041169085.1 Pseudomonadota bacterium | reverse complement strand
CCACTTCCTGATCGGCGGCAACTTCGCGGTGGGCCTGATCGTGTTCGCCATCCTGGTGGTGATCAACTTCGTGGTGATCACCAAGGGCGCGGAGCGGATCGCCGAAGTCAGCGCCCGCTTCACCCTGGACGCCATGCCCGGCAAGCAGATGGCCATCGATGCCGACCTCAATGCCGGCCTGATCGAAGAGAAGGAAGCCAAGCGCCGCCGCGCGGAAGTGGGCGAAGAGGCCGAGTTCCACGGCTCCATGGACGGTGCGTCGAAGTTCGTGCGTGGCGACGCCATGGCCGGCATCCTCATCTTGTTCATCAACATCGTGGGCGGCTTCGTCATTGGCCTGGTGCAGCACGGCATGTCACCTGGCGACGCCGCCAGCTCGTATGTCTTGCTGGCGGTGGGCGACGCCCTGGTGGCGCAGATCCCGGGCCTGCTGATCTCGGTGGCCGCTGCCATGGTGGTGTCGCGGGTGGGCAAGGAACAGGATGTGGGCGCCCAGATCATGGGCCAGATGTTCGAGAACCCCAAGGTCATGGGCGTGGCCGCGGCCATCATGGGCTTCCTGGGCGTCATCCCGGGCATGCCGGCCATGGTCTTCCTGCCGGTGGCCAGCGGCCTGGGCTGGTGGGCCTGGAAGCTGCACGAGAAGCAAGAAGCCGCTCGCAAGGCGCCCAAGCCGGTGGACAAGCCCGCAGAAGGCCCGACGTCCAACGGCGAGGCCTCTTGGGAAGACCTGCAACCGGTCGACACCCTGGGGCTGGAGGTGGGCTACCGCCTGATCCAGCTGGTCGACAAGGAACGGGGTGGCGATCTGCTCACCCGGATCAAGGGCGTTCGACGCAAGTTCGCGCAAGAAGTCGGCTTTTTGCCGCCGTCCGTGCACATCAAGGACAACCTGGAGCTCAAGCCCAGCCATTACCGCATCACCTTGCGGGGCGCCGTGGTGGGCGAGGGCGAGGTCTTCCCCGGCATGTTGATGGCCATCAACCCCGGCCACGTCACCAACCCGATCCCGGGCACCGCCACCACCGACCCCGCCTTCGGTTTGCCCGCCGTGTGGGTGGAAGAAAGCCGGCGTGACGCCGCGCAATTGGCCGGGTACACGGTGGTTGATCCCTCGACCGTGGTGGCGACCCATCTCTCACACTTGATGCAACTCCATGCGGCCAAGCTGCTCGGCAGAGTCGAGACGCAACAGCTGGTTGAGCATGTGACGAAGCTCGCCCCGAAGCTCATCGAAGACGTGGTTCCCAAGATGGTCGGTATCGCCACCCTGCAAAAAGTCCTCCAGCTCCTGCTGGACGAAGGTGTGCACATCCGTGACATGCGCTCCATCGTGGAAACCATGGCCGAACACGCCGCAGCCGCCCCCAACGTGGTCAATGACCCGGCCGAGCTGGCGCGTCGCATCCGCATCGGCCTGGCCCCGGTCATCGTTCAGCAGATCTACGGCCCCGTGCGCGAGCTCGACGTCATCGCCATCGACCCCGACCTGGAACGCCTGCTCACCCAGGCGCTCACCTCGGCCAACGGGCCCATGCTTGACCCGGGCGTCGCAGACCACCTCACCCGCCAGGCGGCGGATGCCACCCAGCGCCAGGAAAACATGGGCCACCCGGCCTGCCTGTTGGTGCCGGACGCCATCCGTCCCTCGCTCGCCCGCTTGCTCAAGCGCGCTGCGCCCCGCCTCAAGGTGTTGGGTCACAGCGAAATCCCTGAAACCCACTCGATCCGCATTGGTACCCTGATCGGAGGCCACGCATGAACGTCAAACGCTTTACTGGACGGAACAGCCGCGAGGCCATGCAGAAGGTCAAGGCGGCATTCGGCGACGAAGCCGTGGTGCTGTCGACCAAGCCGGCGCCTGAAGGCGGCATCGAGATCCTGGCCATGGCCGCCGACAGCGTCCCGGCCGCTGACCACCTGGCCGGCCCAGCCGAACCAGAGCCCCGCGCCCAGGCCACGCCGCGTGAGCGCATGGAGCCGGCGGACGCCGTCGCCCCGGCGAGCCGCAAGCCGCTGGGCAAGCAGGCCCGCGAAACCATGCAACACCTGGCGTCGACCGTGCAGGACGACGTCAAGCAATTGGCCATGAGCACGCTGTCCTTCCAGGACTATGTGCGTGAACGCATGCTCAAGCGCCGTGAGGCCGCCATGTTGGCCCGCACCGAGCCGGCCATGACCCCCACGGCCGACACCCGGCTGAGCCAGCGCTTCGGTTCGGGCAACGCGGCCCACGTCGAGCCCGGCGCAGGGGTGGACCTCGGCGCCATGGACCGTGGCGGCCACCTGCGTGAACCGATGCTCGAGCCCGAGCGCCCTGTGCCGCAACGCGCTGCCCCGGCGGTGGCCCGGCCTGCCGCGCCGTCGGCCCCCGTCGCCCCTGTGGCGCCCGCCGCGCCGCGCCGAGCTGCCCCCGTCGCGTCGCCCCTGGAAGTGGCCGCCAGCGAAGCTGTGCGTGAGCCAGTGCACGAGCCCGTGCGCCAGCGCCCGGAGCCGGCTGCGCCGCGCGCCCAGGTGGTGCCGCTGCGCAGTGAACACAACGACCTGATGCTCGACAAGATGCGCCCGGCGCGTGAAGCCGTGCGCCCCGCTCAGCCTGACGCCGCCACCCTGTCGGCACTGAAGGCGGCCCAGGACGCCAACGCCAACATGCTGGGCGAGCTGCGCGCCATGCGGGAGATGATGAAGGAGCGCTTCGAGACGATCGCCTTCATCGAACGACTGGGACGCACGCCCGCCCAGGCCACCCTGGCCCACAAGCTGCTGGACGCAGGTTTCTCGCCGGTGCTGGTGCGCAAGATGATCGACGCCATGCCGACCGAAGTCAGCCATGGCCAGCACGACGAAGTGCAGTGGGCCACCCAGGTGTTGCAGCGCAACCTGTTCACCGCCGACCAGGAACCGGCCATCGAGGACTTGGGCGGCGTGGTCGCCCTGGTGGGCTCGACGGGGGTGGGCAAGACCACCACCTGCGCCAAGCTGGCCGCGGTGTTCGCCGCCAAGTACGGCGCGCAGAACCTGGGCCTCATCACTTTGGACGCTTACCGCGTGGGCGCCCACGACCAGCTGCGAGCTTATGGTCGCATCCTGGGGGTGTCGGTGCACATGGCCCACGACCGCGCCGCGCTCGAAGACCTGCTCGACCTGCTGTCGTCCAAGAAGCTGATCTTGATCGACACCGCTGGCATGGCCCAGCGCGACGGCCGCACCAAGGAGCTGCTCGACATGCTTGCGCACCCGAGCATCCGCAAATTGCTGGTGGTCAACACCGCAGCCCAGGGCGACGCCATCGAGGACGTGATGCACGCCTACCGGGTGGACCAGTGTGCCGGCGTCATCCTCTCCAAGCTGGACGAGGCCGTGAAGCTCGGTCCGGCCCTGGATACGTTAATTCGTCACAAGGCCAAGGTCTTGGGCG
Organism: Pseudomonadota bacterium; assembly: GCA_041169085.1. Lineage (GTDB taxonomy): Bacteria > Pseudomonadota > Gammaproteobacteria > Burkholderiales > Burkholderiaceae_C > Aquabacterium. Next base: position 11,749 of record JBEEJT010000342.1, on the reverse strand, counting down.
TGGCCAACGGCCAACGGGTGCCGGAAGATTGGCACCGACTGTCGGCGCAGGCGCTGGTGCACCGCGCCTTGCGAGCCAGTCTCAACCCTGCCTACCGCCTGGACCCCAACGAGGTGAGCCTGGTGTTCGCCGTGCCGCCGACCGCTGAAACCATGGCCATGGGTGCAGTCTGAACCATGAAGTCCGCAGTGCCTCCCACTTCAGCTCACGCGCGCCTGGGCTCGCGTGCGCCCGCCGACCAGGCCGAAGGCCTGAGGCAGATGTTTGCCACGCGCTCGCTGCGCTTCATCCCGGTCATGGTCAACCGCGCCGCGGGCTGCGGTGGCCTGGTGCTGGAGCGCCTGTGCACCGCTTACGCCACCATGGGCCTGAGGGTGCTGGTGGTGGACGCCAGCGACCAGGCCCGACCGCCCCACGAACTGGCGGAGTTCGACCTGTCCGAGGGCATGGAAGTGCTGTCTTCCCACGTCAGCTACATGCCGGCCAGAGGCTTGCCCCTGCGCTACGTCGACGCTCGCGGCCATTGCGGCAGCCTGCTGGACGCCTTGGCCGATGCCGCGCCCAAGTGCGATGTCGTGCTGGTGCACGCGTCGGCCGGAGAGCTGGTGCGGCTCTTTGCCCAGCGTGGCCGTGGCCATGACCTGCGCCCCCTCGTGTTCACCAACGACCTGGCTGACGGCCTCAAAGAAGCCTATGCCGGCATCAAGGTGTTCAGCGCTCGGGCCGCCTGGATGATCTACGAGCTGATCGTGTGCGCGCCACCGATCAGCCGCCAGGCCCGCACCGTGGCCCGCCGCCTGGCCGAATGCTCGGACACCTTCCTGGGCGTGGCCCAGCGCGACTGGCAGGAACTCGACCTGCTGGCCCCGCCCGAATCGGATGTGCCTGGTGGCCTGATGCAAATGGCTTCGGAGCTGTTGCGCCACGCCTTGCCGGTGCAACTGGGCGACGCCGCGTTCGAACACCTCATCTCGCCCGGAGCGGCGCTGCCGGCCCGGCGCGCCCCCGCAATCAACTGAAGTTCTCGGAGACTCACATGTACACCGCCAAAGGACGTCTCGACATCGACTCCATGCTGCGTCAGTACAGCCCGCTGGTGCGTCGTCTGGCCCATCAGATGATCGCCAAACTGCCGGCCAACGTCGAGATCGACGACCTGATCCAAGTGGGGATGATCGGCTTGACCGACGCGCTCACCCGGTTCGACGCCGGTCAGGGGGTGCAGTTCGAAACCTTCGCCACGCAACGCATCCGAGGTGCCATGCTCGACGAGTTGCGCGGGGCCGACTGGCTCAGCCGTGGCACACGCAAGCAGCAGCGCGACATCGAATCGGCGGTGCACCGGCTGGAGCAACGCCTGGGCCGTGCGCCGCATGAAAGCGAGATCGCCAAGGAAATGGAGATGTCGCTGTCGGATTACCAGGAAATGCTGGGCAAGGTGCGTGGCACCCAGCTCATCTACCTGGAAGACATGAGTGGTGAGGACGGCGACAACGACTTCCTGGATCGCCACGTGACCGACGAAGGCAACGACCCGCTGAGCCTGCTGCAGGACCACCGCATGCGTCACGCGCTGGTCGAGGCCATCAAGAACCTGCCTGAACGCGAGCAGTACGTGATGAGCATGTACTACGAACAGGACATGAACCTCAAAGAGATCGCTGCGGTGCTGGGTGTGACGGAGTCACGCGTGTGTCAGCTTCACAGCCAGTCCATCGCCCGTTTGCGTGTGAAATTGCGCGAATGGTGACCCTTGGCACTCAATAACGCTGTACGGCAGTCGAAGACCAGTGAGCCAAGCCATCCAGGAGCCCCACAGGGGGAAGCCAGACCATGAATGACGCCAAACGCCCTGGCCCGCTGGGTTTCAGCGACCAAGACCTCGTGATGGTCGCGGCCGTGGCCGCCACCTTTTTGGGGGCCCTGATCTATGGCTATGTGTACAACAACCTCACCATGGACTTGTTGGTGGGGGGCTTGATCATGGCCGCCAGCGTGGTGGTGGCGCGCGCAGGGCAGGGTGGGGGGCTCAGTCAGGTCGGCTTGCCCTTTCTGGGCATGGCCATGTCGGCTTTGTTGATCCACACCGCCCATGGTCGCCCGGAGGCGCACTTTTCGGTGTTTGCCTTTCTCGCTTGCACGGTGGTCTACCGCAGTGCACTGCCGGTGTTGGTGGCCGCTGGCACCATCGCGGTCCACCACGTCACCTTCAACCAGCTTCAGACCTGGGGCTGGGGCCCGATTTGCTTCACCGATCCGGGCTTCGCTCGCGTGGTGGAACATGCCCTCTACGTGGTGGCCGAGTCGATCGTGTTGCTGCTGATGGCCGGCCGTGCGCAATCGGCTTACGGCACCGCCGACGAGCTGATGGGCTTGGTCAACGACCTCCAACGCACGCCTGGCGTGGTGAACTTGTCGGTGGCGGCGCATCGCAGCCAGGACCCGTTGGTTCAACGCTTCGTCGACGCCATGGGCAACATCGCGCATTCCATCCGCACCGTGCGTGAAACCGCCGGGGTGGTGCGCAGCGCTGCGGGCGAGATCGCAGCGGGCAACCAATCGCTGAGTGCCCGCACCGAAGAGGCTGCGGCCAGCATCCAGGAAACCTCGTCGTCGATGGTGGAGATCGCTGGCTCGATCCAGACCAGCTCCGGCAACGCGCACAACGCCAATGAGCTGGCTCGCCAGGCCACGACGGTGGCGGCGGCCGGTGGTGACGCCGTGGGCCGGGTGGTGAGCACCATGAGCGAGATTCAGCACTCCAGCCGCAAGATCACCGACATCATCGGCGTGATCGACGGCATCGCCTTCCAGACCAACATCCTGGCCCTGAACGCCGCCGTGGAGGCCGCCCGTGCCGGCGAACAAGGGCGCGGCTTTGCGGTGGTGGCCGCTGAAGTGCGCACCTTGGCGCAGCGCAGCGCCGAAGCGGCCAAGGAAATCAAGCACCTGATCACCAGCAGCGTGGAGCAGGTGGAAGCGGGCTCGGCCCTGGTGGACACCACCGGCAGCACCATCAGCGAGGTGGTTGCCCAGGTGCGTCAGGTCAATGAACTGGTGGGGCTGATTGCCACCACCAGCGCCGAGCAGAGCAGCGGCATCGCGCAGATCAACCAGGCCATCAACCGCCTGGACCAGACCACCCAACACAACGCGGCCTTGGTCGAGCAAAACGCCTCAGCGGCAGAAAGCCTCACCCACCAGGCCGACGAACTGGCCCGCGCCGTGTCCGTGTTCCAGTTGCCGGCCTGAAGCGGTCTCAGCCGATCCGGCCCAACAGAAGGTACTCCATGAGTGCCTTTTGCACGTGCAGGCGGTTTTCGGCTTCGTCCCAGACCACCGATTGCGGGCCGTCGATCACGTCGGCCTCGACCTCTTCGCCACGGTGGGCGGGCAGGCAGTGCATGAACAGCGCGTCGGGCTTGGCCACGGCCATCATGTCGGCGTCCACGCACCAGTCGGCAAACGCCTTCTTGCGCGCTTCGTTTTCGGCCTCGTAGCCCATTGATGTCCACACGTCGGTGGTCACCAGGTCGGCGCCACGGCAGGCGTCCATCGGGTCCTTGAAGACCTTGTAGCAACCGGTGCCCTTGATGCCGGCCACGGCCGGGTCGATCTCGTAGCCACTGGGCGTGCTCACGTGCACCGTGAAGCCCAGCAGTTCGGCCGCTTGCAGCCAGGTGTTGGCCATGTTGTTGCCGTCGCCGACCCAGGCCACCACCTTGCCCTGGATCGAGCCGCGGTGCTCGATGTAGGTGAAGATGTCGGCCAGGATCTGGCAGGGGTGGTATTCGTTGGTCAGCCCGTTGATGACCGGCACGCGCGAGTTGGCGGCGAACTTCACCAGCTTCTCTTGCTCGTAGGTGCGGATCATCACGATGTCGACCATGCGCGAGATCACCTTGGCGCTGTCTTCGATCGGCTCGCTGCGGCCCAGTTGGCTGCCGTCGGTGGTCAAGTGCACCACCGAACCGCCCATCTGGTACATGCCCGCCTCGAAGCTCACGCGGGTGCGCGTGGAGGCCTTCTCGAAGATCATGGCCAGGGTGCGGTCCACCAGCGGGGTGTACTTCTCGTAGTTCTTGAAGCGCTTCTTGATGATGGCCGTGCGCTCGAACAGGTAGGCGTATTCCTGCTCGCGCAGGTCCTTGAACTGCAGGTAGTGCTTGATGAGACTCATGCCAGGCTTCATGTTCAGGCTGCAGCGGTTTCGGCCAGGAAGGCCTTGATGATCGGCACCAGGATGGCGACGCATTCGTCGGCTTCGGCAGTCGTGAAGATCAGCGGCGGCAGCAGGCGCACGACGGTGTCTGCGGTCACCGACAGCAGCAGGCCCGCTTCGAGCGCGCGGTTGAGGATCACGCCACAGGGGCGATCCAGGTCGATGCCGATCATCAGGCCCTGGCCCCGGATCTCGCGCACGCCAGCCACGCCGGCCAGCTCGCGGCGCAGGGCGCCCATCAGGTGCTCGCCCACGGCGGCGGCGTTGGCCATCAGGCCTTCGGCGTCCATGGTCTTGAGCGTCTCGACGCCGGCGCGCATGGCCAGCGGGTTGCCGCCAAAGGTGGTGCCGTGGTTGCCGGGCTTGAGCACGTCGGCGGCCTTGGGGCCGCACACCACGGCGCCAATGGGCACGCCCGAGCCCAGGCCCTTGGCCAGGGGCATCACGTCAGGCTGGATGCCCGCCCACTGGTGGGCGAACCACTTGCCCGTGCGGCCGATGCCGCATTGCACCTCGTCGAGCATCAGCAGCCAGCCTTGCTTGTCGCACAGCGCGCGCACGGCTTGCAGGTACTCGCTGCGGGCCGGGTTGATGCCGCCTTCGCCCTGGATCACCTCCAGGAAGACGGCGGTGACGTTGGGGCGGGTGCGGGCGACTTCTTCCAGCGCGGCGATGTCGTTGAGCGGCACGCGCACGAAGCCTTCGACCAGGGGCTCGAAGCCGGCGTGCACCTTGGGGTTGCCCGTGGCCGACAGGGTGGCGATCGAGCGGCCATGGAAGGCCTTTTCGTAGACCACCACCTCGGCGCGGTCGATGCCCTTGTCGTGGCCATACTTGCGCGCGATCTTCAGGGCTGCTTCGTTGGCTTCCAGGCCCGAATTGCAGAAGAAGACGTTGGTCAGGCCCGAGCGCTCGACCAGCATGGCGGCCAACTCTTCCTGCAGCGGCACCTGGTAGTAGTTGCAGCAGTGGATCATCTTCTCGACCTGATCGTGCAGGGCGGCCACCAGGCGCGGGTGCTTGTGACCCAGGGTGTTGACGGCGATGCCCGAGAGCGCATCCAGGTAGCGGCGGCCATCGGTGTCCCAGACGCGAGCGCCTTCGCCGTGCGACAGGGCAACGGGCAGGCGGCCATAGGTGGGCATCACATGGGGCATCGACACAGGGGCGTTCATGGCGTCGTCAGTCTGGAGATCCAAAAAGAAATGGCGCAGTGCGAGACTGCGCCTCGAAGGGGCATTTTAAGGAATGTCCGTGACGACTTGGGCAATCGACCTTGGTGAATCACCACCTTTGCCTACAGCAGCCCGGCGGCCTGGCCGAAATGAACCAAAGCGGTGCGCCTGGAATGTCGGCGCGGGCTCACCGCAAGCAGACGCAATTGGCAAGCTTTGACCCACTTGTGGGCACGGGGACTTGGCATCAAAGTTGCGGCTTGGTGGTGTACCCGCGACAATGGAGGCTCCCCGTATGGAAACGATCGAACAGGCCGTGTCCATCGAGCAGACGACCGACACCGCTCACCCGCTGGTGTCGCCGTCCGCATCCCGCCCTGCGTCGGCCACCCCGGCGTCTGTGGCGGCTCCACCAACTTCTGCCAGGCCATCCCTGGTGCAGCCCGTTGTCGGAAGCGCATCCGTGTCTTCAGTGTCGCCCGTTGTCAAACCGCGAGAAATTTTCATCCAAGGCGTCACGAAAGACGGCCGCACGTTCCGTCCCAGCGACTGGGCCGAACGTCTGGCAGGAGCGATGTCTTCCTTCCGACCCGGCGGCATGGGCCGCAACCCCATCGCCCACATCGGCTATTCGCCGTATTGCGTGCCCACCAGCATGGGCAACGTGAAGTGCGTGGTGGTCAACGAAGCGCTGCGTGACCTGGAACCCATGGCCTGGGATTTCGTCATGAACTTCGCCAAGGACAACGAGTTGCAGGTGGTCGAAGCCTGCCTGTTGCCCGACGCCCCGCGCGGCTGACCCCTGCCCCCGGATGAAAAAAGCCCGCCAGTTGGCGGGCTTTGTCGTTGCAGGGCCCGTTTTCAGGCGTGCAGCCTGAAGCGCGACACGGCCTCCACCAACCGGCCTGCTTCCTGTTGCAAGCTGCCGGCTGCGGCGGCGCTTTGTTCCACCAGGGCAGCATTGCGCTGAGTGGTGTCGTCCATGTGATGGATGGCGTCGCCCACCTGGGTCACGCCCGCGCGCTGCTGCTCGCTGGCATCGCTGATCTCGTGGACGATGGCGCTGACGCCCTGGATGGCGCGCACGACCTCGGCCATGGTCGCACCGGCCTGGTCCACCTGGTTGGTGCCGTGGTGAATCTGCTCCACGGTTTGCTGGATCAGCGTCTTGATTTCCTTGGCGGCCGTGGCCGAACGCTGCGCCAGGCTGCGCACTTCAGCAGCCACCACCGCAAAGCCTCGCCCCTGCTCGCCAGCACGGGCCGCTTCGACCGCAGCATTCAGCGCCAGGATGTTGGTCTGGAAGGCGATGCCATCGATCACGCTGGTGATCTCTGCAATGCGCCGCGAGCTGTCGTTGATCCCGCGCATCGAATCCACCGCCTGGTGCACCGAGTCCCCCCCTCGGGAGGCCACCTCAGCGGCTTGGCGCGCCAGGTCATTGGCTTCGCAGGCATGTTGCGCATTGGCGGTCACGGTGGCCCCCAGCTCGGTCATCGACGCCGAGGTCTCTTGCAAGGCGCTGGCCTGCATTTCGGTGCGGGTGGACAAGTCCGAGTTGCCCTGGGCAATTTGCTGGCTGGCGGTGGCCACGTGATCGGCGCCCTGGCGCACGTCCTGCACCACCTCTGCCAGGCTGCGCTGCATGTCTCTCAGGGCGGCCATCAAGCTGGTCTGGTCGCCTGGCTGCACCGGGATGTGGCGGGCCAGGTCGCCGGCCGCGACCGATTGCACCAGGGCGCGCGCTTCGGCGGGCTCCCCGCCCAGGGCACGCAGCAGGCCGCGGGTGAGGGCGATGGCCAAGGTGGCGCCAATGGCCAGCGAAGCCAGCAACAAGGCGATCACCGCCAGGCGCACCTGGGCGAACAGCGTGCCCGCTTTGGCGGCAGACTGTTGCCCTTGTTCGAACGCCCAGGTGTTGAGTTTGTCCAGGGCGACGAGTGCGTCATCGGACTCGGATTTGCTGGCGCCTTCCGAGATGTCGCGGGCGTCCATCACGTCGGCTTCCTTGCCGCTGCGGCTGAGCTTGACGACGTTGTCCGAGAACTTCAGGTAGGTCTCCCAGTGCTTGCGCAATTTGGTGCGCAGCTCGGCGCCCTCGCTTTCACCCAGGCTGCGGTCCAGCTCGGCAAAGCCGGTGCTGGCCTGCGCCAGGGCTTCTTTGCGCTTGTCTTCGTATTCGGCGCGGTAGCTGTCGTCGATCGCCTGCGTGTGCTTGACCTCGAAGTGGCGGGCGTCCAGCATGGCGGCCCGCGTGGCCGCCAGGTCTTTCACCACGGGCAGCCACGTCTGCGACAGCGCTTGCGAGGCCCCGTTCACGCGCTCCAGCGCCACCAGCGCCGAGGCGCCCAACATGGCCGTGAAGCTCAGCACCACGGCGAAGGCCAAGGCCATTTTGCGGCCCAGCGGCAGGTGATCCAGCCAGCGGCGCAGCGGCCCATGGGCGCGTGCTGCGCCCCTCGATGGAGAGGCCATGGCTCACCTCACTTCTTGAAGCCGATGTAAGAGGCGCCCACCACGGTGCCCTGGGCGTCCTTGATGGGGTGGTAACACGCAGAGAAAGCCGTGCCCAGCACGTCCACATCGCCGCAGAAGGGCTGCCCGCCCTTGAGGGCTTCATAGGCTTTGGCGCGTGCCAGCAAGGTGCCCACGCCGCGCTTGCCCTCCGGGGTCAGCACGTTGGTGCTGACGCGCACGAACTCGTCACCGTCCTTGACGAACACGGTGGCCGTGGCGCCGGACTTGCGCTTGATGTCATCGACCAGGTCATAGTTGTTGTTGATCTTGCGCGCGCCGAAGAACAGGCCAGGCACTTGCTTGTCGCCAGCGCGCTCGGTGCCGTCCACCTTCACCGCGCCGAGTTGGCGAAGCCGGGCGTCGAGGTCTTCGATGGTGGCCTTGGGGTCGTTGGCCCAGGCGGTGGCGGTGAGGACGGTCAGGCTGAGGGCAGCCAACAGGCGACGGGCAGGGATCATGGTCTTGGCCTCGGTGGTTTCGACGTGGTCGACGTCGTTGGTGAGCGGGCCAGCCCGGCCCGGGGGAATGTCCTTCGGTTTAACGGCTTGCGTGGCGTCAACTGAAGGCACCCCAGTCCGATGGCCTCATTTGCCGTGCGTTTGACCATGAAAAAACCCGCGCAGTTTGCACTGGGCGGGTTTTTTGTGGGGCCTTGCCGAAGCAGGGCCCGTGCGCCAGGCGCAGATCAGGCAGCCATGGCCTTGATCTTGGCCGACAGGCGGCTCTTGTGGCGAGCGGCCTTGTTCTTGTGGAAGATGCCCTTGTCGGCGATCGAGTCGATCACCGATTGAGCCGACTTGAAAGCGTCAGCGGCTTGGGCCTTGTCGCCAGCCTTGACGGCCTTCAGCACGCTCTTGACGGCGGTGCGGAACTTCGAACGCAGCGCAGCGTTGGCGGCGTTCAGCTTGACGTCCTGACGAGCGCGCTTGCGGCCCGAGGCGATGCGGACGGTCTTCTTGGCTTTGGATGCAGATGCCATGATCTTCAGGCCCCGGTCAATGCCTGGGCACCGTGCCGCACCACGCGGCCAAGTCGCCCAATTCGCACCCAACCGGAGCAAAGTTGGTTGGTAAGCCCGCCAGTATAGCCTGACTCAGGGGGTTTGGCCAGCATTTTGGCGGGTGGGGGTGGGGCGCTTCCTATAATCGGTCGATGAGCCTGATCAAGTCCGCCTCCATCGTCTCGTTGTTGACGCTGGCTTCCCGCATCACCGGCCTGGTGAGAGAGTTGCTGATCGCCGCCGCTTTCGGCGCCAGCGCCACCACCGACGCCTTCAACGTCGCCTTTCGCATCCCGAACCTGCTGAGGCGGCTGTTTGCCGAAGGGGCATTTTCGCAGGCCTTCGTGCCCATCCTCGCTGAGAGCCGCACCCGCCAGGGGGACGAGGCCACCCATGAACTGGTCAACGCGGTGGGCACGGTGCTCTTCGGGGCCCTGGCCTTGGTGGTGGTGCTGGGCTGTCTGGGCGCGCCGGTGCTGGTCTGGGCCATGGCCTCCGGCCTGAAAGAAAGCGGTGGCTTTGACGCCGCAGTGGTCATGACGCGCTGGATGTTCCCCTACATCGGCTTCATGTCCTTGGTGGCCTTGGCCGCCGGCATCCTCAACACCTGGGGCCGGTTTGCCGTGCCTGCTGCAACACCTGTTTTGCTCAACTTGAGCGTCATCGGCGCGGCCTGGGGCTTGTCGCCGCTCTTCCGTGAACATGGCATCGAGCCCGTCTATGCCTTGGCTGTGGGCGTGATGATCGGCGGCCTGCTGCAGTTGGCGGTGCAGGTGCCGGCCTTGCTGCGCATCGGCATGGTGCCCCGCCTGGGCTTCACCCTGAGCGCCTGGCGTCGTGCGCGCAACCACCCGGGGGTGGGGCGGGTGTTGAAGCAGATGGCGCCGGCCGTGCTGGGGGTGTCGGTGGCGCAGCTGTCGCTCCTGGTCAACACACAGATCGGCTCGCACCTGGGGGCTGGCGCCGTGTCCTGGCTCACCTATGCCGACCGGCTCATGGAGTTCCCCACGGCCATGCTGGGCGTGGCGTTGGGCGTGGTGTTGCTGCCCCAGCTGTCGCGGGCCCAGGCCAGTGGCGACACCCAGCAGTTCTCCGCCATGCTGGACTGGGGCTTGCGCCTCGTCTTGTTGCTGGCCTTGCCCAGCGCTGTGGCCTTGCTGGTGTTCGCCAAACCCCTGGTGGCGGTGCTCTACCACTACGGACGCTTCAGCGCCGTCGACGTGCAGCAAACCGTGCTGGCCCTGTCCTGCTATGGCGTGGGCCTGATGGGCCTGGTGAGTGTCAAGGTGCTGGCGCCCGGTTTTTACGCCAGCCAGGACATCCGCACCCCGGTGCGCATCGCCATCGCCGTGCTGGCGATCACGCAAGTGTTCAACCTGATCTTCGTGCCAGTGCTGGGCCATGCGGGTCTGGCCTTGTCGATCGGCCTGGGCTCGATGGTCAACGCCGCCTGGCTGCTGCGGGGCCTCCAGCGCGCCGGCCGCTACCGCCCCGAGCCTGGTTGGGCGCTGTACGCCGGCCGCGTGGCCCTGGCCACCGCCGTGTTGGGCTTGGGCTTGTGGTGGGCGGCCCACCACATCGACTGGATCGGTTTGCGTGCGCACGCCATGGTCCGTGTGGGCGCCATGGCGGCTTGCCTGGTGGCGGCTGCGGTGCTGTACTTCGGGACTTTGATGGCGACGGGCCTGAACCTGCGGCAGGCCATCAAACGCTGACCGCGGTTCCGGGCGCGCCAGGCGTCAGCGTCGGATCGCTTCGGCCAGGGTGTCGCCGTCGGGCACGTCCAGGCCCAAGGAGCGGCAAACCTGCTCGTTGACCGCCACGGTGACCCCTTCGGCCAGCCTCGGAGCAGGGCGGCCGGCTCCGTACAGCATGGCGTGCAGCATCTGGGCGACCTGGCGGCCCACTTGCGCGGGGCTGGCGTACAGCCCCAGCGCCGCGCCGGCCTTGACCAATGCAGGCGAATAAGCAACCACGGGCGTGCGTTGGCGGTAGGCCGAGGCCAACATGTGCTGCAGCCCGGCAGAGCTGGCCACCGACGAATCGGGCAGCACCAGCAAGACGTCGCATTCGGCCAGCACGGCGCGCAAGGCGTTGTGCATGCCGTCTGGGTGGGTGACGCGGCCCACCGACAAATGCATGCCACGGTCGTTGGCGGCCTTGAACATGGCCGGGCTGTTGAGCGCCGCCTCCGGCCCCACCAGCACCCCGACTTTGCTCAATCGGGGCAAGGCCAGGCGGATCAAATCCAGGTAGCGTTCGAAGGGTTGGTCGAGGTAGGCGGCGGTCAAGGGGCCGGTGGCGTGCTTCCAGCTTTCGGGCACGCCTTCTCGGGGCACGAGCGCAGCGATCGCCGGGACCCGTGCCCAGCCAGGCTGGGCCTCGAGCCGCTCCAGGGCCGCCCGCAAGGCTGCGCTGCCCAGTGTCACCAGGGCACTGGGTTGGCCTGAGGTGGGCCAGTCCTTGACCGTGTGGATCTGGAGTTCACGGTCTTTGTGGATCGCGCGCCAATCCGTCAGCAGAGCCTGGGCGGCATCCGCCTGCACACCGGCGTTGTCCGCCACGAGCGCCCAAACCGGTTCGGCGGCCGCCCATGCGCTGCCTACGCGAGCGGCCGTCAGGCCGGTCACGGTGAACGCCAGGGTTTGTCGCCGGGTGAGCAGGATCAGATCTCCAGCTTCAGTTGGACAAAGCTGCGCAAGCCTGCCGCCATGTTCTTGCTGGGCAGGAACACCGTCGACTCACCTTCCAGCGATTGGACGGTGTAAGACAACTCTGCACGCATGGTGTCGATGCGCAGCGGCTTGGCGATGCGCACGTCGGTGCGACGAAGGG
>JBEEJT010000341.1:0-18422 GCA_041169085.1 Pseudomonadota bacterium | reverse complement strand
CATGACGGCGCCCGTCAGGCCGGAGCCCACGATCAAGTAATCACAAGGCAGCATGTCTTGCGCTCCTGTAGGTTCAAAGGGCCAGCCTGGCCTCAGCCAGCCGACAGCATCTGGTCGAAGTACTGGATGGTCTTCTTCAGGCCGTCGTGGATGTCCACCTTGGGCTGCCAATCGAGCTTGCTCTTGGCCAGCGAAATGTTGGGGCGGCGCTGCAAGGGGTCGTCGGCCGGCAAAGGCGCCTGCACGATGCGCGACTTGGAGCCCGTCATCTCGATCACCAGCTCGGCCAACTGGCGGATGGTGAACTCGTGCGGGTTGCCCAGGTTGATCGGCCCAGGGAAGCCCAGGGCCCCGTCCGGACCATCGGGCAGGTCCATGAAAGTCATGATGCCGTCGAGCAAGTCGTCGACAAAACAGAAGCTGCGGGTCTGCTTGCCCTCGCCGTACACCGTGATGTCATTGCCCTTGAGGGCCTGCACGATGAAGTTGCTCACCACACGACCGTCGTTGGGGTGCATGCGCGGGCCGTAGGTGTTGAAAATGCGCGCCACCCGGATGTCCAGCTTGTGCTGGCGGTGGTAGTCGAAGAACAGGGTCTCGGCGCAACGCTTGCCTTCGTCGTAGCAGCTGCGCAGCCCGATGGGGTTGACGTGGCCCCAGTAGCCTTCGACCTGCGGGTGCACTTCCGGGTCGCCATAGACCTCGCTGGTGCTGGCCTGGAAGATCCGTGCGCGCAGCCGCTTGGCGAGGCCCAGCATGTTGATCGCCCCATGCACACTGGTCTTGATCGTCTGCACGGGGTCGTGCTGATAGTGGATCGGACTGGCCGGACAGGCCATGTTGTAGATCTGGTCCACCTCGATGTAGAGCGGGTGCGTCACGTCGTGGCGCATGAACTCGAAGCGAGGGTGGTTGAGCACGTGTTCGAGGTTGCGCTTGGTGCCAGTGAACAGGTTGTCCACGCAAACCACCTCGTCACCACGAGCCAGCAGCCTGTCGATGAGGTGGGAGCCAAGGAAACCAGCCCCGCCGGTCACAAGGATTCGCTTTCGAGCGTTGTATGCGCGCATGGTCGCTCCTGAATTACGAGCAGATGAAAGAACCGTGGTTCATCATCGGTCGCACTTGAGGGCGGCATTTCGCGCAGGAAAGGCCCTTTTTCGGCCCAGTTTCCCGGCGGCAGCCCAGCGCTCAGGCGTGCTCGGCCGCCCGCGATCGCCGCGCCCGCTGCACCAAGTCCAGGTGCCCCAGCAAACTGGCCGCGCGGCTCTTCCAGGTGTGGTCCACCGCATAGCGCTCGGTGGCCCGCGTCACGATGCCCTGCCAGTCCGCCAGGCCTTGGGCGATCAGCCCTTCGAGCTGATCCAGCTGGCTGAATTGCAGCCATTCCCTGCCCTCGTCGAAACTGGCGTCCAGGAAGCGGCTGCTGTTGGAAATCACCCCGCACTGCATCGCCATGGCGTTGAACACGCGGTCATGCGCCCCCCAGGCCCAGTTCGGGTCGAGGTTCAACAGCAACTTGCTCTCGCGGAACACCTGGAACTGGTCGCCATACGGTCTCGGGCCGTGGATGCGACAGCCTGCAGGCAAGGCCCCCATCACCTCCCAACCCGTGCCATAGATGTCAACCAAACAGCCCAGGCGAGACGCCGCCTGCACCAGAGCCAGCGCCAGTTGATGGCGACGGTGGCGCTTCAGGTATGAGTCGATCACCTTGAACATCAACACGTGCTCAGTGCGGGTGATGTCCAAGGGCAGGCCCATGATCTCGCTGGTGATCTGCACCGCGTCCACCATGAGCCCTGCAGTGGTCAGTGGCGCCAACCGGGCGGTCAGGAACTGGTTGAGCGCCGGGTCCGCCAGGGTCAGGCGGCCTTCCGCGTCCATGGCTGAAGCCATGATGGCCTGGTCCAGCGAGGCGAAGATGCAAATGTCGCCCGACTTCGGCACCCGTGACAGGGGCGTGAGGTGTGGCGCCGGGCCTGCAAACGGCCAAAACACGCACCGGAAACGCCCGCCATGGGCCTGATCCAGGTGTCGCCGCATCAGGCGCTCGTGGCCCTTGTCCAGGAAGAGGAACATCGAGTCGTCGGGCAACTCGAACAGGCACTGCGCCTTCTCGATCAAATACAGGGGGTGGTCGATGAAGAGCACGCCATAAGTGGCGTCCAGCACCTCGTGCAGCCAACGGTCGCCCAGTCGCACATGGAAGGCTTCGGGGTTGATGCCCACGACCAAGTCCACCTGCCCTTCGGCGACCAACTGGCCCAGCCGCTGCAAACCATCGGGCGTGCGGGCGTTGACCACGTCCACCACACAACCTTGCTGGCGGAAGCCTTCGCCCATGCGCACGGCGATTTCCATGACGGTGTGGAACGGGTGCGTCCAACCCAGGATCAGGATGCGGGAAAAGGCCATGTGAGCGCTCTCTTGCAGGTGTGGTGTCCTGGAGCGTCAATGTGTCACGCCTGGGTGCAGCACATGGCCCCGAGTAATCGGGTGTTTGCGGCACAACTTGCCTGGCTCATCGCCGTTGGGGCTGACACAGGCAAGAAAAAAGGCAGCCCGGAGGCTGCCTTTTGAAAAGTGGAGCGGGATAAGAGGCTCGAACTCTCGACCTATACCTTGGCAAGGTATCGCTCTACCAACTGAGCTAATCCCGCATATCGTTTGACCAACACAACCACCGTTTGGTGACTTAGGCTGCTTGCTGCTTTGTTTGCAGCGCGTCGATCAGCGAAGAACTAGACTATACATCGAAAATTGGCTGCCTGTCACCTGTTCGCCACATTTTTCGAAGTTTTTTGCATCCGCCCCTCAAGCGCCTCGGCGACGCCTCTGCACACAGGGGCCCTCCCCCAGCCCACCGCTACACTGGCGGCGCCTGCCCCGGTGGTGAAATCGGTAGACACAGCGGACTTAAAATCCGCCGCCGCCAAAACGGCGTGCCCGTTCGAGTCGGGTCCGGGGCACCAGGCGAGCTGCCACTCAGCCCAGCCAATTCCCACTGCCCCAGCAGGCCACAGGCCCCTGCCTAGAATGGCCTCATCGGGGTCAGCAGGAGCGCCATCATGCGCATCATCGTGCTGGGTGGCGGGGTCATCGGCGTCAGCAGCGCCTACAGCCTTGCCAAAGCGGGTGCAGACGTCACCCTCATCGATCGCTTGCCTGGCGTGGCGCAAGACACCAGCTTCGCCAACGCAGGCCAGATCTCGCCAGGCTACGCCTCACCCTGGGCCTCGCCCGGCCTGATCGGCAAGGCCTTGCCCTGGTTGCTGCAACGCCACGCCCCACTGGCCATCCGGCCCGACGGCAGCCTGTGGCAATGGCAATGGCTCGCGCGCCTGTTGCGCGAATGCCCACCCGAGCGCTACGCCATCAACAAAGAGCGCATGGTGCGCCTGGCCGAGTACAGCCGCGACCAGCTGCGTGTGTGGCGTGCGCAAGGTGTGGTGGACAGCACCGATTACGACGGCCGCCAGCGCGGCACCCTGCAGGTGTTCCGCACGCCCGAGCAGCTGGCTGGCGCCGCCAAGGACGTGGCCGTGCTGGCACGCTGCCAGGTGCCCCATGCCCTGCTGGACGTGGCCGGCTGCGTGGCCATCGAGCCTGGCCTGGCCGGGCAAGCGCACCGCCTCAGCGGCGGGCTGCACCTGCCCGGCGATGAAACCGGCGATTGCCAACGCTTCACCGCCCACCTGGCCGCCCAGGCGCAGGCTGTGGGCGTGCGCATGCTGATGGACCACGAGGTGCTGTCGCTGCACACCGAGGGCACTCGCTGGCGCGGCGTGCGCGTACGGGGGCCTGAGGGCGTGGCCCTGCGCCAGGCCGATGCCTGCGTGGTGGCGCTGGCCAGCTACAGCCGCGACCTGGTGCGCAGCCTGGGCCTGTCGCTGCCGGTCTACCCCATCAAAGGCTATTCGCTGACCGCGCGCCTCACCAGGCCTGAACAAGCGCCCTGCTCCACCGTGTTGGATGAGCAATACAAAGTGGCACTCACCCGCCTGGGCGACCGCTTGCGCGTGGGCGGCATGGCCGAGCTGGCCGGCTGGGACCGCCAGCTGCGCCCACACCGCCGCGAAACCTTGGAGCGTGTGATCAACGAGCTGTTCCCGGGGTGCGCCGAACTGAGCGACGCCTCGTTCTGGACGGGCCTGCGGCCGATGACGCCCGACGGCACACCCGTCATTGGGCCCACACCCATTGACGGGCTGTGGCTCAACACGGGGCATGGCACGCTGGGCTGGACCATGGCGTGTGGCAGTGCGCAGGTGCTCAGCGATTGGATGTGCGGCCGCCCCACGGCCATCCGCAGCGACGACCTGAGCCTGGCCCGTTATGCCAGCGCACAAAGAAAAAGCCCCGTCAGCTTGCGCGGACAGGGCTCTCAAATTTTGGAGGCGCGGGCCGGAGTCGAACCGACCTACACGGATTTGCAATCCGGTGCATAACCGCTTTGCTACCGCGCCTCCGAAACTGGAATGGTCACCAGTATCTGACAAAACCAATGGCCCTGCAGAGCCACCAGTAGAAAGGGGAAGCTGTTGTCAGCTTCCCCTTCAGGATATGGAGCGGGATAAGAGGCTCGAACTCTCGACCTATACCTTGGCAAGGTATCGCTCTACCAACTGAGCTAATCCCGCAGGGGGTTTCGCTTTCGACAGATGCTCTGGACTTGCGCCCTGCTTTGCTGTCGTTGATCAGTGATTGGTGTCAGTGATCAGCGAAGAACTGAACTATACATCGAAAATGCCGTTCAGATCAAGTTGTTGCATCAATGCTTCAAAATTTCTGTCGAAGCAGCCTGCACCTCGGGCTTGGCTTCCACGGGCTTGGCTTCTTCTTCAGGCAAAGCCGTGGGCTGACGCTCCAGAGCGACTTCCAGCACCTTGTCGATCCACTTGACCGGCACGATCTCGATCTGGCTCTTCACGTTCTCGGGGATGTCCTGCAGGTCCTTGACGTTCTCTTCAGGGATGAGCACCGTCTTGATGCCGCCGCGGTGGGCCGCGAGCAGCTTTTCCTTCAGGCCACCGATGGCCGTGACTTCACCACGCAACGTGATCTCACCCGTCATGGCCACGTCTGCACGCACCGGGATGCCGGTGAGGGCCGACACGAAGGCCGTGGTCATGGCGATGCCGGCGGACGGACCGTCCTTGGGCGTGGCGCCATCGGGCACGTGGATGTGGATGTCGCGCTTTTCGAACAGGTCGTCGGTGATGCCCAGGCGGCGGGCGCGTGAACGCACCACCGAGCGGGCCGCTTCGACCGATTCCTTCATCACGTCGCCCAGTTGACCGGTGCGGATGATGTTGCCCTTGCCCGGCATGATCGCGGCCTCGATGGTCAGCAGATCGCCGCCCACTTCGGTCCACGCCAGACCCACGACCTGACCCACCTGGTTTTCCTTGGTGGCCTCGCCGTAGCTGTACTTGCGCACGCCCAGGAAGTCGTTGAGGTTCTCGTCGTTCACCACCACGGTGCCGCTGTACTGCTTCAGGGCAAAGCCCTTCACGGTCTTGCGGCAGATCTTCGAGACTTCGCGTTCCAGCGAACGCACGCCGGCCTCACGGGTGTAGTAGCGGATGATGCCGCGGATGGCGGATTCGTCCACCTGCAGCTCACCTTCCTTCACGCCGTTGTTCTTGATCTGCTTGGGCAGCAGGTAGGTCTGAACAATGTGGACCTTCTCGTCTTCGGTGTAGCCGGCCAGGCGGATCACCTCCATCCGGTCCAGCAGCGCCGGCGGGATGTTCAGCGAGTTCGAGGTGGCCACGAACATCACATCCGACAGGTCGAAGTCGACCTCGATGTAATGGTCACCGAAGGTGTGGTTCTGCTCGGGGTCAAGCACCTCCAGCAGCGCCGACGACGGGTCGCCACGGAAGTCCATGCCCAGCTTGTCGATCTCGTCGAGCAGGAACAGCGGGTTGCGCACCGCCACCTTGCTCAGGCTTTGCAGCACCTTGCCCGGCATGGAGCCGATGTAGGTGCGGCGGTGGCCACGGATCTCGGCTTCGTCACGCACGCCACCCAGGGCCATGCGCACGAACTTGCGGCCGGTCGCACGGGCGATCGACTGACCCAGCGAGGTCTTGCCCACACCAGGAGGGCCAACCAGGCACAGGATCGGGGCCTTCACCTTGTCCACGCGCTGTTGCACAGCGAGGTACTCGAGGATGCGTTCCTTGACCTTGTCGAGGCCGTAATGCTCTTCGTTGAGCACGCCTTCGGCAAAGGCCAGGTCGTGCTTGACCTTGGACTTCTTGGCCCAAGGCAGGTTGACCAGGGTGTCGATGTAGTTGCGCACCACGGTGGCCTCGGCCGACATGGGCGACATCAGGCGCAGCTTCTTGAGCTCGGCTTCGGCCTTCTTGCGTGCCTCCTTGGGCATGCGCGCAGCCTCGACCTTCTTGGCCAGCTCTTCGAAATCGGCGCCTTCTTCGCCCTCGCCCAGCTCCTTTTGGATGGCCTTGACCTGTTCGTTCAGGTAGTACTCGCGCTGCGACTTCTCCATTTGGCGCTTGACGCGGCCACGGATGCGCTTTTCGACTTGCAGGATGTCGACTTCGTGTTCCAGCTGCTCCAGCAGCTTTTCCAGGCGTTGCGACACCGAGAACAAGTCGAGCACGGCCTGCTTGGCTTCGAGCTTGAGCGGCAGGTGGGCGGCGATGGTGTCGGCCAGGCGGCCCGGGTCGTCGATGCCGGAGATCGAGGTGAGGATCTCGGGCGGGATTTTCTTGTTGAGCTTGACGTACTGGTCGAACTGCTGCGTCACGGCGCGGCGCAGGGCCTCGATCTCGGGCGTGACCTGGGTTTCAGGCTGCACAGGCACCACGTCGGCCGTGAAGAACTCGGCCTCGTCGTGGATGGCCTCGGTGTTGGCCCGCTGCACGCCTTCGACCAGCACCTTCACGGTGCCGTCCGGCAGCTTCAGCATTTGCAGGATGGACGACACACAACCCACGTCGAACATGTCTTCGGGCTTGGGTTCGTCCTTGCCGGCAGCCTTCTGGGCAACCAGCATGATCTGCCGGCCGGCTTCCATGGCAGCTTCCAGCGCCTTGATGGACTTGGGGCGCCCCACGAAGAGCGGGATCACCATGTGGGGGAAGACCACGACGTCGCGCAGCGGCAGCAGCGGCAGGGTGATCGACTCGGAGGGAAGAATGGGGTGTCCAGACATATGGGCTCACTTTCTCTGAATTCCCAGTTGGGGACTCAGTTGAAAAACACAAGGGCACCGCGACAAACTAAAACTTCAGGTTCCCGCCGGTGCCCATCAGAGCAGACTCATGGTTTGCTCAGGCACTGGCCTTGGCCTGTTCCCGATACACCAGCAGAGGCTTGGCGTTTTCTTCGATGGTGGATTCGTCCAGAACCACCTTTTGGACTCCTTCAAGGGTGGGCAATTCGAACATCGTGTCCAGCAAGGACTGTTCCACGATGGACCGCAGACCACGGGCACCCGTCTTGCGGGCCAGGGCCTTGCGGGCAATGGCGTGCAGCGCGGCGGGCCGGATCTCCAGCTCCACGCCGTCCATGTTGAGCAACTGCTGGTATTGCTTGACCAAAGCGTTCTTGGGCTCGGTCAGGATTTGCACCAGCGCGTCTTCGGTGAGCTCGCCCAGTGTGGCCACCACAGGCAGGCGACCCACCAGTTCGGGGATCAGACCGAACTTGATGATGTCTTCGGGCTCGACCTCGCGGAAGACCTCACCCACCTTGCGCTCTTCCTTGCTCTGCACAGCGGCCGAGAAGCCGATGCCGGACTTGACCGAGCGGTTCTGGATGACCTTTTCAAGGCCGTCGAAAGCGCCACCGCAGATGAACAGGATGTTGGTCGTGTCGATCTGCAGGAAGTCTTGATTGGGGTGCTTGCGGCCGCCTTGAGGCGGCACCGAAGCCATCGTGCCTTCGATGAGCTTGAGCAGAGCCTGTTGCACGCCTTCACCCGACACGTCACGCGTGATCGACGGGTTGTCAGACTTGCGCGAGATCTTGTCGATCTCGTCGATGTAGACGATGCCGCGCTGGGCCTTGTCCACCTCGTAGTTGCAGTTCTGCAGCAGCTTCTGGATGATGTTCTCGACGTCTTCACCCACGTAACCGGCTTCGGTCAGCGTGGTGGCGTCGGCGATCACGAAGGGCACGTTGAGCAAGCGCGCCAACGTCTGGGCCAGCAGCGTCTTGCCCGAGCCCGTGGGCCCGATCAGCAGGATGTTGCTCTTGGCGAGTTCGACGTCGCCCTTCTTGCCATCGGCACCCATGTGCTTGAGGCGCTTGTAGTGGTTGTACACCGCCACCGACAGCGTGCGCTTGGCCAGGTCCTGACCAATCACGTACTGGTCCAGGCTGGCCTTGATTTCGCCAGGCGTGGGCAAGTCGCTGCGGGCCGGACGAGACTGTTCGGCCTCGGCGGCCACCTCGTCGCGGATGATGTCGTTGCACAGCTCAATGCACTCGTCGCAGATGAACACCGACGGGCCCGCAATGAGCTTCTTGACCTCGTGTTGACTCTTTCCGCAGAAGGAGCAGTAGAGGATTTTTTCGCTGGAAGAGCCTTTTTTGTCTGCCATGGTGCAGGCCTGTCAAAGTGTCGGCGAGGGCTGTGAAGCCATGATAGAGCAATTGGCCGGACGGAAAACCCCACTGTTGGCACCGGTTTGGCGCCAGGGGATGCCGGCCCCCTGCCCGATCACTGGCGCTTGTCCAGCACCTTGTCGATCAGTCCGTAAGTGGCGGCCTCGTCGGCCGTCATGTAGTAGTCGCGTTCGGTGTCGTTCTGGATCTTTTCCAGCGGCTGGCCGGAACGCTCGGCCAGGATCTTGTTGAGCTGCTCGCGGGTCTTGAGGATCTCGCGGGCGTGGATCTCGATGTCCGTGGCCTGACCTTGAGCGCCGCCCAAGGGCTGGTGGATCATGATCTTGCTGTTGGGCAGGGCAAAACGCTTGCCCTTTTCACCCGCAGCCAGCAGGAAAGCGCCCATCGAGGCCGCCATGCCCATGCACAGGGTCGACACATTCGGCTTGATGAAATTCATCGTGTCGAAGATGGACATGCCTGCGCTGACGCTGCCGCCAGGCGAGTTGATGTACAGCGAGATGTCCTTGTCGGGGTTCTCGCTTTCCAGGAACAACAGCTGGGCCACCACGAGGTTGGCCGTGGCGTCGTTGACCGGACCGACCAGGAACACCACGCGCTCGCGCAGCAGTCGGCTGTAGATGTCGTAGGCGCGCTCGCCCCGGCCAGATTGCTCGACGACCATCGGGACCAAGCCCAGGTTCTGAATGTCCAGTGCGCTCATGTTTGTCCTTCTGAATGGGCCCACCGCAGGGCCAGTTCGGAAAATGTGAAAACGATTATGGGGCCGTCTCCGACCACGCCGAACGCCGGAAAAGGCTGGCGAGTGCCGCCGTCGTCTTTCCGTTGTTTGTGTGCACCGACACCGTGACACAAAAACAAAGGCACCTGCTTCCGATCAGGAATGCAGGTGCCTGAAAACCAGGCGAGGCGTGCGAGACGCCACGACCCGGCTTTGATGTGAATCAGTTCAGATTCAGGCGGCTTGGCCGGCTTGGCCCATCAGCTCTTCGAAGCTCAGGGGCTTGTCGGTGACCTTGGCCTTCGAAAGGATGAAATCACCCACGTTGCCTTCGATGACCACGGCTTCCACTTCAGCCATGCGCTGACGGTCGCTCATGTACCAGGCCATGACTTGCTGGGGTTGCTCGTAGCTCTGGGCCAGCTCTTCGATGTGGGCTTGCAGCTGCTCGGGCTTGGCGGCCAGGCCGTTGACCTTGACCAGTTCCGCCACGGCCAGGCCCAGGCGCACGCGGCGCTCGGCTTGGGGCTTGAACATGTCGGCGGGGATCGGGGCCTTGTCAGCGTCCTTCATGCCACGGGCCTTCAGGTCGGCGCGGGCGCCCTCGACCAGGCGGTCGCACTCGGCGGCCACCAGCGAGTTCGGCAGGTCGAAGTCGACGACCTTGAGCAGGCCGTCCAAGGCGGCAGCCTTGTTGCGGGCGGCCACGCGGAACTTGACTTCACGCTCGAGGTTCTTCTTGATGTCGGCGCGCAGGGCGTCCACCGAACCGTCGGCCAGGCCCAGGCCCTTGATGAACGCTTCGTTCACTTCAGGCAGGTGCTGGGCTTCGATCTTCTTGACGGTGACCAGGAAGTCGGCTTCCTTGCCGGCCACGTCCTTGCCGTGGTAGTCCTCAGGGAAGGCCAGCGGGAAGGTCTTGGACTCGCCAGCCTTCATGCCGCGCACGGCCTTTTCGAACGCTTCGAGCATCTGGCCTTCGCCGACCAGGAACTGGAAGCCTTCGGCCTTGCCGCCGTCGAACGGCACGCCGTCGATCTTGCCTTCGAAGTCGATGGTCACGCGGTCGCCGTCGGCAGCACCTTCAGCGGCCGGGCGCTGGGCGAAGTTGCGACGTTGCTTGCGCAGGATTTCGACGGTGCGGTCGATGGCGGCGTCGTTGACGTCAGCGGTCACGCGCTCGACTTCGACGGTGGCCAGGTCACCGATGGTGACTTCGGGGTAGACCTCGAAGGTGGCGTTGAACTGCAACTGGCCTTCCACGGCCTCGGCACCTTCCTTCTCGGAGATGGAGGGTTGGCCGGCCACGCGCAGTTGGGCTTCCTGAGCGGCCTGGGCGAAGGCTTCACCCAGCTTGTCGTTCAGCACTTCGTATTGAACCGAGTAGCCATAGCGTTGGTTCACAACGCTCATGGGCACCTTGCCGGGACGGAAACCGTCGGCCTTCACGGTGCGGGCCAGCTTCTTCAGGCGGGCGTCGACTTCGGTTTTCAGGGCGTCAGCAGGCAGCGACAGCGTGATGCGGCGCTCCAGCTTTTCCAGGGTCTCCACGGTGATGGCCATGTTCTTGAACTCTCGGAAAGTGAAAGTGAAAAATGTCTGTCTGGTGCGCGGGGGGGGACTCGAACCCCCACACCATCGCTGGCGTCAGGACCTAAACCTGGTGCGTCTACCAATTTCGCCACCCGCGCAGACTGGGCTGAGTGAGCTGGCAGCCTCCCGCCATTTGAAAATTCAATGGCGCAAGGCAGGCCAGACCACGTGATTTGGTCCGAACCAGCGATTCTAGCCTGTTCAGGACCGCGATGGCCGCGGCACGCGGAACCAGGCCGCGTACATCGCCGGCAAGGCCAGCAAGGTGAGCAAGGTCGCCACGATCAACCCGCCCATGATGGCCACCGCCATCGGGCCCCAGAAGGCGCTGCGGCTGAGCGGGATCATGGCGAGCACGGCGGCAGCGGCCGTGAGCACGATGGGGCGGAAACGCCTCACGGCCGCCCCCACCACCGCTTCCCAGGCCGGCATGCCCCGGCTGCGGTCCTGCTCGATCTGGTCGATCAGGATCACGGAGTTGCGCATGATCATGCCCATCAAGGCGATCACCCCCAGCAACGCCACGAAGCCGAAGGGGCGGTCGAGCGCCAGCAAGGCCATGGCCACCCCCGCGATGCCCATGGGCCCCGTGAGGAAGACCAGCAAGGCGCGCGAAAAGCTCTGCAGTTGCAACATCAACAGCGTGAAGGTGATGAACAACATGAGCGGCACGTTGGCAAAGATCGAGCCCTGCCCCTTGCTGCTTTCCTCCGCCGTGCCAGCCAATTGCACCTGGTAGCCGGGCGGCATGCGCTTTTCCAAGGCCTGCATCTGGGGCCACAACGCTTCGCTCACGGTGGGGCCCTGGATGCCTTCGGTCACGTCACCTTGGACGGTGATGGCGAAATGGCGCCCCTCGCGCCACAACACACCCGGCTCCCAGACGAGGCGGGGCTTGGCCACCTGCAACACCGGGATCATCTTGCCGGAGGCCGAGGGCACGTAGGCATTGTCCAAAGCGCTCAAGGTGCGGCGCTCGGATTGCGGCTGACGCAACACGATGTCGATGGTGCGATCCGCCTCGCGGTACTGGCCGATGGTCGAGCCGGACGTCAGCACGCGACTGGCCACGGCGATGGACTGGGTGCTCACCCCCAAGGCGCGGGCCTTGTCCTGGTCCACCTGGAGGCGCACCGCCTTGACCATCTCGTTCCAGTTGTCGTTGACGCCGTGCATGTGCGGGTGGCCGCGCAAGATCTCCTTGGCCTCTTCGGCGAAGTGACGCAAGACCTGGATGTCGTCGCCCACCAGGCGGAACTGCACCGGGTAAGGCACGGGCGGCCCATTGGGCAGCAGCTTGACGCGCGCCCGCGCCTCCGGGAACTCCGCTGCCAGCACCTGCGGCAGCTTGTGCCGCAGGGCCTCACGTTCTTCCAGCGACTTGGGCAACACCACCATTTCCGAGACGTTGGTCTGCGGGAAGATCTGGTCCATCGGCAGGTAAAAGCGCGGCAGGCCACTGCCCACCCAGGTCTACACGGTGGACACCCCCGGCTCCTTGAGCAGGCGGGCCTCGACCCGCTTGGCCAGGATCTCGGAGGACTCGAAGGTGCTGCCCTCCGGCAACCACAGGTTCACCAGGATTTCGGGGCGGCTGGAGTCCGGGAAGAACTGCTGCTGCACCTTGCCCATGCCCATGAAGCCCAGCACCAGGGCGCCAATGGTGATGGCGATCGTTGTCCAACGGTGGTCCACGCACCAGGTGACCAGGGCCCGAAAGCGCCTGTAGAACGCACCGTCATACAGGTCGAGCGCCTGGCCGCCTTCCTGGACTTTGGACTTGGTGCGCAGCAGCCATTGGCCCAGGTAGGGCACGAAAAACACCGACACCACCCAGGAAATGACGAGGGCCGCCGCCGTGACGGCGAAGATGGCGAAGGTGTATTCGCCCACCGCGGAATTGGCCATGCCGATGGGCAGGAAGCCAGTGGCGGTGATCAAGGTGCCCGTCAACATGGGCATGGCGGTGATCTCGTAGGCCGCTGTGGCCGCCGCGACCTTGTCGTAGCCTTCTTCGAGCTTGTGCACCATCATTTCGACGGCGATGATGGCGTCGTCGACCAGCAAGCCCAGGGCCACGATCAGCGCGCCCAACGAGATCTTGTGCAGGCCCACGCCCCAGATCTGCATGACCAGGAAGGTGACCGCCAGCACCAGCGGGATGGTGATCGCCACCACGAGCCCGGGCCACACATCGAGGCGCAAGGGCTTGGTGTGCAGGCCCAGGCTCAGGAAGCTGACCAGCAAGACCACCACCACGGCTTCCACCAGGGAGTGGACGAATTCCCCCACCGAGCGCTCGACCGACTTCGGCTGGTCTTGCACCTGGTCCAGCTCGATGCCCACGGGCAGGAAAGCGCGGATGTCGTCGGCCTTGGCGGACAGGTTTTTGCCCAGGGCGATGATGTCTCCCCCTTTGGCCATGGAAATGCCGAGCGCGATCACGCTCTTGCCTTGGTGACGCACCTTGGTGCTGGGCGGGTCTTCATAGCCCCGGCGGACACTGGCGATGTCACCCAGGCGGAAGCTGCGCGACTGCCCGGTGGCCGGGTTCGTCAGCCGGATCGGCATCTGCCTGATGTGCTCGATGTTGTTGAAGGCCCCACCCACCCGGATCTGGATGTTGTTGGCCTCGCCCGCGTAGACGCCCGCGCCCTCGACGCCGTTCTGAGCGTTGAGCTGCGTCACGAACTGGTTGAGGTCCAGCCCGATCTGGGCCAGCTTGGCCTGAGGCACCTCGATGTAGACCTTTTCAGCTTGCACGCCGAAAAGCTCAACCTTGGCCACGCTGGGCACGCGCAGCAGTTCGGAGCGCACGCGCTCAGCGTGTTGCCGCAACTCTTCTTCGGTGAAGCCGTCGGCCGACAAGGCATAGATCGAGCCGTACACGTCGCCGAATTCGTCGTTGAAGAACGGCCCCACGACCCCAGGCGGCAGGGTGCCGCGCATGTCCCCCACCTTCTTGCGCACCTGGTACCAGAGGTTGGGGATCTCCTTGGGCGGCGACGAGTCTTTCACCGCCATCAATGTGAGGCTCTCACCTGGCTTGGTGTACGACTGGATCTTGTCGGCGTAAGGCACCTCTTGCAGGGTGCGCTCGATCTTGTCCGTGACCTGCTGGGCCATTTCCTGGGCGGTCGTGCCCGGCCAGTAGGTGCGGATCACCATGACCCGAAAGGCAAATGGCGGGTCTTCGTCCTGACCCAGCTGGAAATAGGCCGCCAGCCCCAGCAGCATCAGCACCACCATGAGGTAGCGCGTCAGCGCCGGGTGCTCCAGCGCCCAGCGAGACAGGTTGAATTTGCCGTCAGCCGGCTGGCCCGGAGGCGTCGACGCGTGGTTCACGTGCGATTCCTTCTCTTGGGTCAGGGATGGGCGGCGGCTGCGCCGCTGGCCGGACCGGCGGCGGGGTCCACGTAGCGGCGAACCTTCTGGCCCGGACTCAGCACGTGCACCCCGGCGGTCACGATCTCGGCGCCTGGCGCCAGGCCCTTGACGACCAGCACCGTGTTGCCGGTGATGTCTGCCGTGGCCACAGGCTGCGGCTGCACCGTCATGGCCTTGGGGTTCAAGGTCCAGACCATGGATTGCCCTTCACGCTCGGCCAGCGCAGACAAGGGGATGCGCACCCCTTGCTCGAAACGCACCGGCGTGTTGAACACCACCGTGGCCGTTTGACCCAACTCGAAACCGGCGGCGCCGATGTCCGCCTTGACCTGCAGGGTGCGGGTGACCGGGTCAGCCGCAGCCGACACTTCACGCACGGTGGCCGGCTGCCACTCCGGCGCGCCCCAGCGTCGCACCTTCAACTGACCGGGCTTGCCCACCATGCCGCGCAACAAAGGCCCCATGTCTTCCGGCACGCCGAACACCGCGTCTCTCGGGCCATCGAGGGCCAAGGTGAGCACGGGCTGGCCCGCCGCCACCACCTGGCCTGGCTCCAGATCAAGTTGCGTGACCACCCCGCCTGCGCCCGCCACGAGGCCGGCATAGCCCGTCTGGTTGCCCTGGACACTGGCTTGCGCTTTGGCTTGCTGCAAAGCGGCCTCGGCTTGCAAATGGGCCGTGGCGTGTCGGTCGTATTCCGCTTCGCTGATGAAGCCCTGCTTGCGCAGGTCTTCGAACCGCTTGAGGTCGGCGGCGGCCTGGCGGGCGTTGGCTTCCGCGGCACTCAAGCCAGCTTGCGCTGCGCCTTGCTGCAAGCGCAAATCCTGCGCATCCAGTTGACCCAGCAGTTGGCCTGCCCGAACGGCCTGGCCCAATTCGACTTGGCGAGACGCCACCTTGCCCGCCACCCGGAAAGCCAGCCGGGATTCGATGCGCGCGCGGACTTCGGCCGAAAACTCGCGCTCGATCGCCCCGCCCTGCCCCGCGACCACCAAGGTGCGCGCAGCCCGCTCGATGGGCGGTGGCGCTTCATGTTTCCCGCACGCGGTCAAGGCCGCAGACAAGCCAACCCAACACAGCGCTCGGGCCCAAACCCCAGCGCCAGAAGTTTTCACCATCGTTGCTTTTTTCATGAGACGAGAGCGGCTGAGCCGGGCGCGCTGCGCGCCGCATTAATGACTGGCCGGTCAGTTATTAGCGCAGTTCCGGAAGCCGCTGTCAATCAGGAACGCGGTGGCTTTCGACGAACACCCTTCGAACGGAGGACAAACCGCCAAACTTGCGACAATGTCGCCCGTGCACGCCCCTGACACCCCCAACCGAACGACCGAGGCCCAAGCCCCGTCCAGCCCCTGGCCACGCCCCGGCTCCAGCATCGACCTGGCCCTGAAGAGCGCGCCCAGTCAGCGGCGAACCGACCTGAACGGGTGGGCCTTATGGTGGCACGAAACGGCAAAAATCCCTTTGACGATTCACGACATCGGGGTGGCCGAAGCGAAGCTGCTGTGGTGGCTCAACGCCATCCAGGAAGCCCAAGGTGGGCAGGCACAACACCCGGTGCTGCGCAGCCTGCTGGCGGGCGCCCAGTCGCCAGATGACCTGCCGCCGTGGCCGTGGTGGACGACGCAGATCCAGGCCCTGATGGACTACCTGCACCAGAACCGCTGGATGAACCAGGCCGGACTGGACCGCCACATCGAGGCCACCACCGGCCATGCAGCCATGGGTGCCGCCTGGATGTTGGGCGCCCGCGAGGCCTCGACACTGAAGGCGGCCCAGTTGTGGGGCATCGCCACCCGACACCACCATCAATTGGCGCGGTTGGGCTGGGACGCGCGGGCAGGCTGGGTGCACGTGCCAGTTGACGTGCTCCAGCAGTTCGACGTCAAAGCCCATCAACTTGTGAAACCGCAGGCGGGTCAGACGCCACCTGGCTGGGCGGCGCTGCTGCGACACCTCCAAGGACAAGCCTCTCAAGCCACCCAGGCAGCGAGACTGGCCACCCGACAACTGCCCGCTGCAGAGCGCCAGAAGTTGCGGCCCTTGGCCGTGCTGGGTGCGGCCCAAACGGCCGTGGGGCAAGCGGTGGCCCAAGCGGGCGACCAGGTCTTGTTCGAACGCGTGGGCCTCACCCCGCTGGCCAAAACCTGGGCCGCCCAGCGTCAAGTCTGGCGCTTGTGGTGGGGCGCCTGAGCGTCCCCGACCAAGGCTCACGCGGTCACTGAGGCAGGCGCGAGAAGGGGGCAGCCAAGGGCTCCCCCACGAACAGGCCTTGCTGAGGCCAAGCCACGCTCTTCCAGTAAGCCTCGAGTGCCGTGGCCCCCTGCACATAGAACAGCAGCAAGGCCTGCGGGTGCGGGAACTTGGTGAGGTGGGCGCAGGGCTCGCTGGTCGTGCCATAGGTGGCCGTGACCCCCGCGTCGATCCACGACAGCGCCGTCATCTGGCCATGCGGCTTGTCGAGCACACCGCCAAACGAGGTCAGGTGATCACCCAAGGCGCCGGGCACGAAGGTGTTGGTGTCGAGCGCGTCCACATTGGCGCGTCCCGTGAGGTACATCAGCACGCGATCGGCGTTGCGCAGCGCTTCGGTCTGGTCGAGGTGCACAGCGAGCCCCGCGCGGCCTACGCCCCCGGCTGGCGGAAACAGGAGTTGCCGCTGACTGCGCACCTCGTCGCTGGTGGTCACGTAATGGACGTGCGCCACGGGGGCCCCACGCAAACCCAGCGACCCGTCGGCCTTGACGCCCCGATCGATGAGGGCCTTGGCCCCTTCGACATCCTTGGCGGCGATCAACATGGACAAACGCATGTGGAAATCCTTCCACGGCGCCTGAGATGGTGAAGCGAAATAAGAGGAAGTGCGACTGGGCGAGCAAGGGTTGCTGCACAGCTTGGGGTCAAACCCAAGCGCCAGGGCCCCGGTGATGGCGTTGCACTCCACGCCATACGGCTGGCGCCAGGTCAGGGCCAGGCCTTGCACCCGATCGCCGTAAAACTGGTCGATGCGTTTGCTGAACGTCTCGAACTCGCTGGCGGTCAAGGCAGATTTGATGGGCAGGCTCAGCCGCAAGACCCGGTCGTCCGGGATGTTGCGGGCCCGTGCATAGTATTCCCCGACCTGAACGGAATACGGGTCGTCGGTGTTGATCACCACGCCCAAGTCTTTCGCCGAGAGCCGCCCCAACACACGCGGAACGGTCATCCACTTGCGCACCTGCGCCGCCGCAGCGGTGGACGCCGCACTGGCCGCAACCTCTGGCCCTGAGCCGCCGGGCTGGGCCCAGCTGGTGCCAGCGCCGAGCGCCACGCAGACGCCCAGACAGGCCGCCACGACCCAGGCACGGCTCGGCCACGCAGTTGAATATGCACGCTTGTCGTTCATAGGGTGCAATCAAACGCCAAAAACGCCACGCAGGCAGGGGGGAATGAGGCTCAAGCCAACCATTATTTCGCCGATTGACCGGGGATCCCGCTTTCCAAAATCTCCTCTCACGGAGGAAAACCCCGATGAACGAAGCCAAGTCCGCCAACACCTCGATCCAAGTGATCAGCCGCATGTTCTCCCTCTTGGACGTGCTGGCGCGCCAAGGTGAGGCCGTGTCACTCAAATCGATCAGCGAACAGACCGGCCTGCACCCTTCCACGGCGCACCGCATCCTCAACGACCTGGCGGTGGGCGGCATGGTGGAGCGCTCTGGCCCTGGCAGCTACCGCCTGGGCCTGCACCTGCTCACTCTGGGCAACCTCGTGCGCGCCCGGCTCGACATCAAGGAGCTCTGCGTGCGCCCCATGCAAGAGCTGCATCGCCTGACGACGCAATCGGTGTCGCTGTTCGTGCGACACGACGACGACGCACTGTGCGTCGCCCGCTCGATCAACGACCGCCACGGCGTCCAGATCACCCGCAACATGGGCCTGCGGGTGCCTTTGCTGGCCAACGCGGCGGGCAAATCGCTGCTGATCGGCGAACCCAACACCGACATCCAGCGTCTGGCCGGTGGCCCCGGGCTGCGCGCAGACCAACTCCACAGCGAACTGATTCAGATCCGTCAGTCTGGCCTGGCGCAAGACACCGACAGCATGGACCCGTCCGTGCAAGTGGTGGCCGCGC
>JBEEJT010000340.1:0-32293 GCA_041169085.1 Pseudomonadota bacterium | reverse complement strand
CTGCAGGCAGATGGCACCTTCGGCCTCGTCGGTGGCGGGCATCAGCAGCAAAAACTCTTCGCCACCCCAGCGTGCCAGCACGTCAGGCGCGCGCACCACGCTGGCCGCCACTTCGGCAAAGCCGCGCAGCACGCGGTCGCCGGCGCCGTGGCCATGGGTGTCGTTGATGCGCTTGAAGTGGTCCAGGTCCAGCAGCGCCAGGCAAAAGCGCTGCGGCCGCTCGGTGCCCAGCGTGGCCTGCTGTTGCTGAAGGTGGGCCATCATGTGGCGGCGGTTGACCAGGCCGGTCAGCTCGTCGATGGTGGCGAGTTGCTGGATGCGTTCGACGGCGGCCTGCAGCTCTTCCTTCTGGGCCTGCAGCCGCGCGCGCAGGCTGGCGAGTTGGGCGGCCAGCGAGGAGATGGTGGGCACGATGGCGGCGGTGATGACGAAGTGCGCCACCTCCAGCTTGAAGGGGTAGTACACCGGGTCGGTCTGCGTCTTGATCAGCGAGACCACGCCCATCAGGCCCACGGTGTAGAAGCTGGCGATGCGGGCATCGCGGTGGACCATGTTGAACACGCCGAACACCATCACCAGCGCCAGCAGCATCAGCGTGGCGCCGTGGGCCGGGCCGGTCACCGCGTAGGCGCCCACAATGATGGACTGCGCCGCCATGATCTGCGGCAAGGTGAGCGCGGGGTCGGCGAAGCGCAGGTTGAGCCCGCTGCGCAACACCCCGTACCAGAAGACCACGTTGAGCACGATGGCTCCACTGAGGCGCTGCACGTCCTCGGCGAGCATGTAGCCCATCCAGCAGGCGTAGACCTGCAAGAAGCAACAAGCGACGAACACCACCGCTGCCAGCAACGAGCGCTGGATGCGCAGGCGCTGTTTGCGGTCGGCGGTGAAGATCCAGGTGGCCAGGCTTGTGGTCAAGGCGGACTCAGCGGAAAGATGGGGTCATGGGGGGTTTTCGGCTGCCCGACCGCCGGGCTTGAGTGCCCGATGAAGATTCAAAAAATTCGAATCGAGGGGTGAAGCGAACTCACCTTTCCCACGAAGTGACATCGTTAACCTGAAGGCCTTCCAGGAGCCCGCACATGACTTCGCCCCAGATCCCTGCTGAACAACGCTACGGCCTCGTGGCCATCGCCCTGCACTGGGTGCTGGCCGTTGCCATCGTGACGGCCTTCGTGGTGGGCGTGACGCTGGACGACATGCCGTTTTCGCCCGCCAAGCTCAAGCTCATCAACTGGCACAAGTGGGCCGGGGTGACGATCCTGGCGCTGTCGGCGGCCCGCCTGGTGTGGCGCCTCACCCAACGCCCGCCGGCGCTGCCGGAGCCGATCGCCCGCAGCATGCCCGGCTGGCAGATGGCCGCCTTTCACGGCACGCACCACCTGATGTACCTGCTGTTCTTCGCCGTGCCGCTGCTGGGCTGGGCCTACAGCTCGGCCAAGGGCTTCCCCATCGTGTGGTTCGGCGTGCTGCCGCTGCCGGACCTGGTCGCCAAGAACGAGGCGCTGGCTGACGCGCTCAAGCCCGCCCATGCGCTGGCTGCCTGGGGGCTGATGGGCCTGGTGGGCCTGCACGTGGCCGCGGCGCTGAAGCACCAGTTCATCGACAAGGACGGCCTGCTGGAGCGCATGCGCCCCGGTGGCCGCTGATGTGACCTTTGCCTTCGCGGCCACGGCCGATTTGGAGTTGCCATGAAACGCCTGTCTTTGCACGCCGCCGGCGCGCTCTTGATCTCGCTGTGCCACGAGGCCACGGCGGCCACCCCCGCCAAGCCCGCTGCCCCGGCGCCTGCGGCCGCCGCAGCGGCGGCCCCGGTCACCTTGGTGGCGGCGCAAAGCCAGGTGGGTTTCGTCGTCAAGCAATTGGGCGTGGCGCTCAACGGCCACTTCAAGCGCTTTGCGGTGCAGACCAACTTCAACCCCAAGGCGCCGCAGGCCAGCCAGGTCAGCCTGAGCTTCGACCTGGCCAGCGCCAGCGTCAGCGCCGAGGCCGACCCCGAACTGGGCAAGCCCGATTGGTTTGCCACCGCCAAGTTCCCGCAGGCCACTTTCGTGTCCAGCGCCATCAAGGCCACGGGCCCGGGGCGCTTCGAGGTGGCCGGCAAGCTGACGATCAAGGGCACCGCCCGCGACGTGGTGGTGCCGGTGCAGCTCACGCAGGCCGGTGGCCTGAGCACCGTGGTCGGCACGCTGGCGCTCAAGCGCCTGGATTTCAAGGTGGGTGACGGTGACTGGACCGACACCTCCATCGTGGCCAACGAGGTGCAGGTCAACTTCAAGCTCGCGCTGCAAGGCGTGCAGCCGATGTGACGGCCCCTCACTCTTGCTCTTTTTCTGTAGCACCCCCCAACGCACCCACAGTGGTGATCAACCCGGAGCCCTGACATGAAACAACTCACCCGCGCTTTTTCTGCCCTGACCCTGCTGGCCGCCGTCTTCAGCGCCCAGGCCGCCAACTACGGCGTCGAGCCCAACCACACGTACGCCAATTTCTCGTACAACCACATGGGCCTGTCGACCCAGATCAGCAAGTTCAACAAGACCAGCGGCACCATCGCCTACGACAAGGCCGCCAAGACGGGCTCGGTGGACGTCACCATCGACATGACCTCGGTGGACACGGGCTCCAACCTGTTCAACGGCCACATCCAGGGCGCTGATTTCCTGGACACCGCCAAGTTCCCCACCGCCACCTTCAAGTCGACCAAGGTGGTGTTCGAGGGCGACAAGCCCGCCGCCATCGAAGGCAACCTGACCATCAAGGGCGTGACCAAGGCCGTGACCCTGAAGGTCAGCCACTTCGCCAACATGGAACACCCGATGATGAAGAAGGACGCCATCGGCGCCAACGCCTCGGTGGTGGTCAAGCGCAGCGACTTCGGCGCCGGCAAGTACGCCCCGCTGGTGGGTGATGACGTGACCATCACCATCTCGCTGGAAGCCATCGCCCAGTGATGAGCCCGGCGGCCCGGGGCTGAGGGCCGGGCTGTGGACACGCCGCCTAAGATGGCGGCATGTCTGCACCTGCTTCTTGCGCCCCGGCCGCCCCGTCAGTTTCGCCTGAGGCCGCACCGCCGGCCGTCAGCTTCTGGCAAGCCCTGGCCTTCTGGTTGAAGCTGGGCTTCATCAGCTTTGGCGGGCCGGCTGGCCAGATCGCGATCATGCACCGCGAGCTGGTGGAGCGCCGGCGCTGGATCTCGGAGCGCCGCTTTTTGCACGCGCTCAACTACTGCATGGTTCTGCCCGGGCCCGAGGCCCAGCAGCTGGCCACCTACATCGGCTGGCTGACGCACCGCACGCGCGGCGGCATCGTGGCCGGGGGCCTGTTCGTGCTGCCCTCGCTGCTCATCCTGATCGGCCTGTCGTGGGTGTACATCGCCTTGGGCGAGGTGCCGCTGGTGGCGGGCCTGTTTTACGGCATCAAGCCGGCCGTGACCGCCATCGTGGTGCAGGCGGCCCACCGCATCGGCAGCCGCGCGCTCAAGAACAACTGGTTGTGGGCGATCGCGGCCGCGTCCTTCGTGGCGATCTTCGCCTTGCACCTGCCTTTCCCGGCCATCGTGGCGGGCGCCGCCCTGGTGGGCTGGGTGGGCGGGCGCGTGGCGCCAGATCGCTTCAAGGCCGGTGGCCATGGTGCGGCCAAGGCCAGCCACGGCCCCGCGCTGATCGACGACGACACCCCCATCCCGCCGCATGCGCAGTTCCAGTGGGCGCGCCTGGTGCGCGTGGTGCTGATCGGCGCACTGCTGTGGGCCTTGCCGATGGCGCTGCTGACCTTTGGCGGTGCGTACGCCGTGCTGCCCTATGTGTACCAGGGCGCGGTGGGCCACTACGGCTGGCTCACGCCCACGCAGATGATCGACGGCCTGGCCCTGGGCGAAACCACGCCGGGCCCGCTGATCATGGTGGTGGCCTTCGTGGGCTTTGTGGGCGGCTACGTCAAGGCGCTGTTCGGGCCTGAGGCGCTGTTCATGGCCGGCGCGGTGGCGGCGTGCGTCGTCACCTGGTTCACCTTCCTGCCATCGTTCCTGTTCATCCTGGCGGGCGGCCCGCTGGTGGAGCGCACCCGCGACGACATCCAGTTCACCGCGCCGCTCACCGCCATCACGGCGGCGGTGGTGGGCGTCATCCTCAACCTGGCGCTGTTCTTCGGCTACCACGTGCTGTGGCCGCAGGGCTTTGGCGGGCGCTTCGATGCCATCTCGGCGCTGATCGCGCTGGGCGCGGCGGTGGCGCTGATGCGCTTTCAGCGCAACGTCATCCACGTGATCGGGGTGTGTGCGCTGGTGGGGTGGGGGGTGAAGGCGCTGGGGTAACCGGCCGCCAAAATCGGGCAACTTGCATCATTGTTGGATTGTGAGTAAATTAACTCACAATCATGCAAATCGAACGCCCGCACCTGGCTGTGCTGCTTCAGCGCCTGAGCGAATCTGCGCAGGCCATCGTCTTTGTCACGGGTCCGCGCCAGGTGGGCAAGTCCACCATGGTCCGCCAGGCTTTGCAGCGCCAGCCTGGCCTGTACCTTGCGGCCGACCAAGCCGATGCTGGATGGGGGGTAGACCCCTGGGCGGTGGCAGGTCAGGGCTTGGACGCTTTGGGCATGCCCACGGCGGCAGGCGCCCCCAAAGATGGACGCTGGCTGGCGCAGCAATGGACCGTGGCCAGGGCGCGGGCCCTTCAGCAAGCCGCCGACCAGCCCCAGGCGCCTCCTTTTGTGTTGGCCATCGACGAAATCCAGAAGATCCCGGGCTGGTCCGATGTGGTGAAAGGCTTGTGGGATGCCGACCGTGCTGCAGGCGTGCCCATGCATGTGGTGCTCTTGGGTTCCTCGGCCTGGCTGATGCAGCAAGGCATGCGGGAAAGCTTGCAGGGGCGATACGAGACCCTCAGGCTGACGCATTGGTCGTACGAAGAGATGCAGCGCGCCTTCAATGTGTCGCTGGACGAATACGTGTACTTCGGAGGCTACCCAGGCAGTGCTCGGCTTTACCAAGAGCCCCGCCGCTGGCGCCAGTACATCCGGGATGCCATGATCGAGCCGAACATCGGCATCGACATCTTGCAGATGGTGCGTGTCGACAAACCTGCCTTGCTCAAGAATCTGTTTGAGTTGGGATGTGGGGCTTACTCCGGGCAGATCGTCGCACTGTCCAAACTGCTGGGTGAGTTGCAGGACGCGGGCAACACCGTGACGCTCAGCAAGTATCTGCATTTGCTTTCTCAAGCCGAATTGCTGACAGGCTTGGAGAAATTTGCCATGCAGGCCCTCAGGCAGCGAGCCTCGCCACCCAAGTTCAACGTGCACAACACAGCCTTGATGTCGGCCCTGGCAGGCTATGACTTTGACGAAGCCCGGCAAGACCACACGCATTGGGGGCGCCTGGTGGAAAGCGCCGTGGGCGCGCACCTGATCAACACGCGCGAGGCAGATACCTCGCTCACTTACTGGCGTGAAAGCCCGCTGGAGGTCGACTTTGTGTTGAAAGGGCGCAGAGGATGGCGCGCCATCGAGGTCAAGAGCGGGCAGCGCTTTGCCAGCCCCAAGGGCTTGGCGGCCTATTGCGGCCAATACCAAGCTGCGCGCCCCATGTTGGTCGGGGAGGGTGGCGTGCCCATGGCCGAGTTCCTGAGCCAACCCGCAGACCACTGGTTGGATGCCCCATGAGCATGACGCGCGTCCAGCGGTGGCTGAGGCTCGTGCCCCATCAGGCCGACGAACGCAAAGCGTCAGAAGCCGTGCCCGCAGCGCAAATCAGGGATGTGCCTGCCTGGGTGCTGTTGGCCGAGCCAGGCGCAGGCAAGTCGGACTTGTTCGAGCAAGAGGCGAAGGCCGTGGGCGGCGTGTACGCTAAAGCGGCTGAGGTGGCACACGGGCTGACGCAGGCGCCAGCCCCGGGGCAAGTCCTCTTCATTGACGCCCTGGATGAAGCCCGGGCCGGGCGCGGCGACAACTCTTTGGTGCTGCTGCTGCGCAAGCAGCTGATGCTGTGGGGGCGGCCCCGGTTCAGGCTGTCGTGCCGGGCAGCCGACTGGCTGGGCAACGTCGATGCCGCACAACTGGCGCCCGCTTCACCCGATGGTGTGCTGCCGGTCTATGCCTTGGTGGACCTGACAGATCAGGACATCGAGGCCATCGTGGGCGACCCCGTGCGTGCCCGAGCGCTGCTGCAAGGTGCCAGCCAGGCGGGCTATGCAGACATGCTCCGCAATCCCTTGATCCTCGAGATGCTGCTCGAGGCCAGTGCCGAGCCTCAGCAAGCTGGATTGCGTGACTTGTACCGGCGGCACGCAGAGATGCTGGCCGGTGAGCACAACGAGCATCACCAAGCCATGACCACCGATGCGCCGCTCCGTCCGGCCATCGTCCGCGCAGCAGCACAACTCTTCGCGACCTTGCTCTTGAGTGATCAGGACGGTGTGAGCCGAAAGTCCGCCATGGCTGGCCCACGCTTTCCTTCCTTGTCAGACCTTGACCTGGACGACCCCAAGGCGGCCGTGGCCGCGGTGCAGAGCGGTCTGTTCAAACCAGCCACCCATGCTGGCCAGATGCAGCCGGTTCACCGCACCATGGCCGAAGAGCTCGCCGCGCAATGGCTGGCAGAGCGCATCGATCAGCGGCCCCTGTCGGCACCGCGCATCCTCAAGTTGCTGCAGGGGGCAGATGGGCGGCCCGTGTCCGGTCTGCGAGGGTTGTATGCCCGCTTGGCCACGCACTCCGTTCAATGTGGACACAAATTGATCGCTGCAGACCCCGTGACGGTGGCCACCTATGGTGACATCGCATCCATGTCCACCGCGTCGAGGCGAGTCTTGGTTCAGGCCATCCTTGGCCAAGCGTCGGTACTGAGCGAGGCGTTGCGCAGCCCATGGCAGTCGATGGCTTGGGGTGTGATGTGGAGCGAATCCTGGACGGATCTGGCAGACCAAGTTCTGCAGGATGCCGGCGTCAGTGAGTACGCCCAACAGCAAGCCATGCTGGTGTTGCAGGTGCTCGAAGAGGCGAAGTTGGACGACTCCTCACGTTGGGCGGCCGCTGCTTGGCGCATCGCACGCGACCCGAAGCACTGGACTTCCGTTCGCACGCAGGCGCTGGCGACAGCGCTGGCCTTGCAGGCAGATCGCGCAGCAGCGAGCCAAGCACTGCAAGACATCCAGTCGGGTCGCTGGGTCGACATCGATGACGAGATGCTGGGTGTGTTGCTGCAGGACATGTACCCAGCGGCCCTCAGGCTCGACGAGGTGATGACTCACCTCCACCCGCCCAAGCAAGGCAACCTGTATGGCGCTTACCGATCCTTCTGGATCAAGGGCCTGGTGGCACAAACACCTGCACCCCAGCTGCCCGCATTGATGGCAGCCTTGGCAGAGCACCAGCAGGTGTTGGCGCAAGGCTGGGGCGAATTGGACGTCACCAAGCTCATGTACCGCGCACTGTCGAAAGCGTTGGACATCTGCGGCGATCAGGTGGACGACGACCAGCTTTTCAACTGGATGAAGCTGCGCACCTTCGCTTCGGCCGGGGATTGGATGCCACAGCGGGAGGGCCTGAACCAGGTGACCGCGTGGTTTGCCGCGCGACCAGACCGCTACAAGGCGGTGTTGCAACGTGTGCTCCGCACCAGCGCGGCGTTCGACAACGTGCATGAAGCGCTGCACCACTTCAACCCGCTGCTGGCACAACTGCCCGTGCCCGACGACTTGGGCCATTGGTACCTGGCTCAGGTCGACGAGACGGACAACGCCGACTTGCGTACCCACTGCTTCTGGGAGGCCATGTCGTGTTG
This sequence comes from Pseudomonadota bacterium, assembly GCA_041169085.1. Lineage (GTDB taxonomy): Bacteria > Pseudomonadota > Gammaproteobacteria > Burkholderiales > Burkholderiaceae_C > Aquabacterium. Next base: position 24,510 of record JBEEJT010000340.1, on the reverse strand, counting down.
GCAGCGTGGGCTGGGCGCACAAGGGCTCGACCTGGATGCCTTGGTGTCTTGGGCGCACGCCTCACCTGCGCACCAACAGCTATGGGACAGCTGGCGCGTGGTCGAAGTACCGGCTTGGCGACTCGCCGAGCAACGCAGGCAAGCCCAGCGCGCCAGCCAAGCTGAGCAAGCCAAGGCACAGCGCACACAATCGGTGCTGCCCTTGTTGGGGGCGATCCGCTCAGGCCAGGCTTCGCCCAACGCGATGCACCATCTGGCCATGATTTGGAAGGGGCAGTTCCATGATGTCCCCGGCGATTCGCCACAGGCGCGCATCCGTGCCTATGCCGATCTGGACGATGCGCTGTGGGATGCCGCTCAAGCCGGCTTTGTGGCGTGCCTGCACAGACCTGATCTGCCCTCGGTCGCAGCCTTGATCGAGCTGAGTGCAAACAACCAAGTCCACCCGCTGACCCTGCCATGTCTGGTGGGCATCGAGCTCTGTACAGGCCGCGATCCTGGATTTGCTGACGATTGGCCAGACGATGCCGTGGTCCGCTTGCTCACGATGGTGATCCTGGACGTGCCAGAGCCGCAGACCGACGCGTGGTACCAAAGGATGGTGTCCCGGCGCACCGAGCAAGTGGCTGAAGCCTTGGTGGCTTGCGTGAATGCCAGTTGGCGATCAGCCCATGCTTGGCCGCCTCGCTTGCATGACGTGACCGGGCAAGATGGCGATCGCCAGGTCGCGACTTTGGCCCTGCCGCATTTGCTCGATGGCTTTCCGTTGCGCGCCAACGCCGCCAACCTGCGTCACCTGCAGCAGATGTTGATGGCCGCCGCGCGCCATGTGCCTGACGAGCTGCGCCAACTGTGCGTCAAGCGGCTGGCCTTCAAAAGCCTGGATGCCTCACAGCGACTGCATTGGATGACGGCTGCTGCATTGCTCGACCCTGTGCAGCATGATCAGCGCTTGCTGCAGGCCTTGGGGCGGTCGCAAACCCGCGCGCAGACGGTGGCCCAATTGCTCACCGAATGGCCATTCAACGGCCTGAGCCGTGATGCGTGGGACCCGGCGGTGCTGGGGCGGCTGATCGAGTTGCTCGCGCCGCACGCCGAGATGCGATGGGGTCGCGGCGGCGGATTGGTGTCATCCGCCATGGCGCTGGGCGACCGGTTGCGCGTGCTGATTCGGCAACTGGCACTGGCGGGCACGACGGAGGCCATTGCCGAACTGGGTCGGCTTTCTGTTCGGCCTGAGCTGCATGCCTTGCGGCATCTGCTGCAGGCCGCCAGCACCGAAGCGCAGGTGGCCCGGCGTGAACGCGCCTTTCGATTTCCGAACGTGGCAGAAGTGGGCCACGTTTTGCGAAATGAACCACCCGTCGGTGCTGCGGATCTCTTTGCTTTGGCTTGTGCAGCCGTGGATCAACTCGCTGTGGATCTGCTGGAAGACAATGCCAACCTCCGCAGAAGGTTCTGGATCGACACGGTGATCAATAAGGTGCAGGTGAAAAAGCACCTTTTAGAGAACGACTGCAGAGATGTCATCCTCAATCAACTGCGCCACGGCTTAGCGCCCTACCAGGTAGATGTGCAGCCCGAGGCGAAGCATGTGGATGACAAGCGGGCCGATCTGCGCCTGTCTTGTGGCTCGGCCTTTGAGCTGCCTGTTGAGATCAAAGGGCAATGGCACCAGGACGTTTGGACGGCCATGACGACCCAGCTGGATCGCTTCTACACGTCGGCCCGTTCCGACGGTCATGGTCTTTACCTGGTGCTGTGGACGGGGGAGGGAGACATCAAGCCATCGCCTGATCGCTTGCCCCGTCCCGCATCCCCTCAGGAACTGGAAGAGCGTCTGGTTGCTTTGCTGACGCCCGAGCAGCGCCAACGCATCGGCGTGCGGGTGCTGGACATCAGCTTGCCTTGATCCCTAACACGGAGCGGCTCACTGCCCCAGCTCTTCCCGCTTGTACAGGCGCGGCAGGAAGTAGGGCAGCATCTGGAACTCGCGCAGCGCGTGGCTGCCCAGGTCTTCGAAGAAGGTCTTGCTGAAGATGCGTGCCAGCGCGGTGTTCAGGAACATCGTGCGCAGCACCACGCCGTCGCCCGTGGCATTGGCCTTCCACTGGTGCACCAGGCTGTTGTCCGGCAGGATGCCGCTGAACACGCTGAGGTTGGTGCGCGCGTAGAAGAAGCCGGGGTAGACGATGGGCTCGGGCGGGGCGATCGCGGCCGGGTCGGCGCCGGTGATGTCCAGCGTGAAGGCGATCTTGCCCACGTATTCCTTCACCCGCTGCTTGGCGCCCACGTCGAAGTGCAGGTCGGGCTGGGTGGGGGCCTTGCGCCACTGGAAGCTCACGTGGTCGATGGGCTGCCACAGGCGGTAGCGCTCGGTGTTGCCGATGTGGTCCCACCACCAGTCCAGCATGGCGGGGGTGATGCCCTTGATTTCCTGGTCGATGGTGAGCGGCACGTTGAGCTGCTTGTCCTGGGTGCCCACCGCGAACTTGCCGCGCGTTTGCAGCACGCCTTTGAAAAAGCGCTCGTTGAGCGCCGCCGTGAGCGTGGGCTGCAGGCCCTGGAGCGTGCGGCCCAGGTGGGCCACGTAGGCGTTGGCCAGCGGGTCAGCGGCGGTGGCGTCGACCAGCTCGATGCGCAACTGGGTGCTCTCGAAGCCGCTGCCCGTGGGCAGGTAATGCACCAGCACCACGAAGGGCCAGCCGCCGTCGATCGACACGCGCAAGGCCACGAAGCTGTAAGGCTTGGCGCCGAGGAAGTTGTCGGCGGGCACGCGGCCGCGCGCGGCTTCGGGCGACAGGTGTTCGGCCACCACGGTGTGGGCGGCGCCCTGGAGCTTGGCCACGGTCTCGTGGCGCGCACCGGTGGAATAGCCCAGGTGTTCGGGCGTGGCCGGGGCCGCGAGCCAGCGGAAGCTGACGATGTCGGGGTTGGCGGCCTGCAGCAAGGCGGCGTCGGCGTTGTCCCACAGCCAGCTGAAGGCCTCCGGGCGCACGTCGCTGACGGTGAACAAGGTGCCTGGCGTCACGGCCGGCGCGGTGGCGGCGTGGGCAGGCGAGAAGGTCAACATCACGGCCAGTGTCGTGGTCGCGAGCAGGTGAGCAGGGCGCATGGCGGGCTTTCAGGGTGTCGTGGGATGAAGCGCACTCTACAGGTGTAGATGGTGCGGGCAACGCGGGTAAACCCGTGTCGCCGTGCGGGCGGCGCCCGCCCGTCACGCCCCGAAATCGCGCACTTTGTATGCAATCTTGGGGCGTTTTTGTATGCAATCTGGTGCAGGGCCGCTCTGGCCATGCCCCGCCGTGGCGCGTGTTCTGCCGCAACTGCCGCCAACAGCCGTTTTTTTGTCGATTTCTGTCGCCTGATGGCGCGATTTGGACCTGGCACAGCCATTGCACAAGGTGAACCCGCGGGCCAACGAGGGCCCGCTGGAGAAGCCGATGTCCGCAGCCCCTTCCTTGCACGCTCAGCGCCTGGCCACCATGGCCGCCCAGGCCGATCTGGAGCTGGTGCAACTCGTCAAGCGCTATGGCGACGGCCCTGGCGCCCCCGTGGCGGTGGACGCCATCGACCTGAAGATCGCCGCCGGCGACTACTGCTGCCTGTTGGGCCCTTCAGGCTGCGGCAAGACCTCGACGCTGCGCATGATCGCGGGCCACGAGGCCGCCAGCAGCGGCGACATCGTGCTGGGCGGGCGCAACATCACCCAGCTGCCCGCCTCGGCGCGCGGCACGGCCATGATGTTCCAGAGCTACGCGCTGTTCCCCCACCTCAGCGCCCTCGACAACGTGGCCTTCAGCCTGAAGATGCGCGGCGTCGCCAAGGCCGAGCGACAGGCCAAGGCCCAGGCCCTGCTGGCGCGCGTGTCGCTGGGCCACCTCGCTGCCCGCAAGCCCGCCGAGATGTCGGGCGGTCAGCAGCAACGCGTGGCGCTGGCGCGTGCGCTGATCACCGAGCCCCGCGTGCTGCTGCTTGACGAGCCGCTCTCCGCGCTCGACCCCTTCCTGCGCGTCCAGATGCGCGCCGAGCTCAAGGGCTGGCAAAAGAGCCTGGGCATGACCTTCATCCACGTCACCCACTCGCAGGAAGAGGCCATGGCCCTGGCCGACCTCGTGGTGGTGATGAACGCCGGGCGCATCGAGCAAACCGGCAGCCCGCACGCCATCTTCAACGCCCCGCGCACCGAGTTCGTGGCCCGCTTCATCGGCGGCCACAACGTCTTGCCGGGCGTGGCGGGCGCCCCCAAGGTGGCCGTGCGCACCGACCGCACCCAACTCACCCGCACCCCGCAAGCCGCTTCGGCCACGGCCCTGGAAGCCGCCGTCGTCGGCGTCGAATACCAAGGCACCCACGTGTGGATGACGCTGCGCCCCTCGGCCTTGCCCGACACCACGCTCAACGCCATGGTCCCTGAAGCCGCCTTCGACGCCCAACCCTGGCAGGTGGGCGACACCGCCTGGATGCACTGGCGCGGCCAGGACGTCCACGCCCTCGCGGCCTGAGCGCCCCCACTCCCTTTTCGCTTTCCTGCACCACCCCTGTCCCCAAACGGAGCCCCACCGATGACGACCTCACGCCCTGACCCAGACCACACCCCGCCCGCGCTGTCGATGGACACCGAAGCCGGCCCCAGTTCCCCCTTGAACCTCGACTTCGCCGTGAGCCGCCGAGGCTTGCTCAAGGGCGGCCTGTTGGGGGCCACCGGCATCCTGGCTGCGGGCTATGGCCCGGCCATCCACGCCGCCGACCCCATCGTCTTGCGCTACCTGGGCACCGCCGTCAACCAGGACAAGGCCATCGGCGACAAGTTCACCGCCGACACCGGCATCAAGGTGCAGTACATCCCCGTCACCACGGACGACGTCACCAAGCGCGCCGTCACCGCGCCCAACAGCTTCGACCTGATCGACACCGAATACTTCTCGCTCAAGAAGATCATCCCCACCGGCAACCTCAAGGGCATCGACGTCAAGCGCATCAAGCACGCCGACAAGATCACCAGCCTGTTCACCAAGGGCGAAGTCAATGGCAAGAAGGTGGGCGACCAAGGCACCGCACCCAAGAAGGTGATGTACCTCGAAGGCGAAAAGAGCAAGGCCTTCTCGGCCGCGCCCACGCAATTCATGACCCTGATCCCCACCGTGTACAACGCCGACACGCTGGGCATCCGGCCTGATCTCATCAAGCGCCCCATCAGCTCGTGGGCCGAGCTGCTCAACCCCGAGTTCAAAGGCAAGGCGGCCATCCTCAACATCCCGTCCATCGGCATCATGGACGCGGCGATGGTCGTGGAAGCCATGGGTCTGTACAAGTACCCCGACAAGGGCAACATGACCAAGAAGGAAATCGACCTGACGATCAAGACGCTGATCGAAGCCAAGCGTGCCGGCCAGTTCCGCAGCCTGTGGAAGGACTTCAACGAGTCGGTCAACCTGATGGCGTCGGGCGAGGTGGTGATCCAGTCGATGTGGAGCCCGGCCGTGACCGCTGTGCGCACCAAGGGCCTGGCCTGCACCTTCCAGCCGCTGAAAGAGGGCTACCGCGCCTGGGCCGCCGGCTTCGGCATCCCCAGCACGCTGAGCGGCAAGAAGCTCGATGCGGCTTACGAGTTCATCAACTGGTTCCTCGACGGCTGGGCCGGTGCTTACCTCAACCGCCAGGGCTACTACAGCGCCGTGCTCGACACCGCCAAAGCCAAGATGGAAGCCTACGAGTGGGCTTACTGGATGGAAGGCAAACCCGCCTCGCAAGACATCAAGTCACCCAAGGGCGACGTGCTCGCCAAGAAAGGCGAAGTGCGCGACGGCGGCAGCTACGAAGCCCGCATGGGCGGCATCGCCTGCTGGAACGCGATCATGGACGAGAACACCTACATGGTCCAGAAGTGGAACGAGTTCGTCGCGGCCTGAGGCGACGAAGCATCACCCCCCCACACGCGACCGCCCCACACCACAGCACCGCGTTCACCAGAACCCACCTTCCTCCATCTCTTCACCTTCTTCCTCACACACCATGAAGCAAGCATCCCTGCGTCACATCGCCCTGGCCGTCCTGGCCACCACCGCCACCCTGGCCCAGGCCCAGGAAGCCAAGGTCTACGGTGCCATCGGCCTTGACCTGCGCTACGCCACCGGCGTGGGCGGCAAGTCCGTGCTGGCCGTCGAAGACAACGCCATCGTCAACAGCCGCGTGGGCATCAAGGGCGGCGAAGACCTCGGTGGCGGCCTCAAGGCCGAGTTCAACCTCGAGTCGTCCATCGCCCCCGACACCGGCGCCGCCCGCGCCGCCTTCTGGAACCGCAACGCCTTCGTCGGCCTCAAGGGCGACTTCGGCTCGGTGCGCGTGGGCCACCAGTGGAACGTGGCCGACGACTACATGTGCGGCTACTTCGTCTGCGCCTATTACGCCCCCTTCCTGCTCAACGGCTTCAATGCGCTCAGCGACTACTACGACAACACCATCAAGTACACCTCGCCCACCATCGGCGGCTTCCAGGGCGGCGTGAGCTACACCTTGGGTGAACAGCCCGGCAAGGACACGGCTGGCCAGAAGCTGCAAGGCGCCGTGAACTACGGCTCGGGTCCGTTCGCCATGGGCGTGGTGCTCTTCAGCGAACGCAGCAACACGGCGCCCGGCAGCAACACGATGTACGCCCTGGGCGCGTCGTATGACCTGAGCACGGTGAAGTTCCGCCTGGGCGTGGCCAAGGCCGACAAGGCCATTGGCGGCGACTTCAAGGCCACCTTGATCGACCTGGGCGTCGATGTGCCCCTGAGCGCCACCACCACGGTGTCGGCGGACTACGTGATCGACGACGTCAGCAAGGGCGGCGACGACCTGAGCTACCTGCGCCTGCGCGGCACCTACGCCCTGAGCAAGCGCACCAGCCTGAACTGCAACGCCATCTTCCTGGACAACTCGGGCCAGGGCACGGTGGGCTTCGCCGGGGCCACCAACCCGGGCAAGAGCCAGACCATCCTGACGGCGGGCATCACCCACTCGTTCTGACCCTGGCCTGCTGAAAGCGAGCACACCATGAACAAGACCCTGCCCGCCTGGCTCCAGGCCCTGCCCATGGGCGGGGTCTTTCTGGTGTTCTTCGCGCTGCCTTTGCTGCTCGTGGCCACCGTGAGCTTCTGGCCTCAGAACGAATACACCCTGGAGCCTGGCTTCACGCTGGCCAACTACACCTCGCTGTTCGAGGGCTGCCTCAGCGCCCCCGACGGCGAGCTGTGCACCACCGTCAAGACTTACCTGTCCACGCTGAAGTTCTGCGCCATCGTCTGGGCCATCACCCTGGTGCTGGGCTTCGCGCTGTCTTACTTCGTGGCCTTCCACGTGCCCAGCGTGGGCGCGCAGACGGTGTTGTTCACGCTCATGACCATCCCGTTCTGGACGTCCAACGTCATCCGCATGATCTCGTGGATCCCGCTGCTGGGCCGCAACGGCTGGGTCAACACCACGCTGATGGACCTGGGGCTGACCTCACAGCCCATCGAATGGCTGCTGTATTCCGACTTCTCGGTGGTGCTGGCCTTCGTGCACCTCAACACCACCTTCATGATGGTGCCCATCTTCAACTCGATGATGAAGATCGACCGCTCGCTGATCGAAGCCGCCGACGACTGCGGCGCCTCGGCCTGGCAGACCTTGTGGCACGTCATCGTGCCCCTGTGCCGAACCGGCATCCTCATTGGCTCCATCTTCGTCATCACCCTGGTCATGGGCGACTTCGTCACCGTGGGCGTGATGGGCGGCCAGCAGATCGCCTCCGTGGGCAAGACCATCCAGGTGCAGACCTCTTACCTGCAGTTCCCGCTGGCCGCCGCCAATGCCGTGGTGTTGCTGGGCGTGGTGCTGCTGATCATCGTCGCCATGAACCGCCTGGTTGACCTGCGCAAGGAACTTTGACCATGAACAGACAACGTGGCTTCTGGCCCCTGGCCATCGTGTTCGGGCTGTACCTGCTGTTCCTCTACGGCCCCGTCATCACCATCTTCACCTTGAGCTTCCAGGGCCCCGAGGGCGGGCTCACGTTCCCCATGCGCGGCGTGTCGCTGCACTGGTACGAAGAGCTGTTCAAGGGCCTGGGCGTGGTCGACATCGGTGCGGCGGTGAGCCGCTCGCTGGGCCTGGGCGCCGTGGTCATGGTGCTCACCGTGGCCTTCTCGCTGGCGGCTGGCCTGGCCTTCCGCAAAGGCTTCCAGGGCTCGGGCCTGCTGTTCTACACCTCGGTGGCCAGCCTCATCATGCCCAGCATCATCATCTCGCTGGGCATCGGCTTGCAGTTCCGCCTGATGGACACCGGCGTCAAGGCCGTGCTGGCCCACTTCGAGATGACCGACACCCTCGAGGCCTACACCACGCTCATGGGCCTGTATTCTTCGGGCCTGGGGGCCCACCTCACGTGGACGCTGCCCTTTGGCATGCTCATCATGTTCGCGGTGTTCAACCGCTTCAACCCGGCTTACGAAGAAGCCGCCCGTGACCTGGGCGCCTCGCCCTGGCAAGCGCTGCGCCATGTGGTGTTGCCGCTCATCGGGCCGTCGCTCGTGGGCGTGGGCATGTTCGGCTTCACGCTCAGCTGGGACGAGATCGCCCGCTCTTCGCAAGCCATCGGCGACGTCAACACCCTGCCGCTGGAGCTGCAAGGACTCACCACCACCGTCACCACGCCGTCCATCTACGCCCTGGGCAGCGTGACCACCCTGATCTCGCTGCTGGTCATCACCCTGGCCCTGGTGGCCGTGGCCCTGATGCGCCGCCGCGCCCAGGCCCGCCGACTGGCCTGAGCCACCCCACCCACCTGCCCATGACCGCACCGTCCGACGACGACATCCACTCGCGCCTCATCGAGGCCATCGTCGACCAGCGCCTGCTGCCCGGCACCAAGCTCATCGAAGACAAGCTCGGCCAGGCCTTTGGCGTGTCGCGCACCCGCATCCGCCAGGTGCTCATCCGCCTGGCGCAAGAGCAGGTGGTGGTGTTGCAGCCCAACAAGGGCGCCAGCGTGGCCCAGCCCACCGTGGCCGAGTCGCGCGAAGTCTTCGAAGCCCGCCGCGTGGTCGAAGCGGTGTTGGTGCGCCACTTCGCCGCCCGCGCCACCGCCGCTGATTTGCAAGCCCTGTCCGACTGCATCGAAGCCGAAGAGGGCGCCCGCCTGCAAGGCGACACCGCCATGGCCCTGCGCCAGTCGGGGCGCTTTCACCTGCTGCTGGCCGACGCCGCGGGCCACCGCACCTTCGCCGCCTTCCTGCACAAGCTGGTCTCGCGCACCAGCCTCATCCTCATGAGCCACGGGCCCGACGCCGTGGCCGCCGCCAAGCCGGCGGGCAAGTCGGCCAGCAAGGCCAGCGCCAAGGCGGCCCAGCCGGCCTGGCTGGCCACCGGCGGCGCCGCTTCGCGCCGTTGGGTGCAAACCTGCCGCTGCGACGAACACCGCGGCCTGCTCGAAGCGCTGCAAGCCGCCACGGGGGCGGCCCACGGCGTGAGCGCCAAGCGCGCCGCCGACCAGGCCGTGGCGCTCATGACCCACCACTTGCAGCACATCGAGAACTCGCTGTCGCTCGACGACGGCCGCGAGCCCTGAACACCAGCCTGACACCCCACCATGGCCTTGGCGATCTTGCTCAACCCCAACACGCGCACCGAGCTGACCACCCAGCTCGTCGCCCAGGTGAGGGCGCACTGGGCGGCCGCCCGCCCGCCGGCGGTGCTGGCGCTCACCGCGCCCCATGGGGCCGACTACATCGCCAGCGAAGCCACTTACGTGGTGGCCGCCCACGCGGCGCTGGACGCGTGGCGCCAGTGGCCGCAGGCCCCCTTGGGCCCACGCCCGCAAGCCATCCTCGTGGCCTGCTTTGGCGACCCAGGCGTGTGGGCGCTGCGTGAGCTCACCGGTCTGCCCGTGGCGGGCCTGGCCGAAGCCGCCATGCGCGAGGCCCAGGCCCTGGGGCCTTTCGGGGTGGTCACGGGTGGCGCGGCCTGGGGCCCGATGTTGATGCGCCTGGCGCGTGGCCTGCAATGCGCCGGGCCCGAGGGGCTGGTGGCGGTGCAAACGGTCGAGGCCTCAGGTGGCGACCTGGCCGCGGCGCCCGAGGCCGCGTGGGACACCCTGGCCCAGGCCACTGTGGCGCTCTTGCGCGCTCACCCCGAGGTGCGCAGCGTGATCCTGGGTGGGGCGGCGCTGGGCGGCTGGGTGCCGCCCGTGCAGGCCCGGCTGCTGCAAGCCCAGGCCCGAGGCGAGCTGCCGGCCGAACGGCCGCTGCCCCTGCTCATCGATTCCGTCGAGGCCGGCGCGCGCTGGCTGCGCCAGGCCATGGGCGGCTGAATCAGCTCACCGTGCTGCGCGCGCGCACCGGCAGGTGAGGGCGCAAGGCGGTCATCAGCTCGTCTTGGCGGAAGGGCTTGGCCAGGTGGGCGTTCATGCCGGCGTTCAGGCAGCGGTCGCGGTCGCCCGTCAAGGCGTTGGCCGTCAGCGCGATCACCGGCAGCGGCGTCTGGCCATGGTCGGCCTCCCAGATACGCAGCCGGCGGGTGGCCTCCAGGCCGTCCACCACGGGCATCTGGCAGTCCATCAGCACCACGTCGAAGCCGTGGTCGAGCTTGCACAGCTTTTGCAGCGCCTGCGCGCCGTCTTCCACGCGGGTCACCGCCAGGCCCAGGTTGTTGAGCGTGGCTTCGGCCACCAGCGCGTTGACCGGGTTGTCTTCGGCCAGCAGCACGTGGCCCAGCCGGGCCGGGGCGGGGGCGCCCTCCAGGTCGGAGTGCAGCAAGGCGCGCGGGTCGTCGGTCGCCAGGCCCTCGGGGCGGGTGCTGCGCACTTTGGGCTCTTGGCTGGCCGTGTCGTTCAGCGTCACGTCCACCCGGCCCACCGGCGCGGGCGCCAGCGGCACAGCCAGCGTGAACACCGAGCCTTGGCCCAGCGTGCTGTCGGCCACGATGTCGCCGCCCATGGCCCGGGCGATCTCGCGTGAAATCGTCAGCCCCAGGCCCGTGCCGTTGTGGCGTCGGCCAAAGGTGCCGTCCACCTGGTGAAAGGCGTCGAACACCAGGGGCAGCTGCGCCGCCGCGATGCCCGGGCCCGTGTCGCTCACCTCGAAGATCACGTCGTGCACGTGGGTGGTCACCTCGGTGCGCATGGGCCACACCTTCAGCCGCACGGTGCCCGTGTCGGTGAACTTGATGGCGTTGCCGATCAGGTTGTGCAAGACCTGGCGCACGCGCGCCGCGTCGCCGTGCACCCAGCAGGTGTCGGGCAAGTCGATGTCCGTCTTGAGCACCAGGCCCTTGTCGGTGGCCGACACGTTTTGCAGCGCCAGCGCGTCGCGCAGCAAGGCGTGCAGGTCAAAGGGCGCGCGCTCAATCGTCAGCTTGCCGGCTTCGATGCGCGAAAAATCCAGCACGTCGTTGATGATGCCCAGCAGGTGCTCGCCCGTGCGCTCGATCAGCGCCAGCTGGTGGCGCGATTCGCGCAACATCCCCGGGCGGTCGGGCAGGCGGCTGAAGACCAGCCGCGACAGCCCCAGGATGCCGTGCAGCGGCGTGCGCATCTCGTGGCTCATCGTGGCCAGGAACTGGTCCTTCACCGCGCTGTGGCGGTGGGCCAGCTTCAGGGCCTCGGCGCGCTCACGGGCGATGCGGTCGGTGGTGTAGCGCAGCCACAGCAGCTCGGCCATGCGGCGCTCGGCGCGGCGGCCTTCCAGCATCAGCAGCGTCAGCAAGGCGGTCAGCCCGATGCTGCCAAACCAGCCGTAAGCGTCCCAGCGCAGCAGCAGCATCACGATGGTGGGCAGCAACATCGGCACGTTGATCGCCAGGTTCACCCGCACGTCGGCTTGCATCGCCAGCGTGCAGATGGCGCTGGCACCCACCAGGGTCGCCACGACCACGGCGGTTGTCACCAGGTCAGCCGGCGGGATCGCCAGGCCGGCCAGGCCCCAGCAGCCCCCGTGCAAGGCGCTCACCACGGCCAGGCTGCGCAGCCAGCGGGGGTGGGCCTTGTCGCTGGCGCCCACATAGCGGCCCAGGTGCAGCAGCCGCAAGGCCGCCGCCATGGCGCACAAGACGGCCCACATCGTGGTGCGCATCGCGCCCAGCTCGGTCGCCAGCAAGGCCGCCAGCCCGGCGGCCGCGATGCTGCTCACGACCGCCACGGGCGCGGTGGGCGCAAACAACATGCGCAGCCGCTCGGCCCGGATCAGCCGGGAGAGTTCGGCGTCGTCAGGGATGGCTCGCTCGGTGGCCACGTCGGGCACGAGCAGGGCAGGGCTTTGCGGTCGCATTCGGTCTGTATCGACCGCAAAGCCGCCGGGCTTGAGCCGGCTTTGCCCGGGTCAGGCGTCGGCGTCTTCGTCGTCGCGGCGGCCCACCACGATCAGCGCCACCAGCGCCGCCAGGGCCAGGCCCCAGATGGCCAGCGTCCTGACCGGCAACGCATCGCGCAAGATGGCGCTGGCCGTGGGCAGCGGCAGGCTCACGCTGATCACCCCGGCCGTCTTGCCGGTCTGGTAGCCAAAGCCGCCACCGCCGGTGAACTGGGTGTTGTGCTTGAGGAACTCGGGGGCGTTTTCCGGCTTGTCGTGGCAGCGCAGGCAGCTGGCCTGTGCCGTCACGGCGCGGGCGTAACGCAAGCGGCCCATCTCCAGCTTCCAGTGTTCGCGTGCCGGGTCGATCTTGCCGCGCTCGCCGGCCGGGGCGCTTTGCAGCGCCTGGATGGCGCTCGCCTCGAAGGCGTCGGGCGCGTTGTTGTGGTTGAGCACCGTGCGCGCCGTCAGCTTGAACTGGGCGCGGCCACCCGCAGCCTGCAGCACGTCGGCCAGCTCACGCTGGATCAGCGCCGGGTTCTTCCAGTGGTAAGTCTCGATGTTGTCGAGCAACTGGCGCTCAGACTCGCGTGCGTCGGTCTTGGCGCCTTGCAGCAACTGCGCGTCGTCGGTGCTGCGGGCGTAGATCGAGCGCGTCAGGAAGGTGCCGGGAATCTTGGCATGGGCGCCTTGGGTGCGCACGTGCACGCCACCGTATTGCGAAGCCCAGGTGCCCACGCCTTCGGCCATGTCGGCCACCGTGCGGGCCTCGTTGACCGCCTGGTTTTGCACCATCGCGTCCACCGACCACCAGAAACCGGCGCCGATGGCGGCCAGGCCGGTCAGCCCCAGCAAAGCTCGAATGATCGGGATCTTGCGCACGGCGGGCGTCCTTGTTTCACGGTGTGGGATGGGCCGCGATTATGGCCAGATCCCACGTCGTGGAAACAGGTGAGCCCTCTGTTCAAGGGGGGAGTCCCTTAACCCTTTAGGGGGTAGTAGGTGTCAAAGCTTGCCTTCACCCAGGTTGAGCCGCTCGCACACCCGCATCGTGGCCAACTGGAAGGCCTGGAAGTGCAAGCCCACCTGGTGGGCCACCGGCTCCAGCTCGGTCCACACCGCTTCCTGGGCAGACGGGTCGACCGTGCCCGTCGGGTTGAGCAAGAGCGCGTCCACGGCGGCGCCGATGGTCAGCAGCTTTTGCACCGGGGGGCGCTCCTGGGCCCACTCGGTGGCCGTCAGGGGGCGCGCCCGCACCGTGTCGGCCACGTCGCGTGACAGGCCCCAGGATTGACACAGGGCGCCACCCAAGGCCGAATGGCTGACGCCAAACGCCTCGATCTCGGCGGCGCACAGGGCTTCCTCGCCGGGCACTTCCTTGTAGAGCGTGTCGTAGCGCTGGCGGTCATAGGCGTACAAGACGGCCCGGCCGCTCTCGGCAAACAGCCCGGCGGTGTGGGCCAGCCAGGGGTCCACGTCGAGCTGGCGGGCGATGCGGCCCATGGCCAGCCCCCGCACCCCGGCGCGGTCCCAGATCGATTGCAGCAAGGGGCTGGGCGGGAAGGCGCCCCGCAGCCCGATCTCATAAGTCAGGCCGGCCACCTGCGCCATGCCCAAGTAGCGGATGCCTTCGTGCACCGACTCCACCCGCTTGAGCAGGCCGAACAGCGCCGAGTTCACCGTGCGCACCACCGCCGAAGACAGCGCCATGTCGGTCTCGATCAAGGCGGCCAGCTGGTCGACGGTGGAGTTCTCGTCGGCCATCAGCAAGGACAGCTTGACCAGCGTGCTCGGACAGGCCGGCAGGTCGATGTTGAGGTTGCGCAGGGTGGGGGCGATGGTCATGGCGGGCGTCCGGACAAGTAGGCCAGACCAGTCTAGGCGTCGCCCGCCAAGGCGACCTGTGAAAAAGCCCCGCTTCGCCTGGGCAAAACGGGGCTTGTGGCGCGGCCTGGGCCGGTGGCTTCAGCTTTCGCTGGTGGCCGGGGCCTGCACGCCAGCGTGGGCGGTGGCGCCACCGCCGGGCGCCGGGTTGGCCGCCGCCGGGGGCACGAAACGGCGCCTGGGCGAGCGCGAGCCGGTGTGGGTCAGGCCGTTTTCACGGCGGAAGGCCGTGGGCGCCATGCCCTTCCAGCGGCGGAAGGCCTCGATGAAGGTGGTCACGTCGGCGTAACCCAGGCGCTCGGCGATCTCGCCGTGCGTCATGTTGGCCGTGCGCATGAGCTCTTCCGCCAGCGTGGTGCGCACCTCTTCGAGCAGGGCGCGGAAGGTCACGCCTTCGGCCGTGAGGTGGCGGCGCAGCGTGCGCGAGGTGATGGCCATTTCCGCCGCGATGGCTTCCATGTCCGGGATGTGGCCCGGCACCCGCAAGAGGCGGTCGCGCACCAGGGCGGCGGTGCCCGTGCGGGGTTGGCGGGTTTCCAGCAGCCGGCGGCTGATCGCTTCGCACAGCGCCAGCGTGTGGCCGTCGGGTTGCGGCAGGCGCTCGCCCAGCACCGCCGGGTCGAGTGCGCCGCAGTCCAGGGCCTGGCCAAACTCGGGCCGCAGGCCGAACAGGCTGGTGTAAGCCTCGGCCACTTCCGGGGCGGGTTCGGGCCGGCGCATCTTCACCGACAGGTAGGGCAGGGGGCGGCCCAGCACCTCGCGCTGCAGTTGCACGGCGGCGGCGCGGTCGCGGTCGAGCACGAACAGCCGCACGTCGGGCGGCAGGTGGTCGGCGCCGTAACTCGACACCACCAAGCCGTCGCGGTGCTCCACCTTGTTGATCGACAAGGCAAACGTCTGGTTGATCATGCGCGAGGCCATGCTCAGCGCGTCGCCCAGCGTGGGGCTGCTCAACACGGCGTAGCCCCACAGCCCGTAGGTGTTGAGGTGGTAACGCGTGCCGGCCTGCAGGCCCAGCGTGGGCAGGTGCGGCAGGTCGTGGATCAGGTTGCGGATGAGCTGGACTTCTTGAAGCGCTTCGATCTCGCCGGGCTGCTCCAGCTGAGCCCGCGTGATGCCTGTGTGGCGCAGCGTGTGGTCGACCGGCACCCCGTGGTCCAGCCCCAGCTGGGTCAACACGCGTGCGGTGGCGATGTCACGCCGGAAATCCCAGGCCGAACGCCTGGTTTGTCGATTGGAACTGCTCACTGCAAGTCACCTCCCATGTCCGATTCTTCCAGACCGAAACAATTTCCGCATCCCCCCGAAGGATGACGAGTGCGGAATGCACACTTGGAGATTCTTGCAGTGAACTGTTAAGTTTTGCTCAAGGCTTGGTTAAGTTGACTGGCCCTTGCGGACAATCGCCAGCCCCTTGAGGTATTCGCCTTCTGGGAAGGTGAGGGTGGTGGGGTGGTCGGGCGTGGCCTCCAGGCGGCGCAACAGGTAGCCGTCCACCTGGGCGTCGATGCCGGCGCCCGCCACGATCTTGTGGAACAGATCCGCGCTGATCCCGCCCGAACACGAGAAGGTCAGCAACAGCCCGCCCGGGTTCAGCAGCTTGAACGCCAGGCGGTTGATGTCCTTGTAGGCGCGGCTGGCGCGGTCGGCGTGGGCCGCGGTGGGGGCGAACTTCGGCGGGTCGAGCACGATGGCGTCGAAGCTGCGGCCCTCTGCGATGAAGGCGCGCAGCGTGCCGTTCACGTCCGCGTCGAGCGCGGTGTGGGCGGCCGGGTCGAAGCCGTTGAGCGCCACGTGGGCGGCGGCGCGGGCCAGGGCCGGGCCAGACGAATCGACGCTGGTGACCTCGGTGGCGCCACCGGCCAAGGCGGCCACGCTGAAGCCCCCCGTGTAGCTGTAGCAGTTCAACACCGTCTTGCAGCCCAACTCGTGCACCAGGCGGGCGAACAGCCCCCGGTTGTCGCGCTGGTCCAGGTAATAGCCGGTCTTGTGCCCTTCGGCCACGTCCAGCGTCAGTTGCCAGCCGTTTTCGTCGATGGTCACCGTCGTCGAGCGGCGGCTGCCGTCGGCCGTCTCCGGGTGGCGCAGCCAGCCCGTCACCTGCTCCAGGCCTTCGAGGCCGCGCACCCCCGAATCCGAGCGCTCATACACATAGGGGCAGCCCGTCGTGGCCACCAGCGCGTCGGCGATCGCGGCCTTCCAGCGCTCGGTGCCCGTGCTCAGGAACTGGGCCGACAACACGTCGTCGTACTGGTCGACGATCAGGCCCGGCAACCCGTCGGCCTCACCGTGCACCAGGCGCACGCCGTTGGACGGGATGCCCAGGCGGCGGCGCAGCGCCACCGCAGCCGCCACCCGGCGCTGGAAAAAGGCCGCGTCGATGCGCTCCGCCTCGTCGAAGGACCATGCCCGCACGCGGATCTGCGAACTCGGGCTGAAAGCCGCCCAAGCCAGGAACTGGCCGTCGTGGCTTTCCACCCGCACGGTCTCGCCGGCGTCGGCCTTGCCCTTCTCGATGCTGCCCTGGAAGATCCAGGGGTGACGACGCAGGAGCGAGCGCTCCTTGCTTTCTCTCAGGCGGATGACTTTCATGGGTGTTATTGTCTCCCCCTCTTGGCCACCCACCTGTGCCGAGTCCGCACCCCAGTCATGTCTTCCAGCTTGCCCAGTCCCCAAGGCGCTTCCGAGCCTGTGCCCGCCACCCTGGTGCCCCCCACGGCTTTGGCGGGGCAAGACGAAGCAGCCCTGCTGGCCGTGGTGGTCGAGCTGGTGCACCAGGCCACCCAGGTCGACCTGTCCGACTACAAGGACAGCACCTTCCGCCGCCAGCTCCAGCGGCGCATGCACACCCTGAACTGCGCCACGCTCGACGACTACATCGTGCGCTTGCAGGCCGACGTGGAAGAGCTTCGCCTGCTCCAGCGCAGCCTGATGGTCTCCGTCACGCGCTTTTTCCGCGACCCGGTGGTGTTCACGGCGGTGGCCCAGGTGCTGCGCGACCTGGTCGCCAGCAAGGCCGACGGCGAAGAGCTGCGCCTGTGGGTGCCGGGCTGCGCCACGGGTGAAGAGGCCTACAGCCTGGCCATGCTCACCAAAGAAGCGCTGGGCGAGCGCTGGGGGCGCGTGCCGGTGCGCATCTTCGCCACCGACCTCGACGCCGACGCCATCGCCTTCGCCCGCCTGGGCCAATATGCCGACGAAGCGCTCCAGGGCTTGCCGCCCGATCTGGCCGAGCGCCACCTCCACCGCGGGGCGGAAGGCTGGCGGGTCGACCGCGACGTGCGCGAGCTGTGCGTGTTCGCCCAACACAACCTGCTGACCCAACCCACCTTCCTGCAACTCGACCTCATCAGCTGCCGCAACCTGCTGATCTACTTCCAGGCCCCGGTGCAGGCCGACGTGCTGACCCGCTTTCACCAGTCCCTGCGCCCGCAAGGCTGGCTGCTGCTCGGTCAGGCCGAAAACGTGGGCGCGCGCGCCGACCTGTTCGACGTCCACGACATTGCTTGCCACCTCTATCGCCGCAACCCCGTCAAGCCTGGCTGGCCGCAGAACGTGGCCTTGGCGCGCGCCTGGAGCCGCCCCAGCCTCCCGTCCTCGTCTTACGAGCGCGCAGCCGCCAGGCCGGACGCCCTGGCCGAGCCCACGCCCTTGGCCACGCGCCTGCAGCGGCTGCTCCTGCAGCGAGACGCCCGCCCCAGCGTGGTCGTGGGCCCGCAAGGCCAGGTCCTCCAGACCTGGGGCGCGCTCGACCGCTTCCTGAGCCTGGGCCTCGGGGGCGACGCCAGCCTGCCTGCCTTGTGCCCACCAGAGCTGCGCGAAGACGCCCGCACCCTGCTGATGCTGGCCGCCCAGGCCGACCCGGCCGAAGTGCGCTCCACCGCCCGCCCGCTCACGCTCGAAGGCCGGGCCACCCGAGTGCGCCTGCGTGCCCAAAAGCTGCCTGGTGGCGACCTGGGTGAGCCCGCTGTGGTGCTGAGCTTCGAGGAGCTGCCCCTCACCGGCGCCGACGCCCAGCCGGCGGCTGAGGCGGCCGTGGCCGACCTCCACGACGACCTCACCCTGGCCCGCGAGCAGACCCTCGCCCTGGTGCGCCAGTGCGAACACCTCGAGCTGGAGCGCCAGGCGCTGCATGCCGAGCTGCAAACCTCCAACGAAGAGCTGCAATCGTCCAACGAAGAACTCCAGGCTTCCAACGAAGAGCTCTGCACGCTCAACGAGCAGCTGGTCGCCAAGTCCGACGAGCTCGGCGCCCTCAACGACCTGCTGCTCAACATCGAACACTCGGTGCAGCTCGCCATGGTCGTGGTCGACCCCCAGCTGTGCGTTCAGCGGTTCAACCCCTTGGCCGTGCGCATCTTCGGGCTGCTAGAAGACGACATCGGCCGCCCGCTGGTGTCCGTGCCCACCAACCTGCCGCTCGACGACCTGCCGCGCCTGCTGGGCCACGTGCTGCGCACCCGCGAGCCGCAGCTCACCCGCATCGACCAGGGCGAACGCCACTACGTCATGCAGGTCTCCCCCCTGCTTGACCCCAACGGCCTGCTCACGGGCGCCATCGTCGGGTTCACCGACGTGGCCGAGCTGCGCCAGGCCGAAACCGAGCGCGCGCGCCTGGCTGCCATCGTCACCCACAGCCTGGACGCCATCGTCGGCAAAACGCTCGACGGCGTCATCACCAGCTGGAACCCCGCAGCCGAGCGGCTCTTTGGCTACACCGCTCAGGAAGCCCTGGGCCAGCCCATGCTCATGGTCTTCCCGCCAGAGCTGCAAGGCGAAGAGCCCGTGCTGCTGGCCCGCGTGGGCCGGGGCGAAAGCGTGCCGCCTTTCGACACCGTGCGCCTGCACAAAGACGGGCGGCTCATCCACGTCTCCGTCACGCTCTCGCCCATCCGCAACGCCGAAGGCCGCATCATCGGTGTCTCCAAGATCGCGCGGGACATCACCGACCGCGTCGCCGACGAGGCCGTGCGCACCGCCAACATGGCGCGCCTCGAACAGCTGGTGCACGAACGCACCCGCGCCCTGGGCGAAAAGGAGCAACAGCTCAAGTCCATCCTCGAAGGCATGCCTGGCCTGGTGGCTTACTACAGTGCTGACCTGGTGCTGCGCTACGCCAACCACGAACACCGCACCCGGCTCATCTACAACGACACCATCGAGAACGGTGGCGTCGGCAAGCTCTTGCCCGATTTGATCGGCCCCGAGCGCATGGCCATCGTGCGGCCCCATGTCGAGCGGGTGCTCCAGGGTCAGCCGTCGGAATTCGACGTCGGGCCTGTCCAGGCGCCGGGCCGCGAAGCCCACTCCTACTTCAACGTCCAATACGTGCCCGACTGGCGCGACGGCCGCGTGGTCGGCTTCATCGCCATGGGCTTCGACATCACCTCCGTCAAAACCGCCGAAGTGGCGGCGGCGGCGGCCAGCCGGGCCAAGAGCGAGTTCCTGGCCAACATGAGCCACGAGATCCGCACGCCGCTCAACGCCGTGCTGGGCCTGGCCCAGGTCGCCCAGCGCCAACACCACGGCCAGCCCGTGGCCGACACCTTCGCCCACATCCTGCAAGCCGGTCAGCACCTGCTGGGCGTCATCAACGACGTGCTCGACTTCTCCAAGATCGAAGCCGGCAAGCTCGAACTGCAAATGGGCCGGGTCGACGTCACCGAGCTGCTCCAGCGGGCGGTCAACATGGTCAGCGGCCAGGCGCGCGCCAAGGGCCTGTCGCTGCGCGTCAGCCGCGACCCGACGCTGCCCGAAGCCTACGCGGGTGACCCGATCCGCATCGCCCAGCTGCTCATCAACCTGCTCACCAACGCCGTCAAGTTCACCGACGCCGGCAAGGTCGAACTGGTGCTGCGCGCCCAGGACGGCGGCCTGGCGGTGTCCGTCAGCGACACCGGCCCCGGCATGAGCGCCGAAGTTCAGTCGCGCCTCTTCCAGCCTTTCGAGCAAGGCGACGGCAGCATCACCCGCAAGGTGGGCGGCACCGGCCTGGGCTTGTCGATCTGCAAGCGCCTGGTCGACCTCATGCAAGGCCACATCCAGGTGCACAGCGAGCCCGGCGAGGGCGCGGTGTTCAACGTCTGGTTGCCGCTGCAACCGGTCTACACCGCCCACGTCGTCGAACCCGCTGGCCACCACGTGGCTGCTGCCTACGCCGGCCACGGCGAACCCCGCCTGAGAGGCGCCCGAGTGCTGGTGGCCGAAGACCACCCCATCAACCAGATGGTGCTGCAACAGCTGCTCGACGCCGAAGGCGCGATCGCCACCATGGTGGTCAATGGCCAACTCGCCATCGACGCCTTGCGGGCGGCCCGACAGGCGGGCGCCGAGCCATTCGACCTGGTGCTGTGCGACGTCGAAATGCCCGTCATGGATGGCTACGAAGCCACCCGCCGCCTGCGAGAGCTGGCGCCCGAGCTGCCCGTCATCGGCCTCACCGCCCACGCCTTCGACGACGCCCGCCAACGCGGCGAGGCCGCCGGCATGACGGCTTACCTCACCAAGCCCTACATGGTTGAAGAGCTGGTGCAGACGGTGTGCCGCCTCGTGCCTCGGCTGGCCAAGGGGGCCGACCAAACGGCCGATTCGGGCAAAGCGCTCGCCGCTGCCGCCGACATCCCCCCGGGCTTCCGCCTCGACCGCGACGCCCTGCAGGCCCATTACCGCACCGTGCCGGGCTTCATCCCCAAGCTGCTGCAAGCGGTGCGCCAGACCTGTGCCGAACAACCCGAATTGCTGGACGCAGCGCTGGCCGCTGGCCAGGCTGAACGCCTGCGCCAGCTCGCCCATGGCGTGATGGGCGTGGCCGCCAACCTGCTGCTGCCCGGCTTGCGCGCCCAGGCGCAAGAGCTGGAGCTGGCCGCCCTCACCGATTGGCCCCGCGCCGCCCAGCTTGTGGTCGACCTCAAACAAGGCCTTGAGCGCCTGCTGGCCCAGCTCGACTCACCCTGAGCGTCGCTAGCCGGTCGGCTTTTTGTTGCGCGCCCGAGGGTGGGCCGCGTCGTAAGCCTGCGCCAGGTGCTGGAAGTCCAGCCGCGTGTAGACCTGGGTGGTGCGGATGTGGGCGTGGCCCAGCAGCTCCTGCACTGCCCGCAAATCGCCGCTCGATTGCAGCAAGTGGCTCGCGAAGCTGTGTCGCAACATGTGGGGGTGCACATGGCTGGGCACCCCGGCCTGGCGGGCCAGCTCGGCCAGGCGGTTGCGCAGCTGCAAAGGCGTCAGGCGCCGCCCCAGGCGGCTCACGAACAAGGCCTGTGGCTCGGCCATGTCGCGCGCGGGTCGGCCACCGCTGCCGTCGAACAAGCTCGTGCGCACCGCCAGCCAGCGCTGCAAGGCCAGGCGCGCCGGCTCGCCCACCGGCACCGAACGCCACTTGCTGCCCTTGCCCAGCACATGGGCTTCGCTGGCGGCCAAGTCCACCCAGCCGCCACCCTCGCGGCCAGCCACCACGTCCAGGCCCAACAGCTCGGCGCTGCGCAGCCCGCTGCTGTAGAGCAATTCCACCACCGCGTGGTCGCGGGCGGCCAGCCAGGGCGCTTCCCTGTCGGCTCGCGCCTGGGCGGCCGGCGAGGCCGCTGCAGGCGCCACCGGCGCCGTGCTGGCCAGCGCCACGGCCTGGTCCACCCCCAGCGCCTTGGGCAAGGGCCGGGCTGCTTTCGGTGGCCTCAAGCCATCGGCCGGGTTGGCCGGCACCAAGTGGCGCTGGCCCAGCCACTTGAACAAGCCCCGCCAGGCCGCCAGCGTCACCGCCAGGCTGCGCGGGCCCAAGCCTTGAGCGTGCAGGCGCGCCACCCAGCCCCTCACGTGGTGGGGCTTCACGTCGACCAAGGCGAGCTGCTCGCGCAAGGCGGCGTCGCTCAGCCGGTGCAGCGCGTCGCCATAAGCGGCCACCGTGCGCGCCGCCAGCCGGCGCTCGCTGCGCAGGTGCTGCAAATGGCCCTGCAACAGGCGGGCGTCGCCCGGGCGCGACGCTGCCAAATCATTCAGCCAAGGGGGTTCATCGTTCATTTGCATCTGGTGTGGCGATGCTATTCTCGTCCGGAACAACCCTGAACAACCACCACCATGATCCTCATCACAGGCGGCGCCGGCTTCATCGGCGGCAACTTTGTCCACCATTGGTTTGAACGTCGCGCCAAGCTGGGCCTGCCTGAAGAAAAGGTCGTGGTGTTCGACAAGCTCACCTACGCCGGCAACCCCGCCACCATCGCCCAACACCTGCAAGACGGCCGCGCCACCCTGGTCCACGCCGACATCTGCGACGCCGCCGCCGTGCGCCAGGCCCTGGCCACGCACAAGCCCCGCGCCATCTTGCACTTCGCGGCCGAAAGCCACGTGGACCGCTCCATCCACGGCCCCGGCGAGTTCATCCAGACCAACATGGTGGGCACCTTCACCCTGCTGGAAGAAGCCCGCGCCTACTGGGGCGCCATGGGCGCTGAAGACCAGGCCGCCTTCCGCTTCCACCACGTCAGCACCGACGAGGTCTACGGCTCGCTCGAAGACACCGACCCCGCCTTCAGCGAAACCACGCCCTACCAGCCCAACAGCCCGTATTCGGCCAGCAAGGCCGGCAGCGACCACCTGGTGCGTGCCTACTTCCACACTTATGGCCTGCCGGTGGTCACCACCAACTGCAGCAACAACTACGGGCCTTACCACTTCCCCGAAAAGCTCATCCCCTTGATGATCTTGAACGCGCTCGACGGCAAGCCCCTGCCGGTCTATGGCGACGGCCTCAACATCCGCGACTGGCTTTATGTCCGCGACCACTGCGAAGCCATCTGCCAGGTGCTTGAAAAAGGCACCCTGGGTGAAACCTACAACGTCGGCGGCATCAACGAGATCAAGAACATCGACGTGGTCACCACCATCTGCCGCAAGCTCGACGAGCTGCGCCCCCGCGCAGACGGCGCCAAATACGAGTCGCAGATCACCTACGTGAAGGACCGCCCCGGCCACGACCGCCGCTACGCCATCGACCCCACCAAGATCCAGCGCGACATCGGCTGGAGCCCGGCCGAAACCTTCGAGAGCGGCATCAACCAGACCGTGCGCTGGTACCTCGACAACACCGCGTGGATCGACACCGTGCGCTCGGGCGCCTACCGTGAATGGATCTCGCGCAACTACGAAAGCCGCACGGCTTGAGTCATTGATTGCATTGCAATCAATGATGGCAATGCATACAATCAAGCCATGGCCAGCCTCACCATCCGCAACTTGGACGACGACCTCAAGGCGCGTTTGCGCTTGCGTGCGGCCCAACACGGCCTGTCGATGGAAGAAGAGTTGCGAACCATCCTGCGTCAGGTGCTGACACCGCGTGCTGTCGAAGGGGTGTCGCTGGGCCAACGCGTCCACGAACGGTTTGCCGCCGTGCACCAACAGCATGGTGGCGGCGACGACTGGGCCCCGCCTGCCAGACAGCCGGTTCGCCCCCCGCCGCAATTCGATTGAGCGCTGCGCTGTCCATGCTGCTCGACACCAATGTCTTGTCGGAACTGATGCGGCCGCAACCGGCGCCTGCCGTGGTGGCGTGGTTCGCGCAGCCAGCGGTGGTGTCAGCAGATTTGTCCATCAGCGCGGTCACCCAAGCTGAAATTCTGTTGGGCATTGCCTTGTTGCCTGCAGGTGCTCGCAAGCAGGCTTTGCAGCAGGCTGCAGAGTCCATGTTTGAATCAGACTTCGCCCAGCGCATCCTGCCCCTGGACAGTGCCGCCGCTCGCATCTATGCCCAAGTCGTTGCGCAACGCACCCGTCAAGGGCGCCCGATGTCAACGGAAGACGCGCAGATTGCCGCCACGGCGCTGCGCCATGGCCTGCCCCTCGTCACTCGCAACACCCGCGATTTCGACCTCATCGAAGGTCTTCAGTGCATCAACCCCTGGGAACCATGAAAATCCTGTTGCTGGGCCAAGGCGGCCAAGTTGGCTGGGAACTGCAGCGCGCGCTGCGCCCGCTCGGTGAGGTCATCGGCCTCGACTTCAACACCCCGGGCCCGGCCGAAGCGCCTGACCTGAAGGCCGATTTCAGCCAGCCTGAACAAGTGGCCGCCATCGTGCGCGCCGTCAAGCCGGACGTGATCGTCAACTCGGCGGCCCACACCGCTGTGGACAAGGCCGAAAGCGAACCCGAACTGGCGCGCCTGCTCAACGCCACCACCCCTGGCCTCGTGGCCCAGGAAGCCGCTCGGCTGGGCGCCCTCATGGTGCACTACAGCACCGATTACGTCTTTGACGGCTCCGGCACCGCCCCGCGAGACGAATCGGCCCCCACCGGCCCCCTGAGCGTCTACGGCCAAACCAAGCTCGAA
>JBEEJT010000339.1:0-2817 GCA_041169085.1 Pseudomonadota bacterium | reverse complement strand
GGGTGGCCTGCCCAAGCGGCCTGCCCGCGCCCTGCTGGACATCGAAGACCGCGACTACGTACCCATCATCCGCGACCCGAAGCAGACCACCGCCGACACCGAGGCCGTGTTCTACTTCCCCGGTTGCGGCTCGGAGCGCCTGTATTCGCAGGTGGGTCTGGCCACGCAGGCCATGCTGTGGCATGCCGGCGTGCAGACCGTGCTGCCGCCGGGCTACCTGTGCTGCGGCTACCCGCAGCGCGGCAGCGGCCAGTTCGACAAGGCCGAGAAGATGATCACCGACAACCGGGTGCTGTTCCACCGCGTGGCCAACACGCTGAACTACCTGGACATCAAGACGGTGGTGGTCAGCTGCGGCACCTGCTTCGATCAGCTGCAGGGCTACCAGTTCGACAAGATCTTCCCGGGCTGCCGCATCATCGACATCCACGAGTACCTGCTGGAAAAGGGAATCACCCTGCAAGGCAAGGGCGGCTTCCTGTACCACGACCCCTGCCACAGCCCCATGAAGCAGCAGGACCCGATGAAGACCGTCAAGGCCCTGGTGGGCAATGGCGTGATCAAGTCGGACCGCTGCTGCGGCGAGTCGGGCACGCTGGCTGTGAACCGGCCGGACATCTCCACCCAGGTGCGCTTCCGCAAGGAAGAAGAGATCCGCAAGGGTGAAGCCGCGCTGCGCGGCCAGGGCTTGATCGGCGAAAAGGACAATGTCAAGATCCTGACGTCTTGCCCGGCTTGCCTGCAAGGCCTGAGCCGCTACGAGGACGACGCGCAAAGCGGCCTGGTGGAAGCCGACTACATCGTGGTTGAGATGGCCAACCAGATCCTGGGCAAGAACTGGATGCGTGAGTACGTGGACCGCGCCAACGCCGGTGGCATCGAACGCGTGCTGGTGTGACGATGACCACCTCGTGCGAGCTGTGTGAACAGGACGGCGGGCTGCTGGTGTGGCGCGGCGAGAAGCTGCGCGTGATCCGCGCGCTCGACGCCAACTTCCCGGCCTTCTACCGCGTGGTCTGGCAAGACCACGTGGCCGAATGGACTGACCTGGTGCCGGCAGACCGCAGTCACCTCATGCAGACGGTCGCCAAGGTGGAAACGGTGTTGCGCCAGGCCTTGCAGCCCACCAAGGTCAACCTGGCCAGCCTGGGCAACGTGGTGCCACACCTGCATTGGCATGTGATCGCGCGCTTTGCGGACGACAGCCACTTCCCCAACCCCATCTGGGGCCAGAAGGTGCGCGACGTGGACGCCACGCAGCTGGAAGCGCTGCGCCAGGCGATGCCCGCGCTCGACGAAGCGCTGGCCCACGTGTTGCGGCAGGGCTGAGGCCTGCCCAGGCCCGCTCCGGGCCGTGCCTCAGTGCTCGGCCAGCCTGAAGCGCCCCACCACTTCGGTCAGGTTGCCCACCTGTTCCCGCAGGCTTTGGGCAGCGGCGGCAGATTGCTCCACCAAGGCGGCGTTTTGTTGGGTCATCTGATCGAGCTGGGTCACCGCCTCGTTGACTTGCCCGATGCCGGCCGACTCCTGTTCGGCCGCGCTGGTGATCTCGGTGATGATTTGCGTCACCCGTTCCACGCCCGTGACGATGTCGGCCATGGACTGGCCCGCCTCCTCGACCAGGCGGGTGCCCACCTCCACGCGGTCGGTCGAGGTGCCGATCAGCCCCTTGATCTCCCGCGCGGCGTTGGCGCTGCGTTGGGCCAGTGAGCGCACTTCGCTGGCCACCACCGCGAAGCCCTTGCCCTGTTCACCGGCCCGCGCCGCTTCGACGGCCGCATTGAGCGCCAGGATGTTGGTCTGGAAGGCGATGGAATCGATCACGCCGATGATCTCGTTGATCTTGCGCGAAGCCTCGTTGATGGCGGCCATGTTGCTCACCACCTGCTGCATCACGTCGCCGCCGCGCCGCGCAGCGCTGGTGGCCGCGCTGGCCAGGCCGTCGGCCGATCGGGCCGCATCGACGGTGTGCCGCACCGTGCCGGTGAGCTCGTCCATCGACGAGGCCGTGCTTTGCAGCTGCGAGGCCGTGCTCTCCGTGCGGCGGCTGAGGTCCAGGTTGCCCGAAGCGATCTCGCCGGACGCCTGACCGATCGACAAGGCCGCCACTTGCACGGTGCTGATCGAGCTCGAAAGCTGCCGCACCATGGTCGCCAAAGCTTGCTTGAGCTGCCCGATCTCGTCTTCGCGATCGGCGTGCAAATGGGTGTCGAAATGGCCTTGCGCCACCTGGTTGGCCGCGTCCACCGCCTCCAGGATGTCGGCCACCACGCGCTTTTGCAGCCACCAGGCGAAGGAAAATGCCGCCAGGCCACACGCCAGACCGAAGGCCGCAATCAAGCCCTCCTTGAACGACAAGCGCTCTTGCAGGCCTTTGACATCGGCGCGTTGGCGCGCTTCTTCTTCGGCCACGACGCTGGCCAGGGCCTTGCCAATCTGTGCGCGCTCGGCGTCGGCAGACTGCAGCGCAGCCACCCCTGTGCTGGTGTCCACCGTGGCCAGGTCAATCGCCGAATCGGCCTTGGCCGCGAACGCCTTCAATGCCTTTTCCAGCTCGGCTGCGGCACCTGTTGAGGCCTGCTCTGCCCCCACGGCCTCCTGGAGTTGGCTGCGAATGAGCCCCTCGCTGGCCAACAGCGCCTCGCGCCGCTTCTTGATCTCGTCTTCGCCCAAGCCCGCCACCAGGGACATGGTGCGGTAGGCCTCTACGTGGGTTTCACCAATGTGGCGCTTGACCACTTCCAGCTTCTCTTGTCGGGCCTGGCTGATCGCCATGTGGGCCTTGACATCCTGGTCGTGTCCACGGACCACGAGCAT
>JBEEJT010000338.1:0-3737 GCA_041169085.1 Pseudomonadota bacterium | reverse complement strand
TGGGCCAGTGTGTGCACACCTCGCTGCCCTGGGCGCCGTTGTTCAGCCCGAACGAGTTCAGCACCCGCAGCCCGTTGCGCCGCGCCAGCACCTCGAAATCGGCGAAGGTGGCCACGCGGATGTTGGGCGTGTCGTACCACTGGTAGGGCAGCGTCTTGCTCACGGGCATGCGCCCTCGCAACACGCTGAAACGGTGGGGCCAGTGCGCAAAGTTGGGGAAGCTCACCACGCCCAGCCGGCCCACGCGGGCGGTTTCGCGCAGCATGGCTTCGGTGTTACGCAGGTGTTGCAGCGTGTCGAGTTGCAGCACCACGTCGAAGCTGTTGTCTTCGAACAGGCTCAGGCCTTCTTCCAGGTTGAGCTGGATGACGTTCACGCCGCGTTGGGTGCAGGCGTGCACCTTGGCGTCGTCGAGCTCGATGCCGTAGCCGCTGCAGCCCCGTGCGTCGCGCAGGTAAGCGAGGAAGGCGCCGTCGCCGCAGCCCAGGTCGAGCACGCGGGAGCCGGGCGGCACCAATTCGGCAAAGATTTGATGGAGGGTGCGGTCACTCATCGCGGGCTCCCTCATGCCGCTGTGGCGGCCGAGGCCGCTGAAGCGCCACGTGTTTGGCGCAGTTCCTGGGCGATGCGAGCGAAGTAAGCGCGCACCACGTCGTGGTAGCGCGGGTCGTCGAGCAAGAAGGCGTCGTGGCCGTGGGGCGCGTCGATCTCGGCGTAGCTCACGTCGTGTCGGTTGTCGACCAGGGCCTTGACGATCTCGCGCGAACGCGCCGGCGAGAAGCGCCAGTCGGTCGTGAAGCTCACGATCAGGAACTTGGCCACGGCCTTGGCCAGCGCGGCCGCCAGGTCACCGCCGTGCAGGCGGGCGGGGTCGAAGTAATCGAGCGCGCGGGTGATCAGCAAGTAGGTGTTGGCGTCGAAGTAATCGCTGAACTTGTCGCCCTGGTGGCGCAGGTAGCTTTCGACCTGGAACTCCAGGTCCTGCGTGCTGTAGCGCGGGGCGTCCAGCACCTCGCGGCCCACCAGCTCGCGGCCGAACTTCTGCTCCATCACGTCGTCACTCAGGTAAGTGATGTGGCCGATCATGCGCGCCACCCGCAGGCCACGCCTGGGCACCACGCCGTGCGCGTAGAAGTGGCCGCCGTGGAAGTCGGGGTCAGTGATGATGGCCTGGCGGGCCACCTCGTTGAACGCGATGTTCTGGGCCGAGAGCTTGGGCGCCGTCGCCACGGCCACGCAGTGGCGCACGCGCTCGGGGTGTTGCAGGGTCCAGCTCAGCGCTTGCATGCCGCCCAGGCTGCCGCCGAGCACGGCGGCCAGTTGGGTGATGCCCAGGCGCTCGACCACTCGGGCTTGCGCGTTCACCCAGTCTTCGACCGTCACCACGGGGAAGTCGGCGCCGTAGATGCGGCCGGTGTCCGGGTGGGTGTGCATGGGCCCGGTCGAGCCAAAGCAGGAGCCGGGGTTGTTCACGCAGATCACGAAGAACTGTTGGGTGTCCAGCGGCTTGCCGGGGCCGATCATGTTGTCCCACCAACCGGTGCTCTTGGGCAGGGGCTGGCCTTGGGCGTCGGCGTGCAGGCCGGCCACATGGTGCGAGGCGTTGAGCGCGTGGCACACGAGCACGGCGTTGCTGCGGTCGGCGTTGAGGGTGCCGTAGGTCTCGTAGACCACGGTGTAGTCGCGCAGTTCGGCGCCGCTGCTCAAACGCAGGGGCTCGGCGAAGTGCATGGTGGAGGGGGACACGACCCCGATGGACGTCATGACGCTGTTCTGGGCTTGAGACAACAAAAAACCGGCCTCGCATGAAAGCAGGGGCCGGTTGCCAGCGCCCTCTTTAGCGGAATTTCTTGAGCGCCCGCAATCCGGACAAATCGGCGCTGTGGGCGACAGTGTAGCGCCAAACAAGCTGGGCGCAGGCGTGACGAAAGGGCAATCTGGCGAGCCGTTGTGCGGCATTCCAATGGACTTTCCCGGGGCTTCTGGCTCTACGATGCGGGCAGGAGCCCGATCAACGGGCCAAGAGGAGATCGCCATGCCCCGCTGGTTGCAACGCCTCAATGAACACGTGCCCATCCGGTTCTGGGCGTTGGCCCTGTCGCTGTGCGGTGTACTTGGCGGTGTGGTGTGGTGGTGGGTGGATGGCCACCCGCACGCTCTGGGCCTGATGTCCCTGGCCGTTGTGTTGCTGGTGCTGGGCGTCAACGACATGCGGCAGTCTTCGCGCTCCATCTTGCGCAACTACCCCGTCATTGGGCACCTGCGCTACCTGTTCGAGTTCATCCGCCCCGAGATGCGGCAGTACTTCATCGAGGGCGACAACGAGGCCGCACCGTTCTCGCGCCAGCAGCGTTCGCTGGTGTACCAGCGTGCCAAGGGCGAAAGCGACAAGCGCCCGTTTGGCACGCAACGCGACGTGCGTGCCGACGGCTACGAATGGATCAGCCACTCGGTGGCGCCCACGCACATCCCTTCGTGCGACTTCCGGGTGACCATCGGTGCGGGCGGCAGTTCGTGCACGCAGCCCTATGCGGCCAGCATTTTCAACGTGTCGGCCATGAGCTTCGGGGCCCTGAGCGCCAACGCCGTGCTGGCGCTCAACACCGGCGCCCGGCGCGGTGGCTTTGCCCACGACACGGGGGAAGGCTCGATAAGCAAATACCACCGTGAGCCCGGTGGCGACCTCATCTGGGAGATCGGTTCGGGCTACTTCGGCTGCCGCGACGAGCACGGCCGCTTCGACGCCGAGAAATTCGCCCGCAACGCCCGAGACCACCAGGTCAAGATGGTGGAGCTGAAACTGAGCCAGGGCGCCAAGCCCGGCCACGGCGGCGTGTTGCCGGGCCCCAAGGTGACGCCCGAGATCGCTGAGGCGCGCGGGGTGCCAGTGGGGCAGGATTGCGTGTCGCCGGCGGCACACAGCGCGTTCACCACGCCCATCGAGATGATGCAGTTCATCGAGCAGTTGCGTCGGCTGTCAGATGGCAAGCCGGTGGGCTTCAAGCTGTGCATCGGCCACGCGTGGGAATGGTTCGCCATGGTCAAGGCCATGCGCGAAACCGGCCTGTGGCCCGATTTCATCGTGGTCGACGGGGCGGAGGGCGGCACGGGCGCCGCGCCGCTGGAGTTCACTGACCACGTGGGCGCGCCGCTGCAGGAAGGCCTCTTGCTGGTGCACAACACGCTGGTGGGCCTGGGCGAGCGTCACCGGGTCAAGATCGGTTGCGCCGGCAAGGTGATCAGCGCCTTCGACATCGCGCGGATGATGGCCCTGGGCGCCGACTGGTGCAATTCCGCGCGGGGCTTCATGTTCGCGCTGGGCTGCATCCAGGCACAAAGCTGTCACACGGGCCATTGCCCCACGGGCGTGACCTCACAAGACCCCTGGCGTCAGCGTGGGCTGGTGGTGCCGGACAAGGCCACGCGGGTCTACCGCTACCACCAGAACACCTTGCACGCTTTGCAGGAACTGGTGCAGGCCGCTGGCTTGCTGCACCCCAACCAGATTACCGCCGACCACATCTTGCGGCGGGTGTCGGGCACGGAGGTGGGGCGGCTGTCGAACCAGCTGCGTTTCATGAAGCCAGGCGCCTTGCTGGCGGCGGAGCGGGGCGAAGGCCCGTGGCTCACGCCCACTTACGAGCAGTATTGGCGCCGCGCGCAGGCCAGGACGTTTGCGCTGCCTGATGAGTGAGGCGTGAGGCGTGAGGCTCAGGCCTGGGGCGGGGCGGTGTCCT
>JBEEJT010000337.1:0-2539 GCA_041169085.1 Pseudomonadota bacterium | reverse complement strand
GAAGACGGTGCGCGTCGAGTTCAAGGGTGGCAAGTTCGAAGAAGTGCCGGGCACCGAGCAGGTCCTCAAGGCCGACCTCGTGCTGCTGGCCATGGGCTTCGTGAACCCGGTCGACACCATCCTGGCCGGTTTCGGCGTGGAAAAGGACGCCCGTGGCAACGCCAAGGCCTCGACCGACGAAGGTGGCTACACCACCAACGTCGAGAAGGTCTTCGCCGCTGGCGACATGCGCCGTGGTCAGTCCCTGGTGGTGTGGGCTATCCGCGAAGGCCGCCAGGCTGCGCGCTCGGTCGACGCCTTCCTGATGGGCGCCAGCACATTGCCCCGCTGAGCGTGTGGGGCGCGGGATGCGCCCGTACCTGCGTTGCGCCTTTTCCTCGGCGCAACATTGCGGTATGCGCGTATCCCCTATGATCAAAGGGTCGGTTTTTGCCGGCCCTTTTTCTTTGCCCATGTCAGAAACCACCTCCCACACCACCGAATCGCCTGTTGCCGCGGCCCCCAGCGAGGCCCTGGTCGAACTGCGCGACGTCACCTGTGGCTACGGCGAGCGCATCATCCTCGAGGGCATCAACCTGACCGTGCCGCGTGGCAAGGTGGTGGCCCTGATGGGCACCTCAGGCGGTGGCAAGACCACCGTGCTGCGCCTGATTGGCCGGCAGATCACCGCGCTCAAGGGCGAGGTGCTGGTCAATGGCCGTGATGTGGCCAGGCTGGATGCTGCTGAGCTGATGGCCGCCCGCCGTCGCATGGGCATGCTGTTCCAGTTCGGCGCGCTGTTCACCGACCTCACCGTGTTCGAGAACGTGGCCTTCCCGCTGCGTGAGCACACCCGCCTGCCCGAGTCCATCGTGCGCGACCTGGTGCTGATGAAGCTCAACGCCGTGGGCCTGCGTGGCGCACGCGATCTCTTGCCCAGCGAGGTTTCGGGGGGCATGGCCCGACGCGTGGCCCTGGCCCGCGCCATGGCGCTCGACCCCGAGCTGATGCTCTACGACGAGCCCTTTGCCGGCCTCGACCCCATCTCCATGGGCATCTCGGCCCGCCTGATCCGCGAACTCAATGACACCATGGGGCTGACCAGCATCCTGGTGTCCCACGATGTCGAGGAGACCTTCCTGATCGCCGATCACATCGTGCTGCTGGCCAATGGCCGCATCGTGGCCCAGGGCTCGCCCGAGGAGATGCGCGCCAGCGAGGACCCGCTGGTGAGCCAGTTTGTGCATGCCCGCCCGGATGGCCCGGTGCGTTTCCATTACCCGGCCGATGACGCCGGTCACGATTTCGGGGTGCGCGGATGATGAAGTGGCTTCAACCCGCGTTCGTGGGCCAGGCCGTGCGCCTGAAGGTGGCCGACATTGGCTACGCCACGCGCCTGTTCCTGCGCCTGGTGGGCATGGTGGCGCCCACCTTCCGTCGTGGGCGCCTGCTTTCCGAGCAGATCTTTTTCCTGGGCAACTATTCGCTGGCCATCATCGTGGTCTCGGGCCTGTTCGTGGGTTTCGTGCTCAGCCTGCAGGGCTACTACATCCTGCAGCGCTATGGTTCGGCAGAGGCCCTGGGCCTGATGGTGGCCCTCTCGCTGGTGCGCGAACTGGGCCCCGTGGTGGCCGCGCTGCTCTTTGCCGGGCGTGCGGGCACGGCCCTGACCGCCGGCATCGGCCTGATGAAGGCCGGTGAGCAGCTCACCGCCATGGAGATGATGGCCGTCGACCCCATCCAGCGCGTGCTGGCTCCGCGCTTCTGGGGTGGCGTGATCGCCATGCCCCTGCTGGCCTCGGTTTTCTCGGCCGTGGGTATCCTCGGTGGGTGGCTGGTCGGTGTCGTGATGATCGGTGTGGACACCGGTGCCTTCTGGTCGCAGATGCAGAACGGGGTCGACGTCTGGCAGGACGTGGGCAATGGCCTGATCAAGAGCCTGGTGTTTGGCCTGGCCGTGACCTTCGTGGCCTTGCTGCAAGGCTTTGAATGCCAGCCCACGCCAGAGGGCGTGTCGAACGCAACGACCCGCACCGTGGTGATGGCCTCGCTGGCGGTGCTGGCCCTGGATTTTGTGATGACGGCGATGATGTTCTCGATCTGATCGGGTCCTGAACGCCGCAAGAAAGAACGTATGCAGAAATCAAAACATGATGTGTGGGTGGGGCTGTTCGTGCTGCTGGGTGCGGCCGCCATCGTCTTCCTGGCCCTCAAGGCCGGCAACCTGCTGACCCTGTCCTTCGATTCGGGCTACAAGGTCGTGGCCCGCTTCGACAACATCGGTGGCCTCAAGCGCCAGGCCGCGGTCAAGAGCGCCGGTGTGGTCGTGGGGCGGGTCGACAGCATCACCTTCGATGGCAAGACCTACCAGGCCCAGGTGGAGATGACGCTCAACAAGGGTGTGGCCTTCCCCAAGGACTCCTCGGCCAAGATCCTGACGGCTGGCCTGCTGGGCGAGCAGTACATCGGCCTGGAGCCGGGCTATGGCGAGACCAACCTGGTGGCGGGTGACGCCATCAAGTCCACACAGTCGGCCATCGTGCTGGAAAACCTGATCAGC
>JBEEJT010000336.1:0-17318 GCA_041169085.1 Pseudomonadota bacterium | reverse complement strand
GCAGGCCGCCGTGGGAGACCGGCCTGTGGACGTGGTGATTTCCGACATGGCGCCCAACCTGAGCGGCGTTGAAATCACCGATGCCGCCCGCATCGAGCACCTGATCGAGCTGGCCATCGATTTCGCCCAGCACCACCTGCGGCCCCAGGGCGCCTTGGTGTGCAAGGTGTTCCACGGCAGCGGCTATTCCCAGTTGGTGGACATGTTCAAGGCGAACTTCAAGGTGGTCAAACCCATCAAGCCCAAGGCCTCGCGTGACAAATCCGCGGAAACCTTCCTGGTGGGCATTGGCTTGAAAAAGGCCGCCTGAACCAGCCGCGCGCCCCGTGTCAAGCCACGGGATGGCGCCAATGCGTGCGGAAATGCTGCAAATGTGCGCAGTCGTGGCGACAGATCCCTAAAACCGTGGCTACACCGGGGATTGGGCGAGCGCAAGGCTGGCTTGACTCGTCTAGAATCATCCCCACATACCGCGAAGACCGCGCGTGTGCAAGCTTTCGAAGTGGCGTGCGCACGGTTTTTTGAGTTGACCCCTTCGGGTGTGGGGACGCAGCCTGCGTCAGCCAGTCGGGGTCCACATGGGTTGAAGGAGCCGCGGTGAACAATCAATGGTTCTCGAAGATTGCAGTCTGGCTGGTGGTGGCCCTCGTGCTGTTCACTGTGTTCAAGCAGTTCGACCGCGCCAGCGGCGGCGGCGCCCAGATTGGCTACTCTGACTTCCTTGAAGAGGTCCGAGCCAAACGCATCAAGAGCGTCACGCTGCAAGAAGGCGGCGGTG
Source organism: Pseudomonadota bacterium (assembly GCA_041169085.1). Lineage (GTDB taxonomy): Bacteria > Pseudomonadota > Gammaproteobacteria > Burkholderiales > Burkholderiaceae_C > Aquabacterium. The sequence goes on along the minus strand of JBEEJT010000336.1, from coordinate 16,540 downwards.
GCACCGAGATCCTGGCCGTCACCAACGACGACAAGCGCATCCGCTCCACGGCGACTTACCTCGACCGTGGTCTGGTGGGTGACCTGATCAACAGCGGCGTCAAGTTCGACGTCAAGCCCCGTGAAGAGCCCTCGCTGCTCATGGGCTTGCTGATGTCCTGGGGCCCCATGCTCCTGCTCATCGGCGTCTGGATCTACTTCATGCGCCAGATGCAAGGCGGCGGCAAGGGCGGGGCGTTCAGCTTCGGCAAGTCGCGCGCCCGCATGCTCGACGAGTCGAACAACACCATCACCTTCGCCGACGTCGCGGGTTGCGACGAAGCCAAGGAAGAAGTCAAGGAGCTGGTGGATTTCCTGCGCGACCCGCAGAAGTTCCAGAAGCTCGGCGGCCGCATCCCCCGTGGCGTGCTGATGGTTGGCCCTCCGGGCACCGGCAAGACCTTGCTGGCCAAGTCGATCGCCGGCGAAGCCAAGGTTCCGTTCTTCACGATTTCGGGCTCTGACTTCGTGGAAATGTTCGTGGGCGTGGGCGCAGCCCGTGTGCGCGACATGTTCGAGCAAGCCAAGAAGAACGCACCCTGCATCATCTTCGTCGACGAAATCGACGCCGTGGGCCGCCACCGTGGTGCTGGCCTGGGCGGCGGCAACGACGAGCGCGAGCAAACGCTCAACCAGATGCTGGTGGAGATGGACGGCTTCGAGACCAACCTGGGTGTGATCGTGATCGCCGCGACCAACCGCCCGGACATCCTGGACCCGGCCCTGCTGCGCCCTGGTCGTTTCGACCGCCAGGTGTACGTGACCCTGCCGGACGTGCGTGGCCGCGAACAGATCCTGAACGTGCACATCCGCAAGGTGCCCGTCGGTCAAGACGTGCGTGCCGACATCCTGGCGCGTGGCACCCCGGGCTTCTCGGGTGCTGACCTGGCCAACCTGGTCAACGAAGCCGCTCTGTTCGCCGCTCGCCGCAATGCGCGCGTGGTGGAAATGATCGACTTCGAGAAGGCCAAGGACAAGATCATGATGGGCCCCGAGCGCAAGTCCATGGTCATGCCCGAAGAAGAGCGCAAGAACACCGCTTACCACGAGGCTGGTCACGCCCTGGTGGCGCGTTTGCTGCCCAAGACGGACCCGGTGCACAAGGTCACCATCATCCCGCGTGGCCGTGCGCTCGGTGTGACCATGCAGTTGCCCGAAGGCGACCGCTACAGCATGGACAAGACCCGGATGCTGGACACCATCTCGGTGCTGTTCGGTGGCCGCATCGCCGAAGAAGTCTTCATGAACCAGATGACCACGGGCGCTTCGAACGACTTCGAGCGCGCCACGGCCATCGCCCGCGACATGGTCACCCGCTATGGCATGACCGACGAGCTGGGCCCTGTGGTGTATGCCGACAACGAAGGCGAAGTCTTCCTGGGTCGCTCGATCACCAAGACCACCAACATGTCTGAAGAGACCATGCAAAAGGTGGACAAGCAGATCCGAAAGATCATCGACGAGCAGTACGGCATCGCCCGCAAGCTCATCGAAGACAACCAGGACAAGATGCACATGATGGCCAAGGCCCTGCTCGAATGGGAAACCATCGACGCCGAGCAGATCGACGACATCATGGCCGGTCGCGAGCCCCGTCCGCCCAAGGATTGGACGCCGCCGTCCAACAAGCCGAGCGGCCCGAAGCCGCCCGTGAGCACCGACGGTGCACCGGCTGCGGTCTGATCGCTGCCACCAAACAGCAAACGGGGCTTCGGCCCCGTTTTTTCATCGCACTCGCCACCGGACCCCATGTCGCTGACCTGGCAAACCACCCGCTTCAACCTGGACTTGAGCCGGCCTCAGGTCATGGGCATCGTCAACGTGACCCCCGATTCGTTTTCCGATGGGGGCCACCACGTGGGGTCGCAACAAGCCCTGGCCCACGCACGCCGCCTGCTCGACGAAGGGGCCGACATCCTGGACATCGGTGGCGAGTCCAGCCGACCGGGGGCGCCTGTGCTGACGGTGGATGAGGAGTGGGGGCGCATCGCCGCGGTGTTGCAGGAGTTGGTGCGCTGGCAGGTGCCGGTGTCGGTCGACACGTGCAAGCCTGAGGTCATGCGGCGCGCGCTGGGCTTGGGCGTGGACATCGTCAACGACATCCATGCCCTGGAGGCGCCGGGCGCCTTGGAAGCCGTGTCGGCGCATGGCGCATGTGGCGTCTGCCTGATGCACATGGTCGGCGTGCCGGAAACCATGCAGCAGCAAGCCCGTTACGACGACGTGGTGGAGACGGTGGCCGACTACCTTGTGGGCCGCGCCCACCAGGTGACCCAGGCGGGGGTGGCGCGTGGGCGCATCTGCCTGGACCCGGGCATCGGCTTTGGCAAGTTGCCCGCGCACAACCTGGCGCTGCTGCGCCGACAATCGGCCATCGTGGCGAGTGGCTACCCGGTGCTGGCGGGGTGGTCTCGCAAGTCCACCCTGGGGCAGGTCACCGGCCGAGATGTGGCGGGACGGCTGCCAGCCAGCCTGGCGGCCGCGTTGATGGCCGTCCAGCGGGGCGCGCACGTGGTGCGCGTCCACGACGTGGCGGCCACGGTGGACGTCATCAAGGTGTGGCAGGCGGTGGAAGCCCCCAATTTCGAGGGTTCTGCCCCATGACCAGGGTCATGTCGACAGCGACTTCCGGGCAACGGCTCGCCTGATCAAGGCGAAGCGGTGACAGAATCACCATCCCGAGCACATCACCCTTGAGCCCGTTGCGGCCCGAGCAGGTGAGACACCAGATTTCAGACAGGCGTTTTCATGGCACGTCAATATTTCGGCACCGACGGCATCCGTGGCACCGTGGGCCAAGCCCCCATCACCCCTGACTTCGTGCTCCAGTTGGGGCACGCGGTGGGCCAGGTGTTGCGCCGTACCCAGGCCCGACCCAGCGTGCTGATTGGCAAGGACACCCGCATTTCCGGCTACATGCTCGAATCGGCGCTGGAAGCCGGGTTTGCCTCGGCCGGGGTGGATGTCTTCCTGACGGGGCCGCTCCCCACGCCAGGCGTGGCTTACCTGACCCGTGCCTTGAGGCAGAGCCTGGGCGTGGTGATCAGCGCGTCGCACAACCCATTTGGCGACAACGGCATCAAGTTCTTTTCTGCCCGTGGCGAAAAGCTGCCTGACCAATGGGAAATGGACGTGGAGGCGGCCCTCACCCAGGCCCCGAAGTGGGTCGACTCCCACAGTTTGGGCAAGGCCCGTCGGCTGGACGACGCACGTGGCCGCTACATCGAGTTTTGCAAGAACACGTTTTCGCCCAACCTGTCGCTCAAAGGCCTGAAGCTGGTGATCGATGCCGCCCATGGTGCGGGCTACCAGGTGGCGCCCAGCGTGTTCCACGAACTGGGGGCCGAGGTGGTGATGATCGGGGCGTCGCCTGACGGCCTCAACATCAACGATGGCGTGGGTGCCACGCACCCCGAAGCGCTGGTGAAGGCGGTGGCTGAGCACAAGGCCGACTACGGCATCGCGCTGGATGGCGACGCCGACCGCCTGCTCGTCGTCGACCGCCACGGCCGTGTCTTCAATGGCGACGAGCTGCTCTACGTGATGGTGGCCGACCGACTCGCGCAAGGCGAGGCGGTGCCGGGCGCCGTGGGCACCCTGATGACCAACATGGCGGTGGAGCTCGCGCTGCAAAGCCGTGGCCTGGAATTCGTGCGCGCCAAAGTGGGCGACCGCTATGTCCTGGAAGAGCTGGTTTGCCGCGGATGGCAGCTGGGTGGCGAGGGTTCGGGCCACCTGATCGCCCTGGACCGCCACACCACGGGCGACGGCATCGTCAGCGCTTTGCAGGTCTTGCAAGCGGTGGTGCGCAACGGCACGCACCTGGCCGATTGGCTGGGGCCGGTGCAGCTGTTCCCGCAAACCTTGATCAACGTTCGGCTCCAGCCGGGGCAGAACTGGTCGGCCAACACCAAGCTGGCCGACGCGCAGCAAGATGTGCTGCTGGCCCTGGCGGGCAAGGGGCGCGTGCTGATCCGTCCTTCGGGCACCGAACCGCTGCTGCGGGTGATGGTGGAAGCCGAAGACGGTCAACTGGCTCAGCGTTGTGCCGAGCAGCTGGCCGAGGCGGTCAGGGCGGGTTGAGCGCAGGCTTTTGCCGCAACCCCAAAGCAAAGGGCCCGTCCAGCGGGCCCTTTTTTCATGCGGCGGAAGCGTTTGGCTTCACTTCTTCGGGGCAGGGGGCAGCAACACGCCGTCGATCACCTGCACCAGGCCGTTGCCGGCAGGCAAGTCGGTCTGGGTGGCCAGGGCTTCTTCCACGGTCAGGTAGCTGCCAGCCTTGGCGACGTTGAGCTTGGCGCCGTTTTGGGTGGTCAGCGTCGTGGCGCCGTCGATGGCGCTGCTCTTGATGAGGCCGGGCACCACGTGGAAGGTCAGGGCGGCTTTGAGCGCGTCCGGATTCTTGGTCAGCTTTTCCAGGGTGGCGGCAGGCAAGGCCTTGAAGGCGTCGTTGGTCGGGGCGAACACGGTGACCGGCGTGGGGCCTTCGAGGCTGGCCTTCAAGCCGGACTGTTCCAGCAGCGTGGCGAAGGTGGACAACTCCGGGGTTTGGGCGATGCGTTGGGCCACGTTGGCGGCCGGGCGGTCGCCGGTCAGGTTGGCGCAAGCGGTCAAGGCCATCAGGCTGGCGATGGTCAGGGCGCCCAGGGCGCGGCGGGTGATCGTGTTCATGTGATAACTCCGGAATGTGGAAGGGCAGGCACGCGGCCAGAGGCCAGTGCGGCATGGCTTCGCACTTTGGATTTGTCATGTGACATTCACATGACGTTCACATGACAGGTGCGTCACACACAACGTGGTCAGAAGTGATCGAATAATTGTGACAAGCCAGGCGCCACGTGTCACAGACGCGTCACAATCGCTGCCTACAGTTCGCCCCATCACACCAAACGTGTCGCATGACGAGAAAGGCGTACTCATGAACTTCAAGATGATCCGCACGGCTGCAGCCGCCGCCCTGGTTCTGATCAGCTCTGCTGCCATGGCAGACGACGTGACCGGCGCTGGCGCCACCTTCCCGGCGCCGCTGTATGCCAAGTGGGCTTCGGCTTACAACCAGGCCGCTGGCGTGCGCATCAATTACCAATCCGTGGGTTCGGGTGCCGGCATCAAGCAGATCAAGGCCAAGACCGTGGATTTCGGTGCTTCGGACATGCCCCTGAAGGACGACGAGCTGGCCAAGGAAGGCCTGGTGCAGTTCCCCACCGTCATCGGTGGCGTGGTGCCCGTGGTCAACATCAAGGGCATCGCCCCGGGTCAACTCAAGATGACCGGTGAAGTGCTGGGCAACATCTACCTGGGCAAGATCACCAAGTGGAACGACGCCGCCATCGCCGCCCTGAACCCGGGTGTGGCCCTGCCGGATGCCGCCATTGCTCCCGTGCGTCGCGCCGACGGTTCGGGCACCAGCTTCATCTTCACCAACTACCTCTCGAAGGTGAACGCCGAGTGGAAGTCGAAGGTGGGTGAGGGCGCCGCCGTGAACTGGCCGACCGGTGCGGGTGGCAAGGGCAACGAAGGCGTGTCGGCCTTCGTGCAGCGCCTGCCGAACTCGATTGGCTGCGTGGAATACGTCTACGCCAAGCAAAACAAGATGTCGCACGTGACCCTGAAGAATGCCGCCGGCAACTTCGTGGAGCCCGACGACCTGACCTTCAAGGCTGCCGCCGCTGGCGCCGAGTGGAACAAGTCGTTCTACCAGGTGCTGACCAACCAGGCCGACAAGAACGCCTGGCCGCTGTCGGGTGCGACCTTCATCCTGATGCACAAGTCGCAAGACAAGCCGGCTCAGGGTGCCGCTTCGCTGAAGTTCTTCGAGTGGGCTTACCAGAACGGCGACAAGACCGCCGCCGACATGGAATTCGTGGCCCTGCCGGCTGCGGTGAAGGACCTGGTGCGCAAGCAATGGGCTTCCATCGCCGACGCTTCGGGCAAGGCCATCGCCTACAAGTGATTTGAATGAGGGCGCCGGTGGTGACGCTGCACACCACCGGCACCTGTTCCCGGTCGCCGGGGCGGGAGCCTGAGCAGTTTGCAGCCTGCCGTAGCCGATGACCCAGCAAGCCTTTCGGGCCGGAGATCGCCGATGACCGCCATCCTTCCCGCTGACGCGGATGACGCGCCCAGCGCCCAGCGCAACGACGTTCGCCGAGAACCCATGACCAATCCTCCGACTTCACGTGCGGCTTCCCCTTGGGGCGACGCCGTTTTTGCGTTGCTGGCCAAGCTGGCTGCCTTGCTGACCTTGTCGCTGTTGCTGGGCATCATTGTTTCGCTGGTTTACGGCGCCTGGCCGGCCATCCAGACCTATGGCCTGTCCTTCCTCTGGCGTACCGAATGGGACCCGGTGCAGGAGCAGTTTGGCGGCCTGGTGATGATCTACGGCACGCTGATGACTTCGTTCATCGCTTTGGTGATCGCCGTGCCGGTGAGTTTCGGCATCGCCATGTTCCTGACCGAGTTGTCGCCGGCCTGGCTCAAGCGCCCGCTGGGCATCGCCGTGGAGCTGCTGGCGGCCGTGCCGTCCATCGTGTACGGCATGTGGGGCCTGCTGGTGTTCGGCCCCATCCTGGCCGAATACGTGCAACAGCCTTTGCAGAGCCTGACCCAGGGCGTGCCTTACCTGGGGGCCTTCTTCAGCGGCCCGCCGGTGGGCATCGGCCTGCTGTCGGCGGGCATCATCCTGGCGATCATGATCATCCCGTTCATCGCCTCGGTGATGCGCGACGTGTTTGAAGTCACCCCCCCCCTGCTCAAGGAGTCGGCTTATGGCCTGGGCTCCACCACCTGGGAAGTGGTCTGGAAAGTGGTGCTGCCTTACACCAAGACCGGTGTGGTGGGCGGCGTGATGCTGGGCCTGGGGCGTGCTCTGGGTGAAACCATGGCCGTGACTTTCGTGATCGGCAACATGAACCAGTTGCAGTCGCTGTCGGTGTTCGAAGCGGCCAACTCCATCACCTCTGCCTTGGCCAACGAGTTTGCCGAAGCCGGCGAAGGCCTGCACCAGGCGTCGCTGGTGTACCTGGGCCTGATCCTGTTCTTCATCACTTTCGTGGTGCTGGCGTTCTCCAAGGTCTTGCTCGCCCGTCTGAAGAAGTCTGAAGGAGCCCGTTCATGAGCACCGCATCGAGCAGCAGCCTCGAACTCCAGCGCATGCGTGCCCGCAAGCATGCGTCGCGCAAGCGCACCAACTACCTGGCCCTGAGCCTGTCGCTGGCGGCCATGGCTTTCGGCCTGGTCTGGCTGGTGTGGATCCTGGTCGAGACCGTCCACCTGGGCCTGGGTGGTTTGACGGTGGCCACGTTCACCGAGATGACCCCACCTCCGATGGAAGCAGGCGGTTTGCGCAACGCCATCGGCGGTTCGCTGGTGATGGTGGTGTTGGCCACGCTGATTGGGACCCCCGTGGGCGTGATGGCCGGCATCTACTTGGCCGAATACGGCCAGCAGGGCTGGTTGGGCAGCGTGACGCGTTTCATCAACGACATCCTGTTGTCCGCGCCTTCGATCGTGGTGGGCCTGTTCATCTATGCCACGGTGGTGGCCCGCATGCACACGTTCTCGGGTTTCGCGGGGGTGCTGGCGCTGGCCCTGATCGTGGTGCCCGTGGTGATCCGCACCACCGAGAACATGTTGACCTTGGTGCCCAATGCCTTGCGTGAGGCCGCTTACGCCCTGGGCATGCCCAAGTGGCGCGTGATCGGCTCCATCACCTTGAAGTCGGCCCGTGCCGGCGTGATCACAGGTGTGCTGCTCGCGGTGGCCCGCATCTCGGGCGAAACCGCACCGCTGCTGTTCACGGCGCTGTCCAACCAGTTCTGGTCGTCTGACCTGGGGCAACCCATGGCCAGCCTGCCTGTCGTCATCTTCAAGTTCGCCATGAGCCCCTATGAAAACTGGCAACAGTTGGCCTGGGCAGGCGTCTTCCTCATCACCGTCGGTGTGCTGGCGCTCAACATCGTGGCCCGCACCCTGTTCAGGCAGCGCTGATCTCGCGCCGCCCCTGAACCCGCAAGCAGACCAGACCTCATCCGGATCCAACCATGGACACCAAAGTGCAAGCCCCCGCTGAAGTTCGCGCCAAGCTGGCCGTCAAGAACCTGAACTTCTATTACGGCAAGTTCCACGCGTTGAAGAACATCAACATGGAGTTGCCTGAGAACAAGGTGACGGCCTTCATCGGCCCGTCGGGTTGCGGCAAGTCCACCTTGCTGCGCACCTTCAACCGCATGTTCGAGCTCTACCCTGAGCAACGTGCGCAAGGCCAGATCCTGCTCGACGGCCAGGACATCCTCACCACGCGGGAAGACGTGTCGCTCATCCGTGCTCGCGTGGGCATGGTGTTCCAGAAGCCGACCCCGTTCCCCATGTCGATCTACGAGAACATCGCCTTCGGTGTGCGCTTGTTCGAGAACCTCAACCGTTCGGCGATGGACGAGCGCGTGGAATGGGCCCTGAAGAAGGCGGCTTTGTGGAACGAAGTCAAGGACAAGCTCAACCAGTCGGGCTCGGGCCTGTCGGGTGGTCAGCAGCAGCGTCTTTGTATTGCCCGCGGCATCGCCATCAAGCCTGAAGTGCTGCTGCTCGACGAGCCTTGCTCGGCCCTGGACCCCATCTCCACCGGCAAGATCGAAGAGCTCATCCATGAACTCAAGAACGACTACACGGTGCTGATCGTGACCCACAACATGCAGCAGGCTGCCCGTTGCTCGGACTACACGGCTTACATGTACCTGGGCGAGCTGATCGAGTTCGGTGCCACCACCGACATCTTCATGAAGCCCAAGCGCACCGAGACCGAAGACTACATCACCGGCCGCTTCGGCTGATCGCTCACCAGTCGTTCACAACAAGACGCAACAGAAGGACCCGACCATGACGGAAAAGCACCTCTCCAGCCAGTTCGACAACGAGTTGAGCGGCATCTCGACCCGCGTGCTCGAAATGGGTGGCCTGGTGGAGTCGCAGGTGGCGCAGGCCATCTACGCGCTGACCCATTTCAGTGGCGAAACCGCCAGCACCGTGCTGGAAGGTGAAGATCGCGTGAACCAGATGGAAATGGCCATCGACGCTGACCTGTCGGGCATCATCGCTCGCCGTCAGCCGACGGCCCGCGACCTTCGCCTGCTGATCGCCATTTCCAAGACCATTGGCAACCTCGAGCGCGTGGGCGACGAAGCCGCACGCATCGCCCGCACGGTGCAACGCCTGATCAACACCGGAGTGTCGAGCCGCCTGCGCCTGCCGGTGAGCGACGTGTCGTTCGAGGCCTCGCTGGCCACGGCATCGCTGCGCAAGTCCCTGGACGCCTTCGCTCGCCTGGACACGCAAGTGGCCCTGGAAGTGATCAAGAGCGACAACGAGATCGACGCCGAGTTCGATGGCCTGATGCGCAAGCTCATCACTTACATGATGGAAGACCCGCGCACCATCTCCGCATCGATCGACCTGGTGTTCGTGGCCAAGGCCATCGAGCGCGTGGGCGACCACGCCAAGAACCTGGCTGAACAGGTGATCTACATCGTGAAGGGCACCGACGTGCGGCACAACAGTGTCGAAGCCGTCGAGTCCATGGTGAAGTGACAAACTAAAGGGACCGCATCATGAGCCGAGTGCTGGTGGTGGAAGACGAAATGGCGATCGCCGAGCTGATCGCCCTGAACCTGCGTCACGCAGGCTTTGAAGTGAGCGTGGCGCACGACGCCGAGCTGGCCCAAAGCGAGATCGACCGTGTGCTGCCTGATCTGGTCCTGCTGGACTGGATGTTGCCGGGTCAATCCGGCCTGGCATTGGCCAAGCGCTGGCGCTCGGCAGCCCGCACCCGCGAGCTGCCCATCATCATGTTGACGGCTCGTGCCGAAGAAGTGGACAAGGTGGCCGGCCTCGACGCCGGTGCCGACGACTACTTGACCAAGCCCTTTTCCACCCACGAGCTCATGGCCCGTGTGCGCGCCGTGCTGCGCCGCAAGGCCCCTCAAGCGTTGGACGCTGCCGTGGAAGTGGCGGGCTTGCGACTGGACCCTGCCACGCGCCGCGTGAGCCGGGGCGAGCAGGAGGTCAAGATCGGGCCGACCGAGTTCAAGTTGCTGCACTTTTTCATGACGCACCCGGAGCGCGTGCACAGCCGCGCGCAGCTCCTTGACCGCGTCTGGGGCGACCATGTGTTCATCGAAGAGCGCACGGTGGACGTCCACGTGAAGCGCTTGCGTGAAGCCCTCACGCCGGTGCAGCGCGCCCAGCTGATCGAGACCGTGCGTGGCGCGGGTTACCGACTCACCCAGCAAGTGGCAGACGCGGCCTGACCGCGGTCTTACGCAGACATGGCTGATTCAAGCAATACGTGGCTGCTGTCACGGGTAGGCACGCGCCTGTTCATGGCTTCCGCCGGTGGGCTGTTGGGCTGGCAAATGGGCCGCTGGCTGGGCTACCCGGTCAGTGGGGGCATGGGCGGAGCGGCCTTGGCGGTGCTCGGGGTGTCGATCCACGACACGCTCAAAGGCAACGCGGTGCTCGACTGGTTGCGCAACCCGGAAGGTGAGCCGCCAGAGCTCAATGGCTTGTGGGGCGAGGTGGCACACAGCATTCGCCGCCTGCTGCACCTGCGCAATGGTCAGATCGCCGATGAACAGGCCCGCTTGCGCCAGTTCCTGTCGGCCATCCAGGCGTCGCCCAATGGCGTGATGCTCCTCGACGAGAGTGAACACATCACGTGGATCAGCGACGTGGCCGCCTTGCACTTTGGCCTCAACCCCACGCGTGACCTGCAACAGCGGGTGACCAACCTCGTGCGACAGCCCGCCTTCGTGCAGTACCTGGCCTCTGGCGATTACCGCGACGCCGTGAAGTGCCCGCTGAGCAACGGCGCCGGTCACTTGCAGATCCAGGTGCGCACGTACGGCGAAGGGCTCAAGCTGGTGCTGTCGCAGGACATCACGGAGCGTGAGCGCGCGGACAACATGCGCCGCGATTTCGTGGCCAACGTGTCGCACGAGATCCGCACCCCGCTGACCGTGCTCAGTGGCTTCATCGAGACCATGGGCTCGCTGCCGCTCACCGAGGTGGAACGTGAGCGGGTGATTGGCTTGATGGCCCAGCAGGCCGAGCGCATGCAAGGACTGGTGGCCGACTTGCTCACGCTGGCCCAGATCGAAGGCAGCCCCCGGCCCCCATCGGACCGGTGGGTCGAGGTGGACAAGTTGCTGGCGCGTGTGGGGGCCGATGGCCAGGCCTTGTCTCGAGGCCGTCACGATGTCAAGGTGGCGCAGCGTGGCTTGCAGGGCAATGCCTTGCAGTGCCAGTTGGCGGGCGTGGAGAGCGAGTGGCTCAGTGCCATGGGGAACCTGGTGTCGAACGCGGTTCGCTACACCCCCGAGGGCAAGCCCATCGAGATCAGCTGGCAGGCCTCGGCCGATGGTGGCGCAGAGTTCAGCGTGAAGGATGGTGGCATCGGCATCGCGCCGGAACACATCCCGCGACTGACCGAACGCTTCTACCGTGTGGACGGCAGCCGTTCACGCGAGACCGGCGGGACTGGCCTGGGCTTGTCGATCGTGAAGCACGTGGTGCAGCGCCATGGTGGCGAACTGCGTGTGCAAAGCGAGCTCGGCAAGGGCTCGACGTTCACGCTCACGGTTCCGGCAGCGCGGGTGCGGGTGAAGCCGACAGAGATGGCGTGAGCGCCCGACGGTAGATCGCCACCTGTTCGGAGTTGCGTGAACGCTGGTTGAATTGGGCCACGTGCGCCCAACCCGCCACCGAGGGGGCGGTTTCGCGGGCGGCCAAACGAAGCAGCAAGCTGCCACAACGTTGGTCTTGATCGGCCGCAGTCAGGGGGCGGCCATCCACGCGGTAGCCGTCGAAGTACTCGAGCGCAGTCAGCAGACCGACCGGTGCCCCTGGCGCGCAGACCAGTTGGCCCTTGGGCACGTGTTGGTGCAAGCGTGACAACAACAGACGGTAGCTGCGGGCTTGGTCCAGCGGTGGCAACCACAAGGTCATGAACAGCAGCCAGCACAGGGCCACACCGCCGGCTGGCAGCACCAGGCTCTTCCACAGGGCGTGGGCATGGCGTGCGGTGCGCCAACGCACGAGGCTGAGCCAGACCAGGGTGGCGGTCAGCGCCAGGATCAGGGCCAGCGCTGAAAAGTGGGGCAGGTAGCCTGGCACCGTGCGCGCCACCTTGAGCGACAGGTTGGCCGGCACACCCAGGTGCATGGCCACATAGCCCAGCCACATGAAGGCGGCGACCACCGAGAAGAAAAAGACCGAGAACCAGTCGATGGCGGCGCCCAGGCTGCGTTGCAGGATGGGCAAGGCGAAGGCCGCCAGCACGGCCAAGGGGGGCAGTGCAGCCAAGAGGGCGCGCTCGTTGCCGCCCATCGCCAGGGATGCGGCGACGCCGACCAGGGCCGCCAGCAAGGGCACGGCGATGTGGCGCCGCCAGATTTGTCGCCGCCAATGCCAGATGGTGAGGCCGGCCAGGGGCAGGGTGGGCCAGGTGAACCACACCAGCAGCTTGAGTGCTTCAGAAGGCTGCGATGCCCAGCTCAGGCGCCACACCCAGCCCGACAGCCCGGCGCCCTTCAGGGCGGTGGCCAGGCCGGCGGCGAGCACCATGGCGCCCAGGACCCATCGCAGGTGGATGCGCATGTCGTCTTGCGCCGAGCGCTGGCAGACGATGAGCGCCACCACCCCCAGCAACATGGCCACGGTGGGGCTGCCACTGAGGGCCATGACGGGCAGGCCGAGCACCGTGACGGCTCGGGCGATGCGGGGTTGACGCTGGACGGCGGCCAGGCCAAACAGGACGAGCGAGGAGCCGGTGAGTTGCAGCAGCTCCGGTGTGGTCTCGTGGCCCAATTGCAGCAGGCCCAGCGAGGCGATGAGCGCCAGCAGGCCACCATCGGCCATGGCGCGGGCGTAATCCCGGGGCTGCGCTTCGCCGCCAAAGGCCAGGGGCACGGGCTGGGCGGCATCGGTCATGGCGAGCTCGTAGGTGGTGTACCAGACGAGCGCGAGGATGGCGGCCAGCAGGAGCGCGAAGGGCAGGCGTGCGGCAAAGGCCGGATCAACGCCCACATGGCCCAGCAAGCTGATGGTGGCGCCGCCCAGCCAGTAGGGCAGGATGCCGCCGGTTTCCGCCAGGACGCCGCCCACGCTGGGGTGCCACCACGACGACTGGCCTTGCGCCAGGCTCCACATGTGGCCAAACGAGGCGATGTCCTGCGTCTTCCACGGGTCGCGACCAAACAGGCCTGGGAGCACGTAGGCGGCGCAAAGCAGCCACAAGGCCCAGCGCGGCAGGCGCTGCACGGCCTTCTGGGTGACCAGGGCGGGGGTGACCACGGGCGAGCTGGCGGAGGGCTTCATGCGCGGCAGAAAAAACAAAGGGCAGCCTTGGCTGCCCCGTGGGTGGCATGGTCAACCAGAGGCTGACCCATGCGCAGTTTACTTGCGGAAGGCAGCAAACTTGTTGCGGAACTTTTCCACGCGACCGCCCAGGTTGTCCACCGACTTTTGGGTGCCGGTGTAGAACGGGTGCGATTCCGACGAGGTTTCCAGCTTGAACAGGGGCAGCTCACGGCCGTCGTCCAGCTTGATGCTGTCCTTGGTCGGGGCGCACGAACGGGTGATGAACTGGAAGCCGTTGGATTGGTCGATGAAGACCACTTCGCGGTAGTTGGGGTGAATACCTTGCTTGGGCATGTGAACCTCTTGCTGTGGGATCAATCGGGAGCCACTCGGCCCCATGCCAAGCACTTTCCGACAGCTGCAGAACTCGCGATTCTAGCATGAAAAACGGCCCCGTGGCGATGCCAGGGGGCCGTCGAAGTCCGCTGAGGCGAGGGCGTCAGCCGCCGCGGCGCATCATGTCGAAGAAATCGTGGTTGTTCTTCGTGGACTTCATCTTGTCGAGCACGAACTCCATCGCCTCGATTTCGTCCATCGGGTAGAGCAGCTTGCGCAGGATCCAGCTCTTTTGCAGGATCTCGGCCTTGAGCAGCAGCTCTTCGCGGCGGGTGCCCGACTTGTTGATCATGATCGAGGGGTACACGCGCTTTTCGGCCATGCGGCGATCCAGGTGGATTTCGCAGTTGCCGGTGCCCTTGAACTCTTCGTAGATCACTTCGTCCATGCGGCTGCCCGTGTCGATCAGGGCGGTGCCGATGATGGTCAGCGAGCCACCTTCTTCGATGTTGCGGGCGGCGCCGAAGAAGCGCTTGGGGCGCTGCAGGGCGTTGGCGTCCACACCACCGGTCAGCACCTTGCCGGAGCTGGGCAGCACGTTGTTGTAGGCGCGGGCCAGGCGGGTGATCGAGTCCAGCAGGATGACCACGTCCTTCTTCATCTCGACCAGGCGCTTGGCGCGCTCGATCACCATTTCGGCCACTTGCACGTGGCGCTGGGCCGGTTCGTCGAACGTCGAGCTGATGACTTCGCCGCGCACGGTGCGCTGCATTTCCGTCACTTCTTCAGGGCGTTCATCGACCAGCAGGACGATCAGGTGCACGTCGGGGTGGTTGGCCACCATGGCATGCGCCAGGTTCTTCATCATCACGGTCTTGCCGCTCTTGGGCGGGGCGACCAGCAGGGCGCGTTGGCCTTTGCCGATGGGGGCGATGAGGTCGATGATGCGGCTGGTGACGTTGTCGTCGCCCTTGACACCTTCACGCTCCAGCTTGAACTGTTCGTCGGGGAACAGTGGCGTGAGGTTCTCGAACATGATCTTGTTCTTGTGAACCTCTGGGGCCAGGCCGTTGACGCGGTCGACCTTGACAAGTGCGAAGTAACGCTCGCCGTCCTTCGGCACGCGCACTTCGCCTTCGATCATGTCGCCGGTGTGCAGGTTGAAGCGGCGCACCTGGCTGGGCGACAGGTAGATGTCGTCGGTGCTGGCCAGGAAGCTGGTGTCGAGAGCGCGCAGGAAGCCAAAGCCGTCAGGCAGGACTTCAAGCACGCCGTCGCCGAACACTTGCTCGCCGGCTTTGGCGCGCTTTTTCATGATGGCGAACATCAGCTCTTGCTTGCGCATGCGCGTGACGTTCTCGATTTCGAGGCCTTCCGCCATTTCCACCAATTTGGTGATGTGCAGGGCCTTGAGTTCTGACAGATGCATGTGTAGAAACCCTGGTCAAACGTCAGGCGATCGGCGGCAAACCGGGCCTGAACGAAACAACGGGTGGGTGCCGACTGGCGCGCCTGGGTGGCGTTGGGTGCAGCGGTTGGGTTGGTTTGGCAGGACGGGACCTGCTGGTGTTGAAAGCGCCTGTTTCAGGGCTTTCGGCTGCCGGCGCCCTGCGTCAGGGCTGGGTCAGCGAGCGCATTATAGGGGGCAGAATGCGCTTGGAAGTGTGGCAGCCATCCAAAAATGAAAGGGGCCGAAAACCCTCAATTGGGTTTTCAAGGCCCCAGTCAGTTGGGTCAGGGCTGCTGAGCCATCACAGGTTGGCGTCGATGAAGGCCGTCAGTTGGGCCTTGGAGAGGGCACCCACCTTGGTGGCAGCCAACTGACCGCCCTTGAAAATCATCAGGGTGGGGATGCCGCGGATGCCGAACTTGGCAGGCACGTCGCGGTTTTGATCGACGTTCATCTTGGCGACATTCAGACGGCCGGAATAATCCTTGGCGACTTCGTCCAGAATCGGGGCAATCATCTTGCAGGGACCGCACCATTCGGCCCAGTAGTCAACCAGCACGGGCTGGCCGGATTGCAGAACGTCCGCGTCGAAAGAGGCGTCGGAGATGTGTTTGATCAGGTCGCTGCTCATGTAACTTCCTCAAGGAGGTTGGGCCCGGGCTGTCAAATCAGCGTCGGCTCAACCAGGGTGGAACGATTCTGACACAGAAGGTGGGGGTGCCTGCACCCGTGCCAAGACATCCCTTTCAATCGCAGTGATAGAGACAATCAAGCAGCCAGCCATCGACACCTTGCCGTGGGACAAGGTGCCCGCCCAACCCTGGCCCTGGCCTTGGCAAGTGGCGCCAGAGCAGGCCTGGCGAGACGCCATGCGCCAGGTGTCCGACTGGTTGGCCTCGGTGGGCGTGTGCCCGCGAGACGCCCGGGTGGTGGTGCCCGTGGGGGCGGTGTTGCCCTTGGCCCGGCGGGCCTGGTCTCAAGTTTCGCCAGGCTGGATGCCTGCCATCGACACGATTGCGGGCTGGTCTCAACAGGCCGCCTGGGGCGCGGCAGAGCCAGCCGTAACCGGGGACGGCGACTGGCCGCCCATGTCCATGCACCCGATCGCCGACCGGATGCACCTCAAGGCGGCCTGGGCTCGACAGGGGTGGGCCTCGGCCTGGCAGCGCCGTGACCCCCGCGGCCATGACCATGGCTTGGGCAAGGTGGTGGAGTTGGCGCACGCGGTGGTGCGCCGCCTGCAGGCGGTGGCCCCCGAAGCCCGCGCGGCGTTCGTGGACCAGGCCCTGGCAGAAGTGCAGTCGCGTGGGGCTTCCGGGGCCGGCCAAGCGGTGCCAGGCGCCCGTGAAACCTTGCTGCAGCAGTG
>JBEEJT010000335.1:0-15979 GCA_041169085.1 Pseudomonadota bacterium | reverse complement strand
ACGGCCATCTGCGTCTCTCAGCCCCATCTTTACGTGCAAGAGCGAGGCGGCTCGAAGCGTGGCGTGGCGCGTGTCTTTGAGCACCAGGGCGTGAGCTACAACGGTCTGGACTACGATGCCTCGCTTCGTGCTTTGGATGCCGTCATGGCCGCACGCTGCGTGCAGGGCGGTGGCCACTTCCTGCCGGTGGGCACCATGCCATTTTCGCCAGCTGATTTCTACGATGGCGTGCACATGAACCCTGCAGGCGCCAGGAAGCTGGGTCGCTACCTGGCCGAGGCCTTTGTGAGGCAAGGCATCCCGCTTTGATTGCTCAATGATCGTTCAAGGCAGCAAGTCTGGCGGCAGCGGCAATTCCACGGCCTCTGGCACCGGCAAGGTGTCGGCCTCGCTGACATCCAGCCCGTGGTGCAAGGCTTGGCGGGCCGCCACGGCCTGACGTTCGTCCCTCAAGGCCTTGATGTGGGCGCGACGTTCCGCGAAGAAGGCCTTGAGCATCTGGCTGGCGGGCTCGGCCAACACGCCGCCCATGATGCTGGTGTGGTGGTTGAGCTGCCGCAGGGCAAACAGATCCGTCACCGACCCGGCCACGCCCGTCTTGGGGTCGGTGGCCGCGAACACCACCCGTTTGAACCGCGCATGCATCAGCGCCATGGCGCACATGGCGCAAGGCTCCAGCGTGACGTACAACTCGCACTCGGGCAGTCGGTAGTTTTCGGCCAGTTGCGCGGCATGGCGCAGGGCCACGATCTCGGCGTGGGCAGTCGGGTCGTGCGTCGTGATGGGCCGGTTGTAACCGGTGGCCAGCACTTGCCCATGCAGCACGATGACGGCCCCCACAGGCACCTCGCCGGCCAGCCAGGCGTTCTGGGCCTGGTCCAGGGCCAGGCGCATGTAGGCTTCGTCTTGCGGCGTGGAGGCGGGGGCAGGGGTCGGGAGGCTCACGGGCCGCAGCTTATCAGCGCTCTGCCGCCTCCGCGGCTTCGTTGCCGGTCGCCGACGCCAACGGCGCGGCATCGTGGGCCTGTGCCAGGGCGTGGCGCCCCACCGCCTGCCAGACTTGGGTGGCGCCAAAGGGCGACAAGTGGTTGTCATCGCGGTAGAGCAACTGCCCGCCCAAGCGGGTGTTGCACCGCTCGACGTCGCAGCTCAGGCGCTTGAGGTCCACCACTTCAGCCTGAGCAGGCAACTTCAACTGCTGGAACACGGCGAACTCAGGCTGGTGCCAGGCATGCATCTGGGTCAGGCTCACGCGGGCGTCGCGGCCTTCGATTTCGCGGAAGGTGAAGCCCGTGAGGTCCACGGCTTGGGTGAGCACGAGGACCTGGCTGTGGCGGGCGAAGCGGTCGATGGTCGCCTGCAGGTGACTGGCCATCACCTGGACGCGGTGGTCGAGCGAAGCCAGGGCCAGGTCGTCGCGTCCGTCGCTCAGCAAATGGTGGCGCTTTTCGAGCTTGCCGTCCTTGTGCAAACCTTGCAGGTAGACACTCCATCGCCCGACCAAGACGACGGTTTCAGGCTTCAGGGACGCCACCACGCGCGCGTAGCCTTCGATCTTGTCGAAGTCGTCGCAGGAATGGGCGTTGTCGATGTGGTCGAAGCGCCGCAGGCCCGGCAGCGGCGGGCAGCCCGGGTGGGTGATCATGAAGATGCGGGTGTCGGCCATGGCCGGTGTGCCGGCCTGCAGCACCTTGGCGTGAGAGTCTCCCCAGACCACCAGGGTGTGTCGGCCTTCCCCGATTTGCAGGCATTGGCCGTCGCCCACATGGCGCACCAGGTGCGTGCAGTTCTTGCGCGTGGGCGATTCCGACGGCGCGGAGAAATTCACCCATTGCGGGTTCTGGCTCTCCCAAAGCGTGGGCCACCAATGAAGGTGGCCGCCCAAGCCCACGGCGATGAACAAGGCGCTGAAGCCCGCGCTGAGGCCGAAGACCTGCCTGCGGCTGAGCCAGCTGCGTGAGCGAAAAGGGGTTTCGACCCAGCGCCAGGTGACGTAGGCCAGGGCCAATGAGAGCAGGGCCATGCCGCCCATCACCGTTGGCGATGGGTCACGCGGGTTGGACAGTCGCGCGAAGGCCAAAAGTGGCTGGTGCCAGAGGTAGGCGCTGTAGCTGATGAGGCCAATGGTGACCAACCAACGGGCCGACAGCATCCGGCCTACCCAGGTGTGGGCCTGGCCGAAGCCGATCATGAGCGCGGCGCCCAGCGTGGGCAGCAGGGTGTACAGGCTCGGAAAGGGGGTGGTGTCGTCGTAAGCCCAGGCGGCGAAGCCCAACATGGCCAAGCCGATCAGCGACATCGATTGCGCCAGCCAGCGGGGCGCGGCGGCCAGCCTGGGCTGGTGCAACGCCAGGATGGCCCCGATCAACAATTCCCAGGCGCGTGAAGGCAGCAGGTAGAACGCCCCGTCGGGGTAGTTGATCTGCGCCCAATGCGCGCACCACAAGCTCAAGGCGGCGAGAACGACGAGGCCCAGGCGAACCGTCAGGGGCCCCAGGCGCGCCAGCAACAACAAGATGAGGGGGAAGAACAGGTAGTACTGCTCTTCGACGGCCAGGCTCCAGGTGTGCAGCAGAGGCTTGAGTTCGGAGGCGGTGTCGAAATAGCCGGCCGTCATGCCGAAGAGCATGTTCGACGAGAACAGTGGCACCGCTGCCAGGCTCTGTGAGAAGGCGATGAAGTCGCTGGAGATCATCCACACCCAGGCAGCGGGCAGGCAGCACAGCAGCACCACAAACAGCGCCGGCAGGATGCGTCGGGCACGTCGCTCGTAGAAATCGGCGATGCTGAAGCGGCCCTGTTGGCGGTCCTCTTCGATCAGGGCAGTGATGAGGTAGCCGCTGATCACGAAGAAGACATCGACCCCGATGAAGCCGCCATGCAGGACGGAAAAGCCCGCGTGGAAGAAGATGACGGGCAAGACGGCCACCGCGCGGAGGCCGTCGATTTCTGCGCGATGGCGCATGGTGTTCACGACGATTGATTTAACCCGCGCAGCGTAAAGATTTGCGTTTCACGGGGGGTAGCAGACTAACCCTGGCGAGGTGACATGAATATGGGGTGTCAGGGGCTATCTGCCGCCATTTTGGGCGTGGCGGCAGCCGCCATGCGGGCATCCTGCGAGCGGATGGCTTGCCACACCAGCGACGCGCCGCGGGGCGACAGGTGGTTGTCGTCCTTGTAGAGCAGGGTGCCGTGGTCGCGGGTGGGGCAGCCGTTGGGGCCGCAAAACAGCTGCCTGGTGTCGAGCAGGGCGGCATTGGCGGGCCAATGCAGGCCTTGGAACATGGCCACCTCGGGCGCGTGCCAGCGGTTCACTTCGTCGAGGCTGAGCGTGAGGTCGTCGGATTCGACGTCGCGAAAGACCCGCTTCGACATGTCCATCGGCTGGGTGAGCACGAGCACGCGGCTGTGCTGTGCCAGTCGATCGATGAGCGCTTGGAGGTGCCTTTGCAACAACTCGACGGCACTTTGTCCTGACGCCCCGCCTGTGGTGGCCTGGTCATCGCCCAAGGTGAACCGCTCGGTCATGGGCCGGCCCTCGTAGGTCCAGCCTTTGAGGTAGAGCGTCCAACGGCTGGCCAGCACGACGGTGTCGGGGTGGAGCGACTCCACCAGCTTCAGGGCGCCCTCCAGCGTCGACTTGTCGTGGCAAACGTGGGCGCCGTCGGTGTGCTCGGTGCGCCGCAAGCCGGGCAGGGGTGGGCAGCCGGCGTGGCTGATGGCGATCAACCGGGCATCCGGCCAGGCCTGCGCGGCTTTCAGGAGTGCATTGGCATGGGAGTCGCCCCAAAGCACCACAGTGCGAGGCCCGTCACCGATTTGCACGCAGTCGGCCAGAGACGAGTCCACGGGCAGCAGGTGGCGGCAACTCTGGCGTGGGCTTGCGCTGGCCACCACCGAATGGTTGATCAGCTGGGGGTGGGTCCATTCCCAGCGCGTCGGCAGGGCGTGGGTGAAGCCGGCCACCCCCACCGCCATCACGGCCAGGGTGGTGGTGCCTGCGACCATGAAGACACGCTGTCGGCTGCCCCGCTGGCGGTCGCGACAAGGGGTCTCGACGTACTTCCAGGTGGCCCAGGCCAAGGCCAGGGCGGCCCCGATCAGCAGCAGCATGGTGGCGTCGGTGGGGCGGTCGCCCAAGGCCAGACGGGTGAAAGCAAACAGGGGCTGGTGCCACAGGTAGGCGCTGTAGCTGATGAGGCCCACGCCGACGAACAGGCGCCAGGTGAGCACGCGGCCGGCCCAGGTGTCCGGCGTGGCAAAGGCCAGGATCAAGGCGGTGCCGAGGGTCGGCACCAAGGTGTAGAGGCTGGGCCAGGGCAGGTCACGGCTGAACGTGAGGCAGCCGACAGCGAGCAGGCCCAGGCCTGCCAGACCGCCCGCCTGTCGCCAGGGGCGGGGCAGGCGGGCCAGGCGGTGGCCTTCCAGGGCCAGCACGGACCCGATGAGCAACTCCCACGCGCGTGTCGGCATGAGGTAGAAGTTGGACGTGGGGAAGCGGGCCATGCCCCACACGGCCAGCCAGAAGCTGCCCAGAGCCAAGGCCAGCACGCCCCAGGTCACCGCCCGAGGGCGCCAGCGCACCAGCAGACCGAGCACGATGGGGAAGAACACATAGAACTGTTCTTCGACGCCCAGGCTCCAGGTGTGCAGCAGGGGCTTGACGTCGGCGGAGGCGTCGAAGTACAACGCCGTGAACATGAAAAGCAGCCCGGAAGAGAAGACCGGGACCGACGCCAGGCTCTGCGAGTAGTTCATGAACTCGCTCGCGTTCAGCAGCCACCAGGCCACGGGTGTGCAAACCAGCAAGACCACATACAGCGCCGGCAGGATGCGCCGGATGCGCCGCTCATAGAACGTGGCCATGCTGAAGCGGCGGGATTGGTGCTCGTGGTGGATGAGCCCGGTGATCAGGTAGCCGCTGATGACGAAGAAAACATCCACGCCGATGAAGCCGCCCTGCCATGCGCTGAACCCTGCATGGAAAAAAATGACGGGCAGCACGGCCAAAGCCCGCAGCCCGTCAATCTCTGGACGATGCGACATGAATACCACCCTACATATTTATGGGATGGATGGTAGGGTCTCCATGTCAGGTTGGCTACAAAGTAATACCCTATAACCCTAAGGTCGTAGCTGAGTGGGGTGGGCCCACGGACCTTGGGGCAGGCGTGCCGGACAGCCAAAAAAATGCCCGCCAGAAGGCGGGCTTGGCGCTCAGGCCGAGGCCTGAACAGGCATCACATGCCGGAGTAGTTCGGGCCGCCGCCGCCTTCGGGCGTGATCCAGACGATGTTCTGGGACGGGTCCTTGATGTCGCAGGTCTTGCAGTGCACGCAGTTCTGCGCGTTGATCACCAACTGGTCGGCGTTGTCCTTCTTGACGAACTCGTACACGCCGGCCGGGCAGTAGCGCGACTCGGGGCCGGCGAACTTGGCCAGGTTGGTGGCCACAGGCACCGAGGCGTTCTTCAGCGTCAGGTGAGCCGGCTGGTGCTCGGTGTGGTTGGTGTTCGAGACGAAAACCGAGCTCAGGCGATCGAAGGTGATCTTGCCGTCCGGCTTCGGGTAGTCGATCTTGGCGCACTCGGCAGCAGGCTTGAGGAAGGTGTGGTCCGGTGCGGGGTTGCGCAGGGTCCACGGGGCTTCCTTGATGCCCAAGCGGGGCAGCAGCCAGTGTTCGACGGCGGTCATGATGGTGCCGACGTAGAAGCCCTTCTTGAACCAAGTCTTGAAGTTCTTCGAGGTCTTGAGCTCGTCGTGCAGCCAGCTTTGTTCGAACAGCTCGGGGTAGCGCGACAGTTCGTCGTGCTGACGGCCGGCCATCACGGCTTCGAAGGCGGCTTCAGCGACCAGCATGCCCGACTTCATGGCGGCGTGCGAGCCCTTGATGCGGGCGGCGTTCATGTAGCCGGCGTTACAGCCAACCAGGGCGCCGCCCTTGAACACGGTCTTGGGCAGCGAGGGCAGGCCGCCGTTGTTGATGGCGCGGGCGCCGTAGGAAATGCGCTTGGCGCCTTCCAGGTATTGCTTGATGACCGGGTGGGTCTTCCAGCGCTGCATTTCTTCGAACGGGCTCAGCCAGGGGTTCTTGTAGTCCAGGCCGGTCACGAAGCCGAGGGTGACCTTGTTGTCAGCCAGGTGGTACAGGAAGCCGCCACCGAAGGTTTCGGTGTCCATCGGCCAGCCGCCGGTGTGGACCACCAGGCCGGGCTTGGCCTTGGCCGGGTCGATTTCCCACAGTTCCTTGATGCCGATGCCGAAGCTTTGCGGGGCCTTGCCTTCGCCCAGGTTGAACTTGGCCAGCAGCTGCTTGCCCAGGTGGCCGCGAGCGCCTTCGGCGAAGATGGTGTACTTGCCCAGCAGCTCCATGCCCAGCTGGAAGTCGGCGGTGGGTTCGCCCGACTTGTCGATGCCCATGTTGCCGGTGGCCACGCCCTTGACCGAACCGTCGTCGTTGTAGAGCACTTCGGCGGCAGCGAAGCCGGGGAAGATTTCCACGCCCAGGCTTTCAGCCTGTTGGGCCAACCAGCGGCAGACGTCGCTCAGGCTGATGACGTAGTTGCCCTCGTTGTGCATGCAGTTCGGCACCAGGGCGTCGGGCGTCTTGATGCTGCCGGTTTCGGTCAGCACATAAACTTCGTCGCCAGTGACGGGCTGGTTCAGGGGCGCGCCCAGTTCCTTCCAGTTGGGGAACAGTTCGTTGATCGAGCGCGGGTCCATCACGGCGCCCGACAGGATGTGCGCGCCGGCTTCCGAGCCCTTTTCGAGCACGACGACGTTGATTTCCTTGCCAGCCTTCTCAGCGAGCTGCTTGAGCTTGATGGCCGTGGCCAGGCCAGCGGGGCCGGCGCCAACGATCACGACGTCGTATTCCATCGACTCGCGGGGGCCGAACTGCTCGAGGATTTCCTGAGGCGACATGGTGTTTCCTTCTTGTGTCAATAGGCCGCCATGCTGGCGGGCTGGGCATGTGAGGGCAAATGGGGGGTGCGGGTGCCAGGTGCACGGGGGATGCGGCACGCGCCCGGTGCGCGATTCTAAGGGGGTTCCCGTGTATTCTGGCAAAAAAAGAACGACCGTTCGAAAATTTCCCGCCACTGAACTTCAGGTGAAGCAAAGCCGTTGTCGGGTGTCTTCAATCAGGATCAATGGACGACGCCCGTGCTAAGGTTTCCGTCATCTGACAAGTGCACCGACCGGCCGCATCCGGCGCCCACCCTGAGGAACCTCCATGAGCTACACCCTTGACCTGTCCGGCCGCGTGGCCCTGATCACCGGCGCCTCCAGCGGCCTGGGCACCCAGTTCGCCCACACCCTGGCCAAGGCGGGTGCTGCGGTCGTGCTGGCTGGCCGTCGGGTCGAACGCCTCAAGACGCTGCGCAACGAGATCGAGGCCGCCGGTGGCGACGCTCACGTGGTGGGGCTGGACGTCACCGACATGGACAGCATCAAATCGGCGGTGGCGCATGCCGAGACGGAAGTCGGCCCGATCGACATCCTGATCAACAACTCGGGGGTGAGCACCACCGAGCGCCTGGTGGATGTCACGCCCGACAGCTTCGACTTCATCTTCGACACGAACACACGTGGCGCCTTCTTTGTGGCCCAGGAAGTGGCCAAGCGCATGCTGGCGCGCGCCAAGGGCTCGGCCCCGGGCACCTTCACGGGCGGCCGAATCGTGAACATCGCTTCGGCGGCGGGCCTGCGCACGCTCCCGCAGATTGGTGTGTATTGCATGTCCAAGGCCGCCGTGATCCACATGACGCGCGCCATGGCCGGTGAATGGGGCAAGTTCGGCATCACGTCGAATGCCATTTGCCCTGGCTACATCGACACCGAGATCAACCACCACCACTGGGAAACCGACGCCGGCAAGAAGCTGGTACAGATGTTGCCCCGCAAGCGTGTGGGGCAACCGAAGGACCTCGACGCCTTGCTGGTGATGCTGTGTGCCGCCGAAAGCGACTTCATCAACGGCGCCATCATTTCGGCCGACGACGGCATGGCCGCGGCTTGAGGGGAGGCCGTGGCCTGGTCAGCCAAGGCCAGGTCAGCCCTTCGGCCTTGAAGCCACGCACGACGCCCCCACCTGCGGGGCGTCGCCATTTTTCTCTCACGATTGAGCCACCATGCGCATCGACTTGCCTGAACACAAGATCCTGGTCCACGAGTTGACCCTGCCCATCCTCTGGGGCGACATGGACGTCCTGGGCCACGTGAACAACACCGTGTACTTCCGCTACATGGAGCAAGCCCGTGTGAGCTGGATCGCCGACATGATGGGCACCGTGGGCAACGAAGACGAAGGGCCGGTCATCGCGAACGCCTTCTTCAACTTCTACCGGCCGCTCGTGTTTCCTGGCGACGTGCGCATCAAGCTCTATGTGGCCGACCCCGGGCGCACCAGCATCGACACCTTCGTGACGATCGAGCGCGACGACGAGCCGGGTTCACCTTACGCGGCGGGCGGCGCCACGCTTGTGTGGGTCAGCGCCCAGGATGGCCGCCCCAAGGCCCTGCCTGAGCCGATGAAGGCCCTGGCCGGCAAGCCGCCCGCCTTGCCGGGCATGGACGTGCCACCCGCGCTGCCGCCGGCCTGAGCCTGTACTGGCTGGCCTGGCGTTGTGGCGACTTCGCCAAGTGCCCCAGATCAGGGCAGGTTTTTTCCGCGATCTGACTGGATTTCCCGTTTGCCCCAGGTGTAATCTTTGCTTTGCTGCACTGCAGCGAAACTTGTTGCCAAGGAGCAAACGGATGAACAAGGTCTATCCCGACGCCGCCAGTGCGCTGGCCGGCATCGTCCGAGACGGACAACTCATGGCCGTGGGGGGCTTCGGCCTGTGCGGCATCCCCGAAGCGCTGATCGACGCCCTGCAGGCGACCGGGGTGAAAGACCTGACGGTCATCTCCAACAACGCCGGTGTCGATGGCTTCGGATTGGGCAAGCTGCTCAACACCCGGCAGATCAAGAAGATGATCTCCAGCTACGTGGGCGAGAACAAGGAGTTCGAGCGCCAGTACCTGTCGGGCGAATTGGAGCTTGAATTCACCCCGCAAGGCACGTTGGCCGAGAAGCTGCGCGCAGGTGGGGCCGGCATCCCGGCCTTTTTCACCAAGACGGGCGTGGGCACCGTGGTGGCCGAAGGCAAGGAGCTGCGCGAGTTCGACGGTGAAACGTATGTGATGGAACGCGCGCTGGTGCCAGAAGTCGCGCTGGTCAAGGCGTGGAAGGCCGACAAGAGCGGCAACCTGATCTTCCGCCGCACCGCCCGCAACTTCAACCCGGCGGCCGCCATGGCAGGCAAGACGACGGTGGTGGAAGTGGAAGAGATCGTGGAGACGGGCTCGTTTGACCCGGACAGCATCCACTTGCCGGGCATTTACGTGCATCGCCTGGTGCTCAACACCACGCCCGAAAAGCGCATCGAAAAGCGCACCACCCAACAGAACCCGAAGGGAGCCTGAGCCATGCCCTGGACCCATGACGAAATGGCCGCCCGCGCGGCCCAAGAACTCCAAGACGGCTTCTATGTGAACCTCGGGATCGGGTTGCCCACGCTGGTGGCCAACCACGTGGCGCCCGGCATCGACGTGTGGTTGCAATCGGAAAACGGCATGTTGGGCATCGGCCCCTTCCCCGACGAGAGCGCCGTGGACGCGGACCTCATCAACGCCGGCAAGCAAACCGTGACGACCTTGCCGGGCAGTTCGATCTTTGGCAGCCACGAGAGCTTCGCCATGATCCGTGGCGGCAAGATCAACCTCTCCATCCTGGGCGCCATGCAGGTGTCCGAGCAGGGTGACCTCGCCAACTGGATGATCCCGGGCAAGATGGTCAAGGGCATGGGCGGCGCCATGGACTTGGTGGCCGGCGTCAAGCGCGTGGTCGTGCTGATGGAACACGCCGCCAAGAATGGCGAGCACAAGCTGCTGCAGAAGTGCAACCTGCCGCTCACGGGCGTGGGTGTGGTCGACCGCATCATCACCGAGCTGTGTGTGTTGGACGTGACGCCAGATGGCTTCCATTGCGTGGAGTTGGCGCCGGGTGTCACGCCTGAAGAGGTGCGCACCAAGACCGGCGCCCACGTGCACCTGTCGCACCTGGCGGACTGAGCGGCCTCACTGGCGGCACAGGCCACCTTCGGGTGGCCTTTTTCATGCGCGGCGTGAGCGAGAATTTGCGCCATGAATGCGACCGTGTTGGCCTTGCTGGCCTTGAACCTGGCGGTGAGCCTGGCTTTGCTGGTGTGGCTGCTGTCGCGCCGCAGCGCGGACCCTGCGGCGACCGTGCTGCCGGCTTTGTTGCCCTCGCTGGAGGCAGCGCAGCGGGCGCAGGGGCAGGCCATCGCCTTGCTGCAGCAGACCGTGCTGGCGCAGATGGGCGATGCCATGCGCACGCAAAATGAGCAGCTCGACAGCTTTCGCGTGCAGCTGGCCACGCAGCAACAAGGCTTGAGCGAGGCATTGCGCACCAGCACCCACCAGACGAGCCAGCACGGCAACGCCTTGCGAGATGCCATGGTGGCGCAGCTGCGCCAGATGCAGGAAGCCAACGACCGTCGGCTGGCCGAGGTGCGCACCACCGTGGAAACCAGGCTGCAAGCCCTGCAGGCGGACAACGAGAAGCGCCTCGAACAAATGCGCCAGACCGTGGACGAGAAGCTGCATGCCACGCTGGAGGCCCGCCTGGGCGAGAGCTTCAAGCAGGTGGCCGAACGTCTGGACCAGGTGCACAAGGGCCTGGGTGAGATGCAGCGGCTTGCCAGCGACGTGGGCGCGCTCAACCGCGTGCTGAGCAACGTGAAAACGCGGGGCATCTTCGGCGAGGTGCAGCTGGCGGGCTTGCTGGAGCAGGTGTTCACCCCCGAGCAGTACGGTGTCAATGTCGAGACCGTGCCGGGCACCGGCGCGCGCGTGGAATTCGCCATCCGGCTGCCAGGGCAGGGCGGTGATGCGCCCCCGCTGTGGTTGCCCATCGACGCGAAGTTCCCGCGAGAAGATTACGAACGCCTGCTGGACGCGCAGGACCGGGCCGACGCTGGCGCCGTGGAGCAGGCGGCTCGGGGCATCGAGCAGCGTCTGCGGCTGGAGGCACGCAGCATCCGCGACAAGTACGTGGCGCCCCCGCACACCACCGATTTCGCCATCCTCTTCGTGCCCACCGAGGGGCTGTACGCCGAGGCCTTGCGACGACCAGGGCTGGTCGAATCCCTGCAGCGCGAGCACCGCGTGGTGGTGGCGGGCCCCACCACGCTGTTGGCCACCTTGAACA
Organism: Pseudomonadota bacterium; assembly: GCA_041169085.1. Taxonomy (GTDB): domain Bacteria; phylum Pseudomonadota; class Gammaproteobacteria; order Burkholderiales; family Burkholderiaceae_C; genus Aquabacterium. The sequence goes on along the minus strand of JBEEJT010000335.1, from coordinate 4,702 downwards.
GCCTGCAAATGGGCTTCCGGTCGCTGGCCCTGGAGCGCCGCTCCAATGAGGTCTGGCAGGTTTTGGGGGCGGTGAAAACAGAGTTTGGCAAGTTTGGCGATGTTCTGGCCAAAACACGCAAGAAGCTCGATGAAGCCAGCAACACGATCGCCAATGTGGAAACGCGCACCCGGGTGATGGGCCGTGCGCTCAAGGGCGTGGAAGCCTTGCCCGAGTCCGCGAGCCAGGCCCTCTTGCCTGTGGCGTCGGAAAACGGCACCCTGGATGGGGGAGAAGAGGGGCCTTGATCCCCCGCCTGGGCGGTCTTGGGCCCGTCGCCGGGGCGGATACTCCATGCATCTGACAAGTGACATGGGCGTTGGCCTGGGCAAGTGAAGCGTCGCAGCTGGTTGTGGTGGTGTGTTTGGGCATGGTGGGCCGTTTGGTGCTGCTGTGGGCCTGCGCACGCCCAAGGCTTGGACGTGGCCCCTCTGCTGGGGCGTGACAGCGCGTCCTTGCGCGCACCGATCGATGTCTGGCCCGCGCCCACCGCCCCAGCCAACCAGGACCCAGCCGCACCCCCAGGCGCCGAAGCCCATTGGGGCGCGCCCAGGCCGGGCATGCGGGCGCTGGGCTTCAGCCCCCATGGCGTTTGGCTGCGGTCCACCTTGTCCAACCCTCTGTCGCAAGCGCTGGACATCTGGTTGGTGGTGGCCGATGGCTACCAGGACAAGGTCGATTGTTTTGTCGACACGCGTGGCCAAGGCCGGCAGGGCGTCGCCCTGAGGCAGGTTTACCGCTCTGGCGACGCGCGGCCTTTTCATGTGAGGCCGCTGCCATTCCCGTCGGTGGTGTTGCCTCTGCGCGTGCCTGCCCAAGGGGCGGTGGACGTGCATTGCCTGGTGCGCAACAACGGTTCGGTGGCGGCCGTGTTCAACGCCTGGGCCCCGCAGGCCTACGCCCAAAGCGAACACCGTGAAGCCATGATCCGGGCCATGTGCTATGGCGCGATCGGCTTCACCATGTTGATGGCTTTGGTGATGGCCGTCGTCAACCGCCACCCGATGTCGGTGATGTTGGTGGCCGAGATGTTGCCGGTGTTGGGCGCCATCAGCGGCATCGTGGGGGACGGTTTCCAGACCTTCTGGCCCACCCACCCCGAATTCAACTGGCCACCTTACGCGTGGATGGTGTTCGGGCTGTGCACCACCAGCCTCGTGTTGCGGGCGATTTTGCAGCTCAACCGCGGCGAGCGCTGGATCACGCAGGTCATCATGAGCAGCAGCTTGGGCCTGTTGCTGTGGGCTGGCTTGCAGCCCGGGCTGGCGCCGGTGCTGAGCACCGTGATCCAGACCTTGACCGTGGTGTACTCGACCTTCCTGGTGGCCCTGTGTTGGCGCCATTGGGGCGACAACCCCGTGGCCAAGTTGGTGGCGGTGGGCATGACGGTCCAATACGTGGCCGTGCTGGTCAACGGCGTGGGCTGGGTGGGGCTCTACCGCGGGCCCTATCAGCTGGCCAGTCTGTACGCCAGTGTGTTCAAGGCCCTGGCCTTGGCCGCGGCCTTGTTCTATCGGGTCCGCCTGGACCGACAAGAGCGCGCGCAAGCGTTGGCCGAGCACACGAAAGAGCTGGAGCAGCGCCTGGGCTATGAGGCGCGCTTGCGCCATGCCGCGTCACATCATGCGCGCTATGGCCTGCCCAACCAAAGCATCCTGGAAGAGGCCATCAAGGCCGCCTTGCCTGGGGAGCGCGCGGGGCTGTCGATCTGTGTGCTCAAGCTCAACCGCTTTGGCTTCCTGGAGTCCATCCTGGCGCCGGAAACGCTCACGCGCCTGGTCAAGCGCTTTGCGGGTGAGCTCGACGCCTGGTTCGCCGACAACCGCCATGCGCGGCTGCTGCACGTGGAAGGCAAGCAAGGCTTGGCGGCCCTGGACGACAGCACCCTGGCCTTCGTGGTCAAGGGCGCGCCCGAAGAGTGGCTGTTGCAAGACCTGGAAGCCTTGCTCACCCGCCGCTTCGAGTGGGAGGGCCTGTTCGTGGCCTGGGACCCGCATCTGGGCATCGCGCGGGTGTTCGAAGAGCAAGCGCCCCAGATCGGGCTGGCGATCGACGAAGCGCGCATCACCTTGCAGTGGTGCAGCGCCCACCGTCGCATCCTCACCTTTGACGCCGACCGCATGAAGCGCGAGCAACTGGCCTACAGCCTCACGCTGGACCTGGAGGGGGCGATTGAGCGCGGTGAGTTGCAGCTGTACTACCAGCCCAAGGTGAGCCTGCATTCGGGCCAGACCGATTCGCTGGAGGCGCTGGTGCGCTGGCGACACCCCGAGCGAGGGCTGATTCCGCCAGGCGCTTTCATCGCCGAGGCCGAGGCCACGGGGGCGATCAATCGGCTGACGGCTTGGGCGATCAGCGAGGCCGCCCGGTTCGTGCAGACCTTGGGGCGCCCGGACGTGCGGGTGTCGGTGAACATCACCGCCTTTGACCTGGCCACGCCGCGCTTCGTCGACCGAGTCAACGAGTTGCTGCAGCAGCAGGGGTGTTCGCCTCGGCAGTTGGTGCTGGAGGTGACCGAGTCCGCCGCCTTGAGCGACCGGGAGCGAGCCATCGACACCTTGTCGGCGCTCCGCCAAGCCGGCATCCGCATCGCGCTCGACGATTTCGGCACGGGCTATTCCTCGCTGGCCATTTTGCAAGGCATGCCGCTGGACGAGCTCAAGATCGACCGCAGTTTTGTGACCGACATCGCCGAGCAAGGCCGCAAGCAAGCGGTGCTGCGCGCCATGATGGAAGTGGGGCACAGCCTGGGCTTGCAGGTGACGCTGGAGGGTGTGGAGCACCCTGAAACGCTGGCTTGGTTGGCCGCCAACGGGGGCGATGTGGTGCAAGGCCACGTGTTCAGCCCACCGCTGCAAGCCGACGATGCACGGGCCTGGATGAACCACTGCCCGCTGCTGCCCGTCGCGATGGGCCTGGCCGCGCCAGACGCTGCGGCTTAACCCAGCCGCTGCATCATGTCCCGGGCGCGTTGGGCCTGAGCCTTCAGTTGGGCCTCGTCCGGCACTTGCGCGCTGGCGGTGGGCCAGCCCTGCAGGTGTTGCTGCGTGAGGCCGCCCAAGGCGTGCACCCACTCGCGCTGGTCGTTGAGGCAGGGGATGTAACTGAACGCCTTGCCGCCTTCGGTCAGGAAGGCTTCACGCACTTCCATGTTGATCTCTTCGAGTGTCTCGATGCAGTCGGCCACGAAGCCCGGGCAGATCAGGTCGACGCTGTCACAGCCTTGGCGGGCCAGCTCACGCACGGTGGGTTCGGTGTAAGGCTGCAGCCACTTGGCCCGGCCAAATCGGCTTTGGAAGGTCACCACATAGTCGTCCGGGCTCAAGCTCAGGCTCTCGGCCAGCAAGCGCGCAGTCTTGTGGCACTGGCAGTGGTAGGGGTCGCCCAGCAACAAGGTCCGGTGGGGCATGCCGTGGAAGCTCATCACCAGCTTGCGGTGGCGGCCATGGGCCAGCCAGTGCCGCTTGACGCTGGCGGCGAGGGCCGCGATGTAGCGAGCGTCGTCGTGGAACTGGTTGATGTGGCGCAGTTCAGGCATCCAGCGGCTGGCTTGACACCAGGCGTAGACCTGGTCCATCACGCTGGCGGTGGTGGCAGCGCTGTATTGGGGGTAGAGCGGCACCACCAGCACGCGCTGGACACCCTCGTCCTTCATGGCTTGCAGCGTGGCGCCTATGGCTGGCCGCCCGTAGCGCATGGCGTGTCGCACCACGAGTTGGTGGCCTTGCTCACCCAGCCAGCCCTGGAGCAGGGCGGTCTGTCGTTCTGTCCAGACCCGCAGGGGCGAGCCCTCCTTCATCCAGATGCTGGCGTACTTGGCGGCCGACTTGGCCGGGCGCGTGCGCAAGATGATGCCGTGCAGGATGGGCCACCAGATGGCCGGCGGGATCTCCACCACGCGGCGGTCAGCCAGGAACTCGGCCAGGTAGCGCCGCAAGGCCGTTGGGGTGGGCTCGTCAGGGGTGCCCAGGTTCACGAGCAACACGCCCGTGCGTGGCAGCTGCCCGTGCGGGGGCGTGCTGGTGGATGAGGTCATGTGTGGTCAGGGGTGCAGCCGCTCGGCGAGCCGGCAAAGCTCGTCGGTCACGGCCACGATGTCGATGGGTTTCGTCCAGTAGCCAGCGAAGCCTGCCGCCTTAGCCTTGGCGATGTCGTCCGGCATGGCGTCGGCCGAGCACATGTAGGCCGGCGTGTCCGCCATGCCGGGCACCTGGCGCAAGGCCGCCAGCACTTCAAATCCCGACATGCCGGGGAGATGGGCATCGAGCACCAACACGTGCGGCAGGCAATCGCGCGCCATGGCCAAGGCCATCTGGCCATCTTCGGCCACGTCGAGCACGAGTTGTTCAAAGGGGCGCAAGGCTTCTTCGAACAGCAAGGCGTTGATGCGGTTGTCTTCGACGTAGAGCACGCGCAAGGCAGCGCTGGTGTGCGTCGATGAGGCCAGGCTGGCGTCGTTCGAACGAGCGGACGAGGTCGTGGGGGCAGTGGTTTCGCTTGCGGGCATGGTGACAGCGGTTTCTGCTTCAGCCCTGAACAAAGCCTGTTCAACGTCCCGCAGGTTTGAGGCTTCTGTGTGGGTCACGGCAGGCATGGGCAACATGAGGCTGACGCTGGTGCCCACACCGGGCTCGCTCTGCAAGGTCATGTGCCCCCCCATCGC
>JBEEJT010000334.1:0-45294 GCA_041169085.1 Pseudomonadota bacterium | reverse complement strand
CGACCTTGCGCTGGGCGCTTTCGATCGAGCGGGTCACGATGCCGGCCTCGATGGCTTCGCCTTCGGGCATCTTCAGGCGGTCCATGATGGCGCGCACGCGGTCGCCCGCGAAGATGCGCATGAGCGGATCGTCCAGCGACAGGTAGAAGCGCGAGCTGCCCGGGTCACCCTGGCGGCCAGCGCGGCCACGCAGCTGGTTGTCGATGCGGCGAGACTCGTGGCGCTCGGTGGCGATGATGCGCAGACCGCCCAGCGATTTCACGCGTGCGTTGAGTTCCTGCTGTTCCCCCTTGAGGGCAGCGATCTTGGCTTCACGGTCGGCGGGCTCCAGGCTGGGGTCGAGCTCCAGCGTCTGGATTTGCTTTTCAACGTTGCCACCCAGCACGATGTCCGTGCCGCGGCCGGCCATGTTGGTGGCGATGGTGATCATGCCGGGGCGACCGGCCTGGGCCACGATGTCGGCCTCGCGGGCGTGCTGCTTGGCGTTGAGCACCTGGTGGGGCAGCTTTTCGCGGGTCAGCAGTTGGGCGATCAGCTCCGAGTTCTCGATCGACGTCGTGCCCACCAGCACCGGCTGGCCACGCTCGTGGCACTCGCGGATGTCCGCCACGATGGCGTTGAACTTCTCCTGCGAAGTCTTGTAGACCAAGTCGAGCTGGTCCTTGCGCGCCAGGATGCGGTTGGGCGGGATCACCACGGTTTCGAGGCCGTAGATTTCCTGGAATTCGTAGGCTTCCGTGTCGGCCGTGCCGGTCATGCCCGACAGCTTGGCGTACATGCGGAAGTAGTTCTGGAAGGTGATCGAGGCCAGGGTCTGGTTTTCGGCCTGGATGTGCACACCTTCCTTGGCTTCCACGGCCTGGTGCAGGCCGTCGGACCAGCGGCGGCCCGACATCAGGCGGCCCGTGAACTCGTCGACGATGACCACTTCGCCGTTTTGCACCACGTAGTGCTGGTCCTTGTTGAACAAGTGGTGAGCACGCAGCGCGGCGTACACGTGGTGCATCAGGGTGATGTTGGCGGCGTCGTACAGCGACGCGCCTTCCACCAGCAGGCCGGCTTCGGCCAGGTAGGCTTCGGCGTTCTCGTGGCCGGCTTCCGTCAGGAAGACCTGGCGGGTCTTTTCGTCGGCGGTGAAGTCACCGGCTTCCACCACGCCTTCGCCGGTGCGCGGGTCGGCTTCACCGATCTGGCGCTTGAGGCGCGGCACCACGGCGTTGATGCGCACGTACATCTCGGTGTGGTCTTCGGCCTGGCCCGAGATGATCAGCGGGGTGCGGGCCTCGTCGATCAGGATCGAGTCCACTTCGTCGACGATGGCGTAGTTCAGGCCACGCTGCACGCGGTCGGTCACTTCCATGACCATGTTGTCGCGCAGGTAGTCGAAGCCGTATTCGTTGTTCGTGCCGTAGGTGATGTCGGCGGCGTAAGCGGCTTGCTTTTGCTCACGGGGCATCTGGGGCAGGTTGATGCCCACGGTCAGGCCCAGGAAGGTGTAGAGCTTGCCCATCCACTCGGCGTCGCGGCGAGCCAGGTAGTCGTTCACCGTCACCAGGTGCACGCCCTTGCCGCTCAGGGCATTGAGGTAGACGGGCAAGGTGGCGGTCAGCGTCTTGCCTTCGCCGGTGCGCATTTCGGCGATCTTGCCGTTGTGCAAGGCCATGCCGCCGAGCATCTGCACGTCGAAGTGGCGCATCTTGAAGACGCGCTTGGAGCCTTCTCGCACCACGGCGAAGGCTTCGGGCAGCAGGTCATCGAGCGATTCGCCCTTGGCGATGCGCTGCTTGAACTCTTCGGTCTTGGCGCGGAGTTGGTCGTCGCTCAGCGGCTCCAGGCTGGGCTCCAGGGCATTGATCTTGGCGACCGTCTTGCGGTATTCCTTGAGCAAACGCTCATTTCGGCTACCAAAAATCGAGGTCAGGAGCTTGGGCAACATGCGCACATTCCAATTCAACAGAGGGCACGGGCCACATGGCCGGTGCCGAGGCCCTCAGTGCCCGCCTTCAAGCCGGGTTCCCTCTGAGGACCAAAGCCAAAAAGTGTAGCACCCGAGGGTGACGGACCTGGGGAGGTGGGGCCGGGGGCCACAGTTCCCCATTGGGGCTAACCCAGCCCCTGTCTGGCGGGGTTGGTGGCGTCTAACGCGACACGTCATGCGGGTTGGGACGGATGGCCCCGACCCAGCCAGGCGGCCACGCCCACCGCACAGATCGCCATGGCCCACACCACCACGGCGCCGGACGGCCAGTCCAGCAGCGCCGACACCGCGAGCCCGCCGGCGTAACCGGCGGCGCCCACGCCCCAGCCCCAGGCCAGACGGGTGGCCCGAGCGGTGGTGGGCAAGCGACGCACCGCGAGCGCCGGCATGATCAGGCTGGAGAACACCAGGTAGACCCCCACCAGTTGCACCGACGCGGTCACCGCGAGCGAGAACAGCACGTAAAAGCCGGCGCGGCCCAGGCGGCCGTGCCTCCAGGCCCAGGCTGCCAGCACCGCCAGCGAGACCGCTGCCATGGCGCCCAGCTGGGGCCAGGTCACCCACAAGATCTGGCCGACCAGCAGGTCTTTGAGGTGCTCGCCGCCATGGGGGTTGCCTGCCAGCAGGATCAGCCCCGCGCAAGACGCCAACACAAAGAGCGTGCCGATCAGGGCTTCCTGGATGTCGGGCCAGTGGCGCTCGGTCCAGGTCAGCAGGCCGGCGCCGGCCAGGGCGGCCAGCGCCGCCGCCACCTGCACCGCCCAGCCTTGGGGCTCGAAGCCCAGCGCGTCGGCGGCGATCACGCCCAAGCCGGCGATCTGCGCAATGGCCAGGTCGATGAACACGATGCCCTTGCGCAGCACCTGCAGGCCCAGCGGCACGTGGGTCGCCAGCACCAGCAGCCCGGCCACCAGCGCCGGCCCGAGGATCGACAGGTTGAGGGCTTCCCAGTGCAGGTGGGTCAGCAAGGGGCTGGCGTCGGTCATCGCGCGGCCTTGAGCAACAGGTCAACGGTGTCGTCGAACAGGCCGAACAGGTCTTTGGCCCGCTCGCTGCCACCCACCGTGTACGGCAGCACCACGACCGGCAGCTTGGCCCGAGAGGCCAGCCACTGGCTGCTGCGGCCGTCGTTGTAAGCGGCACGGATCACCATCTTGGCGGGCGTGCGTTGCAGTTGGGCTTGCACGTCGGCCAAGCCGGCGCTGGTGGGCTCCACGCCTGGCTTGGGCTCCAGCGCGGTGACTTGTTTGAGGCCCAGCCAGGCTTCCAGGTAAGGAAAGCCCTTGTGCTGCACGACGATGGGTGTGCCCTTGAGCGGGGCGCCGGCTTGTGTCCAGCGTTGGGTGGCTTCGCCCCAGCGCTTGAGGAAGTCGGCCGTGCGGGCCTTGTAGAGCGCGGCGTTGCCAGGGTCGACCTCGGTCAGCCGTTGGCCCAAGGCCTGGGCCACCAGCGCGATGTTGCGTGGGTCGGTCTGGATGTGGGGGTTGCCTTCGGCGTGCACGTCACCGTCGGCACGGTCCAGGCGCGTAGGCACTTCCAGCATCTTCACGAACGTGGCGGCCTCGAACTGGCCGGGCTTGCCGGGCTGGATGGCCGGGTTGCCCGACTGGCGCACCAGCAAAGGCAGCCAGCCCACTTCCAGCTCGGCGCCCGTGCACACCGTCAAGGCTGCGTTGCGCACGGCGGCCATCAAGCTGGGACGAGCCTGGATCTGGTGGGGGTCCTGCAGGGCCGTGGTGGCGCTGTAAACCGTGGCTTGTTCGCCGGCCAGCTCCTGCGTGAGGGCGGCCCATTCGGGTTCGCAAGCGAACACCTTCAAGGCGTGGGCGCTGGGGGTGGCGAAGCTCAGGCAGCTTGCCAGGGCCGAGGCGATCGCGAGGCGAGGGGAGAAGGTGGGGGTCATCATGTGGCGGCCCTGCTTTCAATAGCTGTGCGCGCCATGGGCGCCCAAGCTCATGATGTATTGCAGGAAGACCTGGGTGTCGCGCCCCCCGGCGCGAGCACGGTCGTCGCTCACCTGCAGGCGGATGCGGCTGTATTCGCTGCCCGTCCAGTCCACCATGACGGTGTCCCGTTTGGGTGAATAAGCCGTGGCAGCGAGGTAGGCAGCGTTGTCGCCATAGCGAACGCTGCCGCTGTCCAGGCGGTCGTGTCGCAGCCCCACCCGCCATTGCGGCATGAACTGGTAGACGCCTTGCACATACCAGCCCGATTGCGACGAGCGGTAGGCGGCCGCAGCGGGCCCTGCGCTCGCGGTGTCCACGTCGTAATCGACCTGGCCCGACTCCACGCGCTTGAACACCTCGCCTTGCAACACCAGGTTCGTCACCTTGGCGTTGCCATGGGGGGCCCATTTCCACACGCCGTCCAGCGCCACGATGCGGCTGCTGCCGGTGAAGGTGTTGTTCACCTCCTTGCCGGCCAGGTCGTTGTCGGTCCAGCCGCGCTGGTTGGCGCGGGTGCGCAACCAACTCACGCCAGCGCGCCAGTTGTGGCTGGTGCCCAGGTCGCCACCGGTGTGGACGCTCCATTGCAAGGCGCCTGCGCCATTGCTGTTGCGCTCGGAGCCCGGGTGGTTCTGCCCCTTGGCCACTTCGGCGCCCAGCTCCAGGTATTGGTCCAGCGGCGCCAGCCATTTGAGCTGCACGCCTTCTTGCTTGAACTGGCCACCAAACAGGGCCTGGTGCACCAGCGGGGCGTCCACGAAATCCCAGGTGTGGGCGTGCTTGTCGTTGAGGTAGCCCGTGGCGCTGTAGAAGCGGCCTGCCCTCGCGGTCAGGCCTGAGGGCAAGGCAGTGGTTTGCACAAATCCCTCTTCCACCTCGGCTTCACCTTCCGGTGTGAGCGCCACCGTGGCACGACCGAAGAAATACTGGTCGATGTTGGCGCTCAGGCCCAACTCGGTTTCGCCCAGACTGAAGCTGCGGCTGCCGGGGCCGGTCTCCCCGCCGGTGGGCTGGAAGCCGCTGGGCTGCCAGGTGCCCGGGTCTTTGGACAGGTTGGTGTAAGTGCCATTGAGGATCAACCAGATGGCGGGGTTGAAGCTGTTGTCGGCGGCCAGGGCGGCCGACGAGGCCAACAAGGTGGCGCACGCCACGCCCACAACGGGGGCAGCGCGCTTCATGGTGAGCATGAAAGGCATGGAAAAAACTCTGCAATGAAGTGGGAGCGGGCCCGTGGGGCGGGCTCGCAGCGTCACGCAGGCGAAGCCGGACACGGCTGATCGCGCTGGTGAAGAAAGGCTTCAGGCAGGGTGGGAAGGCGGGCCGCGGCTCCAATAAGGCGCAGGTGTTGCGCCCCGGAGCGGGCTGGCCACCATCACTGGGCGCGTGGTTTCGCGCAGCGTGGTTGGCGGCAGGGTGGGCGCCGGTGTGGCCGGGCCCACGTGGTCCATGGCGTGCAGCGCCAGGCACTGGGCGCACACAGCATGGACGGCGTCTTGATCGACCTGAAGCGCGTGCTGCAGGTTGTGGCGGGCCACGGCCGCTTGCCCCAGCAACACGCCCACCGCCAGCACCAGGTGCCACACCCAGTGCAAGCGGCGCAAGCGGTGGAACTGCAGGCGGCCGATCATGGGGCGTTACTTTACAGCCACCGGGGTGGGGGCTGGGCCGGTGGGGTTGTTCTGGGCCAGGAAGCGTGCCGGGTTCTGCTGCACGCCTTCCACCAACACTTCAAAGTGCAAATGCGGGCCGGTGCTGCGACCGGTGTTGCCCACTTCCGCGATCTTCTGGCCACGCTTGACAATGTCGCCTTGCTTGACCAGCATCTTCGACGTGTGGGCGTAACGGGTGAGCAGGCCATTGCCATGGTCCACTTCCACCAATTGGCCATATTGCGGGTGGGGCCCGGCCGACATCACCACGCCCCCGGCGGCGGCCATGATGGGGGTGCCTGGGTCGGCTGGAAAGTCGAGCCCGGTGTGCAGTGCGGCGCGGTGGGTGAAGGGGTCGGTGCGGAAACCGAAGCCCGAGCCGACGGGGCCGTCCACAGGTTGGCTGCTGGGCACCATCAAGGCGGCCATGCGCTTTTCGAACAGGCGAGATTCGATCAAGGTCAGGGTGTCGGCGTCCAGGTCGCCCTGGTCGGCCATGGCGCTGACCACGTCGTCCAGCTCTTTGATCGTGCGCGCGGAGGCCGTGGCTTCCTTCAGGCCCAGCAGGGGGCCGCCGGCCGCGCCCTTGGGCTCGGCCTGGATCTGCTTGAGCTCTTCGGGCTTCATGCCGGCCATGCTGGCCACCCGTTCGCTCACCGCTTCGAGCCGCATCAAGCGGGCTTGCAGGTCGCCGACCTTCTGGGCCATGGCGTCGAGGTTCTCGCGCATGTAGCGGTCGCGCTGGGCGAGCTCTTGCTGCTCCACGAAACGCACGGCCTGCGACACGATGGGCCATTGCTGCCGCGCGGCCTTGAGCAGCACCGCGTTGTAGACCAGCAGGCTGACCAGCATCAGTGGCAGGCTCAGGCCCAACAAGGTGAGCGTGAGCGTCAGCGGGGTGAATTGCAGCACCCGCGTGCGCTTGAGCACGCTGGTGGTGATCATGATCTGCATGCGTCAACACTCCTCATCGCATGGACAATGCAGGGCATGCCCCCGCCTCGAACCCTCAAGCCCGCCACGTTCAAGCCCATGGTGCCCGACGTGCCACCCGTGAGCCGGGTGATCGCACGCCGTCAAACCGCGCTGGCCGGCCTGATGCAGCGCCTGCAGCGTTCACAGGCCTGCCTGGCCGTGGTGCGCGAGGTGCTGCCGCCGGCCATGGCCAACGGCCTGCAGGCCGGTGGGTGGGACGAAGAGGGGTGGACCTTGCTGGTGCCGAACTCGGCCGTGTCGGCCAAATTGCGCCAGTGGCAGCCGCGTCTGATGGACGTGCTGGCTGCCAGAGGGCTGAAGGTTAACGCAATCCGGGTGAAGATCGCCAAAGGGGCGCGCTGAAGCGTCAAGCCCCTTTTGGCTTCACAGCCAGGGCGCGATCTTCCCGGCCAAAGCCTGGCGTTGCGCCACGGCCTTGCCTTGCAGGGCGAAGCCCAGCGGTGCGTCCGGCTGGGCCGGGTTCACGAACAGGGCTTGCAGGCTTTCGGCGTCCTGCGTGACCTGCCAATCGCCTTGAGCGCCGGCAGGCGGCGGGCACACCACGGTGGGCCAGGCGGGCGTCTTCACGGTCACCGGCATGGCGGGGTAAGCCACGGCGGTGGGGGTGCCGTTGAGGGTGGCGGCCAGCGCGCGCGCCTGGGCCATCAGCGGCATCACATAAGGCAAGACCAGGCCTTCGACTTCGGCGCAGTCTCCCAGAGCGTGGACATGGGGCACGCTGGTGGCCAGCAGGCGATTGACCTGCACACCGCGGCCCACGGCTGCGCCAGCCAGCTGGGCGAGGTCGGTGCGGGGCTTGAGGCCCACGGCCGACACGACCAGATCGGCTGCCACGGTGCTGCCGTCGCTCAGGGTGACGCGCAAGGCGCCGCCCACTTTGTCCACGGCTTGTGCGCCCGCGCCGAACTGGAAGGCGGCGCCACCGGCTTCCAGCTTGGCTTGCAGCAATGCCGACGCTTCGGGCGGCAAGAGGCGGCCCAGCGCGCGGTCGGCCAGGTCCACCACGGTGGCTTGAACCTGACGCGCTTGCAGGTCGTTGGCAAATTCGCAGCCGATCAGGCCTGCGCCCAGGATGACGACGCGTTTGACTTCTGCGCCGCACGGGCCTTGGTCCAGTGCCTGGGCAAAGCGGGCGAAGTCGTCCAGGTCGTTGACCGAGAGCACGGTGTCTGCCGCGTCGCCTTGCAGCGGGATGCGGATCGTGTCTGCGCCCTGCGCCAACACCAGGTCGCGGTAGACCAGGCTTTGGCCGTTGCTCAGCGTGAGGGTGCGGCTGGCGCTGTCCACGCCGGTCACGGCGGTGAGCGGCAGCACTTGCGCCTTGAGCTCTTCCGCCATCTTCTCGGCGGACTTCATCACCAGCGTGGCTGCGGTCTTCTTGCCCGCCAGGGCGTTCGACAGCATGGGCTTGGAGTAGAAGCCGGCCGAATCTCGGCTGATCACGACCAGGGGCACCTCGGCGTTGAGCTTGCGCAGCTCACGGGCCAGGTTGTAGCCGGCCAGGCCGGCGCCGACGATGACGATGGGCTCAGACATCAGATCTCGACCATTTCGAAGTCAGATTTGCCCACGCCGCAGTCGGGGCACAGCCAGGTGTCGGGCACGTCTTCCCACTTGGTGCCGGGGGCGATGCCCTCTTCCGGCAGGCCCTTGGCCTCGTCGTACACAAAACCGCAAACAACGCACTGGTAGCTCTTCATGGGAGATGTCATCCGGGAAATGGGGGTGGATTTTGGCGCAGGGGGGCGGTCCGGAGGGGTGCGCCCGCGTCACAAAGGAGGATTAGATGCCAACTCTGGGGTGTTGTTGAGCATTTGTCTGGGACATGGGCCCAGGGTTTTCGACGGGGCCGGATGGGGGCGCTTTGCAACATCCGCCATTGTTTTCCGATCACCCACCCAGGGGGTTGCCACTTCGCTTATAGACTGTTGCGGTCTTTCGCTCCCAGCATCTGAAAGCTCGCATGTCTTCCGTCCAAGATCTGAAACTGGCCATCATTGGCCTGGGCTATGTGGGGCTGCCCCTGGCCGTCGAGTTTGGCAAAAAGCGCCCGGTGGTGGGGTTTGACATCAACGCCGAGCGCATTGCCCAGTTGCGTCAAGGTGAAGACGTCACCTTGGAGACGGACAAGGACGAGCTGGCGGCGGCCGCGCACCTGCGCTTCTCGACCGACCTGGCCGACCTGCGTGATTGCAACTGCTTCATCGTCACGGTGCCCACACCGATCGACGAGCACAAGCGCCCGGACCTCACGCCCCTGGTCAAGGCCAGCGAGACCGTGGGCAAGGTGCTCAAAAAGGGCGACATCGTCATTTACGAGTCCACCGTCTACCCTGGTTGCACCGAAGAAGACTGCGTGCCCGTGCTGGAAGCCGGCTCGGGCCTCCAGTTCAACGTCGATTTCTTTTGCGGCTACAGCCCCGAGCGCATCAACCCGGGCGACAAGGAACACCGCGTCACCACCATCAAGAAGGTGACAGCGGGCTCGACGCCTGAGATCGCCGAGGTGGTCGACGGCCTCTACCGCGAGATCATCACCGCGGGCACCCACCGGGCTTCGAGCATCAAGGTGGCCGAGGCGGCCAAGGTGATCGAGAACACCCAGCGCGACCTCAACATCGCGCTGATCAACGAGCTGGCCATCATCTTCAACCGCATGGGCATCGACACCGAGTCGGTGCTGCAGGCCGCCGGCAGCAAGTGGAACTTCCTGCCCTTCCGCCCCGGGCTGGTGGGCGGCCACTGCATCGGCGTCGACCCTTATTACTTGACGCACAAGGCCCAGGCCATCGGCTACCACCCCGAGATCATCCTCGCCGGCCGCCGCCTGAACGACAGCATGGGCGCCTACGTGGTCACCCAACTGGTCAAGGCCATGACCAAGCGGCGCATGTTGGTGGATGGCGCCCGCGTGTTGATCATGGGGCTGGCCTTCAAGGAAAACTGCCCCGACTTGCGCAACACCCGCGTGGTGGACATCTACAAAGAGCTGCAGGACTACCACGTGCAGATCGATGTGTATGACCCCTGGGCCGACGCCAAGGAGGCGTACCACGAGTACGGCATCGAGCTGGTGGACCGGCCCCAGAAGGGCGCCTACGACGGCATCATCATCGCGGTGGGCCACCACCAGTTCAAGGCGATGACGCCTGCGCAGATCCGTGCCTTCGGTCGCCCCGAGCACGTCTTGTACGACCTGAAATACGTGCTGCCCGCCGAGGCCAGCGACATCCGCCTGTGAGCGCCGCCACGACCATGCAGATCGACACCGTCAAAGCCCAATTGCGCCAGCAGCCGCGCCGCTGGCTGGTGACCGGCGTGGCCGGCTTCATCGGCAGCAACCTGCTCGAAGCGCTGCTCCAGCTCGACCAGGAGGTGGTGGGCCTGGACAACTTCGCCACCGGCCACCAACGCAACCTCGATGAGGTGCAGGCCATCGTGGGGTCTGAGCGCTGGTCGCGGTTCCGCTTCATCCGTGGCGACATCACCCGACTGGAAGACTGTCAGGCCGCTTGTGCGGGCGTGGAGCTGGTGTTGCACGAAGCTGCACTGGGCAGTGTGCCCCGCTCGGTGGCCGACCCGATCACCAGCAACGCGGCCAACGTCACCGGTTTCCTCAACATGCTGGTGGCCGCGCGCGACGCAGGCGTCAAGCGTCTGGTGTATGCCGCGAGCAGCAGCACCTACGGCGACCACCCAGGCCTGCCCAAGGTGGAAGACACCATCGGCAAGCCCTTGAGCCCCTATGCCGTCACCAAGTATGTGAACGAGCTGTACGCCGACGTGTTTGCGCGCACCTACGGATTCGAGACCATCGGCCTGCGCTACTTCAACGTGTTCGGCCCCCGACAAGACCCGAATGGCGCCTACGCCGCCGTGATCCCCAAGTGGATCAGCAGCCTGGTGCAAGGCGAGGACGTCTACATCAATGGCGATGGCGAAACCAGCCGCGACTTCTGCTTCGTGGACAACGTGGTGCAAGTCAACTTGCTGGCGGCCACGAGCGCCAACCCGGAAGCCGCGAACCAGGTCTACAACGTGGCTGTGGGCGACCGCACCACGCTCAACCAGCTTTACCGGTACATCTGTGAGAACCTGGCGCTGACCATGCCTGAGCGTGCCGATGTGCAGCCGGTCTACCGTGAGTTCCGTCAGGGCGACGTGCGGCACAGCCTGGCCGATGTCAGCAAGGCGCGCACCCGCCTGGGCTACGAGCCCACCCACACGCTGGGGCAGGGCTTGAAAGTGGCGATGCCTTGGTATTTGCGTTGATGTGAGTGCTTGGGCCTTGGCTGCAGGCCGGGCCGCTTGCCGGGAACGATGGAATGGGATGGGTTGTGATGAATTTGCGCGGACCTGTAGATGGCTTGAGGCGTGCGCTGAGCTGGCCTGGTGTCGGTGCGGTCGTCCGGGCCACCGTGGTGACCTTGAGCTTGGCAGCTGTCGGGCAGTCGGGCGTTGTGTGGGCAGCGGGCCAGGAGTCTGCGGCCAGTTCGAGCGGTGGCGACAGCGCCAGCAGTGCGTCATCCAGCGCTTCTGGCTCCGAGAGCCGTTTTGTGCAGCCCGTCATCAAGGCTGGCGTGCCGGTCGTTTCACCGGCGCAAGGCGGTGCCAAGACAGGGGGCGCGGCGAATGGCGAGACCGGTGATCCTGCCTCGGCTGCCAATGGCGCAGCGGGTGTGGGTGCTGCTGCGGGCAATGAATCAGGCAAGTCCGATGGGACCAAGCCTTTGCCTTTGCCCCCGCTGCCCTTGAACGACTTCCAGCGCTTCGTGGAAGAGTCGACGGGCATGCGTCTGCCCTTGTTCGGCTTGACCTTGTTTGAACAAGCCGTGGCAGCCTACCCCAGCTTGCTCAACGTGCCCGTGCCCACAGACTATCGACTGGGGCCTGGCGACGAACTCATGATCCGAGGCTGGGGCTCGATCGTGATCGATCTGCAAGCCACCGTTGACCGCAACGGCCAGATCCACATCCCGCGCATCGGCCCGGTGAACATGGCGGGCGTGCCCAGCAACCAGGCGGAGGGGGTGGTGCAGGCTGCCGTGTCGCGCTACTACAAAGACTTCCGGGTCAGCGTCACGCCAGGGCGTTTGCGTGGGCTCAACGTGTATGTGGTGGGTCAGGCGCGCAAGCCTGGCGCTTACAACCTGCCCAGCACAGCCACCCTGATCTCGGCGCTCTTTGCCAGCGGTGGTCCCAATCAGAACGGCAGCATGCGGCACGTTCAGGTCAAGCGCGGCGGTCGCTTGGTCACCGAGATGGACCTGTATGCCTTCTTGTCTCGTGGTGACAAGTCTTCGGATGTCGCGCTGCAAGATGGCGACACCATCGTCATCCCGCCCGCCACGGCGCAAGTGGCGTTGGTGGGCCGGGTGGGGCAAGCCGCGGTGTATGAGCTGGCCAATGAACAGGAGCCTGTGGGCGCCTTGGTGGACCTGGCGGGCGGTCTGCCCGTGACGGCCGACGTGAAGCGGGTCCAGCTGGAGCGCATCGACCCCAGCCAACGGCCGAGCCGAAGCGTCGAGCTGTTGTCGCTGGACACCGTTGGCAAGGCGCGCACTTTGCGCAATGGCGACGTGCTCACGGTGCCTTCGCTGATCCCGGACTTCGGTGCCGTGGTGACCCTGCGGGGCAACGTCGCTCAACCCTTGCGCAGCCCTTGGCGCCAAGGCATGACGGTGCGTGACCTGGTGCCCAATCGCGCGGCGTTGATGTCTCGCGCATCGGTGGTCAAGCAAAACAAGGTGTTTCGGGCCGCGACGTCAGACCAGTCGGGCGGCAGCTCCAATGGTCTGGCTCAGCAGATTGGCGACCTGGTCGACGAAGTGAATTTCGACTACGCGGTGGTGGAGCGGGTGGAAGCCGAGCGCTTGAAAGTGACCTTGTTGCCGTTCAACTTGGGTGCGGCGCTCGATGATGCAGCCAGCCCGGACAACCTCGTGCTCCAGCCTGGCGATGTGGTGACCATTTTCTCGGTCAAGGACGTGCAAGTCCCGCAATCCAAGCGGCAAGTCTATGTGCGCGTCGAAGGCGAAGTGCTGAGGCCGGGCGTGTACCAGATGTTCAAGGGGGAGACCCTGAGCGATTTGCTGGCCAAGGCTGGCGGGCCGACGGCGGACGCCTACCTGTATGGGGCCGCCTTCTATCGCGAGCAAGTCAAACAGGCCCAGACCGACAGCCTCAAGCAGTTGGTGCGCAAGCTGGAATCACAGGTCAAGAGCCGTTTGGGCTCTGCTGCGGCCAGCACCTCCAGCAACGATTCCGCGGCCAGCTTGCGGATCCAGGCTGAGGCCGACGCTCAGCAGGCGGCGCTGGACCGGCTTCGGAGTTACCAGCCGACCGGCCGCGTGATGCTGGGACTGGCGCCGACCCTGTCTGGGTCGAACCCCATGCCCGCACTGCGGCTGGAGCCACAAGACCGGCTGGTGGTGCCTGCGCGGCCTGACTTCGTGTCGGTGCTGGGCGCCGTGAACACGGAAACGGCCATGATCTGGCAGGCAGGCAAGACCGTGCAGGACTACCTGGACCAATCTGGCATCACCAGCGGCGCCGAGTTGGACGATGTCTTCGTCATCCGCGCGGATGGGTCTGTCATTTCCGATGCCGGCAAATGGTTTGCTCGCGTCAAGCGCGCCGATGTGTTGCCGGGCGACGTGATCGTGTTGCCTGAGAAGTCCGACCATGAAAGTGCCTGGAGCGTGTTCACGCGCAACGCCAAGGACATCACGCAGATCATCTACCAGTTCAGTCTGGGCGCTGCGGCGATCAAGACATTGAGGCAGTGAGGCGGGCGTCAACCGCGCGACAGTCATGAATGAACGCCCAGTGCAGAACCCGATGAAGGACGCAGAAGCCGTGTCGACGGTGCCAGAGCCCAAGCCGCAAGATGAGCCCGGAGTGGGGCTGCTGGACTTGTTCGAGATTTTTGCGCCTCGGCTCGGGTTGATCGTCTTGCTGCCCCTGCTCGTGACGGTCTTGAATTATGGTTATCTGAAGACCAAGCCCGACGTCTTCACCAGCACCGCCCGATTCATGCCACCGCCTCAGCAGCAGAGCAACGCTGCGGCGCTGTTGCAAGGCTTGGGGGGCACTTTGGGCGGCTTGGCCTCGGCTTCCGGGGCCATCAAGAACCCTGCCGATCAGTATGTGGCCATGCTGCGCAGCCGCAGCATCCAGGACGCCCTGATCGATCGTTTCAAGTTGATGGACGGCGCTGGTGGCCTCAGCAGGGAGCGCGTGCGCACGCAGGTCATGGGCGCGCTCAGGGTCGAGATCAGCAAAGAAGGCTTGATCGAAGTTTCTTACACGGCTGCTGAGCCCAAGCGCGCGGCGGAGATGGCCAATGCGTCCATCGAAGAGCTTCGCAATCTGCTTGGACGCCTGTCGGTGACGGAGGCGCAGCAACGTCGCGTGTTTTTTGAGAAGCACTTGCGCGAGGCCAAGGACAACCTGATTCGGGCCGAGCAGGCGCTGCAACAAGTGGGCGTCAATCCAGCCATGTTGCGGACGACCTCGCCGCAATTCGCCCTGGAAGGGGTGGCCCGTTTGACCGCGCAGATCGCCGCCCTGGAAGTGCGCATGAACGCGATGCGGGGCTACATGACCGACGCGTCGCCCGAAATGCAGCAGGCCCGGGCTGAGCTCAATGCCTTGCGTGGTCAACTGTCCGCTGCCAACAAGGACATGCCGGTACAAGGAGCGGATCGCGGCCAGTATGTGGCGCGTTACCGAGAGTTCAAGTACCAGGAGACCCTGTTTGAGTTGTTCGCGCGTCAGTATGAATTGGCACGTGTGGACGAAAGCCGTGAGGGCCCAGCTGTGCAGGTCTTGGACTCTGCCGTGCCACCGGAAGTGCGCAGTGGTCCGAAGCGCTTGAGGTCTGCATTGGTGGCGGGTGGTTTCACCTTGTTGGCCTTGCTGGTCCAGGTGTTTGTGTCGCACCGCCTGCGACTGGCCGCCAAGGATGACCGCCTTGTCGAGCAAATGCGGCGGATCAAGCAGGCACTGCGTCGCAGCCTGTGGTTCTGAAGCCTGTGCGCGCAGTGCCGCAGATGGTGATGTCGAGGGCAAGCGTGTGGCGCTCGCTGCTTCGCCTTGCCACGGTCGCTGGGTGTGGGCGCCGCAGGGTTGATCAGCGTTGGCGCCACGAGACATGAGCAGCGTCAAGTTCATTGCCATCGGCGCCTTGGCGCAACAAGGCTTGGCGATGTTGGTCACCGTCGCCGTGTCCAGACTGTTGGGCGTGCAAGGCTACGGGCAGCTCGTGACCTTGGTGGCGGTGGCAGGCACGCTGTTTTCTTTGACTTCCCAGTCATCTTTGCCCTATTTGTTACGCGAATCCTCCGTTCGGTATGCACAGGACCGCGTGCTGGGCAACGAGTTTTACTTGCCCTTCCTCGTCTCGCTCACCTGCCTGCTGGCCATGGTGTTGGCCATACCCGTGGTGCCGGATGCCCTGCTGGCTGGCGTGCATGCTTTGCCCTGGTTGGTCACCGCCCTGGCTGCCGTGGGCTACTTCCTCTTCCAGGTGGCCAAAGCGGCGTTCCAGGTTCAACAGCGCTTTGTTTCCTACAGCGTGGTGTTGTGCGCCGACAAGGTGTTGCTCTTGCTGGGCATCTTGGTCTTGGTCGCCGTGGGTTGGCTGACCTTGCCGTTGGCCATCTGGGCGCAGGCTGCGAGCATCATCCTGGCCGGTACCTTGGGTGTTTCGATGGCGCTGCAAGGCGCCTTGCGCCAAGGCGGTGGCTTCGAATGGCGAAGCTACGCCAAGTCGGCTTTGCCCATAGCCGGCTCATTGTTGATCTCCAACATCGCATCTTTGCCTTTCCTGATCATCCGGGGGACGGGCGGCGCTTCGGGCGTGGCTTGGCTCGGCATGGCCAACATGGCCTTGGGCATCTTGCTGCAGCCTTTCAACTGGTTGGCGCCGACCCTGGCGCCCAAGTTGTCCAACGACGTCAGGGCCGAGGATGCGAGCGTCAAGATTCGCACGTACATGGACGCGCAGGTCCAGCCTTTGATGTTGCTGGCATTGTTGATGGCCATCCTGGCCACGCTGGCGTCTGCGTACACGCCATTGCTGGGCTGGATTTTTGGCGCTGAATTCCAGCACGCCGCGACGGCCATTGGACTGACGGCCTTCATGGCGCCTGCCGAAGTTGCGAACATGCTGGTGATACAGCTGGTCTATGCGAAGGCGCGTGAGGGCGCCACCGTGCCGGCCATGTTGCTCAAGGCGGCGCCATTCGTCATCGGGCTTTATGCGAACTTGCCTTTGGGCGAGATGCTGGTGTTGCTCAACGTGGGCACCTGGCTGATGATGGCTGTCCAACTGTTTTCGGTGCGAGACTGCCTGAACAAGGTGCAACTCACCCGGTTCGCGGTGATGGCCATGGCTTCCACGGGCATGCAGCTATGGCTATTGCATGGCAGCCAGGCGAGCTTGCTGTGGGGCTTGATCTTGCTGGCCTTCGGCGTTGCATTGACTTTGATACCCAATGCGGTGGCCTGGCGCCGCCGATTGGCTTTTTGAGCAAGGGGCGGGGCTTTGAGTGACCTGAACTTGGGGGCCGCGATGACGCGGGCCAAAGGAAACTGACCCATGACGGCGCAACGACGTGTGTGTTCCATGTGTGGTGGCGATCTGGGGGGCGAAGTGTTCCCGTTCAGCACCCGCTTCAACGGGGAACTTTTTTCCTATCGGCAGTGCACGAGTTGCCGTTCGGTGATCGTGTCGCCAGTGCCCAGTGCAGAGACCTTTGCGCGGATGTACGCGAAGGACAACTACCACGACAACCATTACACAGGCGTGTCTCTGGCGCCTTATCAGCGGGCGGCAACCCTATTGGCGCGACATCTGCCGCCTGGGGCCTTGGTCATGGACTATGGCTGCGGTGCGGGCGCCTTCCTGTCCAGCTTGAAATCGGCTGGACTGAAAGGGTTTGGTGTCGAATTCGATCCTGATGCAGCGCGGCAGGCAGCTGCGGTCTCCGGGTTCGATACCTGCTCTGTGGCGGAACTGGAGGGCTTGCGCGGGCTGCAGAAGTTTGACGCCATCCATTTGGGCGACGTCCTGGAGCACATGCCTGATCCCAAAGAAGAGCTGACGCGGCTGCTTCAGCTGTTGCGCCCTGGCGGGGTCTTGTTCCTGGAGGGGCCCCTGGAAACCCAGGCCAGCCCGGTTTATTGGGCCGCGCGCTTGTTTGGTGCGGCCAGAAGAGCCATGGGCAGGCGTCAGCCAAGCCAAGGGGCCCCCACCCATTTGATTCGAACCCACGCGTGGGCTCAGCGTCGCTTTGTCGACCAATTGGCTGCTGAGTTCAAAGAGCAGCATTGGCGGGTTTACGAGACCGGCTGGCCTTATGCCTTTGGCGGGCGCCTCCAGCGCGGCATTGCCGCTGCGGCGCGTATGGCGAGTACCGTTGGGGGCGCATTGGGCTTGGAACTGGGCAACCGTTTTGAAGCCATCTATGTGGTCCAACCTTCTGCGGAGGTGGCTCGCTCATGAAGGTGTTGTGCGTGGCCGAAACGCTCGGCAGAGGCGGTGGTGCCGAGCAGTTGATTTATGCGCTGGCGCCTCATTTCCGACAAATGGGGGTCGAGGTGCACTACCTTGCCTTGTTCCCCTATGCCGATGACCTGGGGGTGGTCATGGCACAGCAAGGACATCAGGTGTTCCGGGCTGACATCACCCGGCCATGGCAACTGTGGGACGGCTGTCGACGCGTGAAGCAAGTCGTCAATCTGGATGACTATGACTTGCTGTGGGGGCACCTGTACTTCGGCAACCTCTACGCCAATTTGCTGAACCTGTTCAGTTCCACACGCAAGACGATGATCACCTTGCACAGCGAAGGTTACGCGCAACTGCCTCGCCTGGGCCTGAAGGACCAGGTGATCACGCGGTTGGAGCGCCACCTGTGTGGACGTGCGCAATTCAAGTGTGCGGTGTCCAAGGCCGTCAAGCAGGACTACGAAGCCTTTTTTGGCTGGTCGGGCCTCGATGTTGTTCACAACGGCGTGGACGTCCGTGCCATCGAGACCTGCGTGCAGGACGTGGATCGCGCAGCCACACGTCGGCATTTGAACGTGGGCGACGAGGATTTCTTTGTGGTCGTGCCCGCCCGGTTTGTCAAGAAGAAGGGGCACACCTATTTGATTCGTGCTGTCCGCCGGCTGCAAGACAAGGGTTACAGCGTCAAGGCCTATTTCGCCAGCGCGCAGGGGCCTGAGCGCGAAGCCTTGCTTGCCGAGATCGAGCAGTTGGGGCTGGCCTCGCGCATCTGGTTGTCAGAGGCCACCGTGCCCCACGAGCAGTTGCTGGCCCAGATCAAGTCCGCTGATGCGGTGGTCATCCCCTCCTTGCGTGAGCCGTTTGGCATCGCTGCGGCAGAAGCCATGGCTTGCGCAGCCCCGACGGTCCTGACCAAGGTGGATGGCTTTTGCGAATTGGTGGGCGACTCCGGCGGAGCGTCGATGGTGGCGCCTGCAGACGTCGATGGCCTGGCTGATGCCATTGAAGAATTGATCCGCGACCCATCGGCGAGAATGGCGCTGGGTCGAAGTGGCCAAGAGCGCATTCGTCAGAAGTTCGACATTCGAAGCTGTGCAGAGGCCTGGGCGAACGAGTTTCGCCGCGCTGCATGAAGACTGATTTGGAAACACTGAGAGGCAAGCGAACATGAAATCTGCTCACGCCGTGGCGCGCACTTCATTGGACATTTACAGCGACGAGCGCACCGTCGACTTCTATGCTGCTGCCCAAGGTCTCCAGCGAGGTGAACGCGAGATGTTTGCCAAGTACGTCAAGGATGGCGACCACATCCTCGACATCGGCGTGGGGGGCGGGCGCACCACGGCTTACCTGGCGGCTCGTGCTGGCCGGTACCTCGGCGTTGACTATGCAGAGCCGATGGTCGAGATCTGTCGGCGCAAGTTTCCGCAGTTGGCCTTCGAGCACATGGACGCCTCGAACCTGGCCAAGCTGCCTGACCAGAGTTTCGATGTCGTCGTGTTTTCTTTCAACGGCATCGACTGCCTGCCCACGAATGAGCTTCGGTCGGCTTGCCTCAAGAGCGTGCACCGGGTGTTGAAGCCCGGTGGGCATTTCATCTTTTCCTGCCACAACGCCCGGGTCTTGTTCATCAAGCCGGACTTCGAGGGCGCGAACCTGCTGAGGAAGGTCTGGCGCACCGTGCGCACGGCCCGCAACCTCAGTTTGATGGCCCGCCAAATGGGACGCAAGGCTTTCTACCGCGGCGAGGGCTACATCGTCGACCCTGTCCATGGTGGGCACTTCATGCATGTGACGACGCCTGCATGGGCGCATCAGGAACTGCGGCAGCATCAATTCGAAGTGATGGACACGGTGGATGCCGTGTCTTCGGGCAGTTCCAGTGCATGGACTGCGCCTGGCTACTACTTCGTTGCAAGGAAAGTCGATGGTGCTGGACGCTGAGTTGGCGCGCTACCGGGCCATCTTCCTGGAGCCGGGTTGGGTGAGTCGACGTTTCCAGGGGTGGCAATGCATCCTGGAAGAGCCGGGCGTTGCCTTGTTGGCCATGAAGGCCTGGCCCGCATCCCGATACTTGGCGCTGTGTGAGGGCGATGCCGCTCGTGCTGAGCGCGTGTTGGCGAGCACGTCGGTGTGGTCGCCCATGGCTCGGGTGACCGTGAAATGCTTTGACCTGCCATGGCAGGATGCGCCGGCCGTGCTGCGCCTGGGTGGGCGAACGCTGAGCATTGCGAGCGACGAGCAGCGCCTCCTCAATAAGCACACCTTCGTGTTTCGCCTGCAAGACAGTGAGGAGTTGCTGTGGGGGCGATTCAACCAGGCCACCCGGCGAAAGTGCAAGGCGTCTGAGCGTGCGCAGGCTGCTTTCCTCAGCGTCTCCGATCCCCAGGCGCCTCAGTTGGCCACATTCCTGGCGCGACTGGCCCAGGTCTCTGCCGAGCGCGGCTTGCAGATGCCGTCCAGCAGGATGATTCAAGAGGTGGTGGCTTCCGGGGCGGGTGTGCTGCATGTGGTCACCGAAGGTGATCGCGAAGTTGCCATGGCCCTCATCTACCGCGCTGGCCCTACGGCCTACTACCTGTATGGCGTGACCTTGGATGAGGACAGTCAAGGTGGCGGGCACTGGATCCACTGGTCGGTCATGCGCCATTACAAGGCATTGGGCTGCCAGTGGTACGACTTTGGCGGTGTGGCCTCCCTCAGCGACGAGAACGGCATCTTCCGATTCAAGCGTGGCTTCGGCGGCGAGTTGGTTGACCTGGGGGCCGAGTACAGATGGCAAGGGGCGGTGCTGCAGACCGCCTTGAACCTCCGACAACGGGTTCGCGCCAAGGAGGCCCTGACATGAAGCGAATGTTTTTCAACGCGTGTGACCTGTTGGGGCTCAACGCGTTGTTCCGCCTCTTGCACCGCGGCCAGGTCAAGGTCTTGCTGTATCACAGCATCGCCGAGCCGGGCGGCTATTTCAACAATGCGGTGTCGCCCGAAGAGTTCAAGCGCCAGTTGCAGCATTTGAAGGCCCACTACAACGTGGTGAGCCTGGATGGCCAGGGCGAGTTCGTGGGTTACCGGGCAGACCGTGTCAACGTCTTGATCACGTTCGACGACGGCTTCGTGGACAACTTCCATGTGGCGGCGAAGTTGCTGCGATCGGCACAGCTGCCGGCCACCTTTTTCCTCATCGCTGCATGCACCCATGACGGCTCGCCACCACGCTTTGTCTTGAACAGGTTGTCGGCGGGCGAGCAAGCGCCTGCCGAGGCGTCCACCATGACCGTGGCGCAAGCGCAGTCGCTGTTGCGTGAAGGCATGGTGATTGGCTCTCACGGCATGCATCACATCGATTACCGTCAGGCTGCACAAGGCGAAGGCTTGCAGGACGCGACACTGTCCGGCGCCGACTTGCAGCAAAGCCTGGGCGTGCCGGTGGCGACGTTCGCGTTTCCGTGGGGCCGACACTTGCCGGGCCAACCGCAAGCCCTGTTGTCGACGTATGCCAAGGTGTTTTTGACCAGCCACGGCTTCAATGCGCGAGGCGACCGGGTCCTGCATCGCAACGAAGTGGCCGATCTGGCGCAGATGCGGGCCGCTTGTTCTGGCGTGTTGGACTTCTTCTCCGGTTTGCTCGCCCCCGCCAAGGCCATCAAAGGGTTGTCGCCGAACAAATTGCGAGGCAGCCATGGCTGAGCAGGGTCGATCGGCTTTGTACATCAGCTACGACGGGATGCTGGAGCCCCTGGGCCAGTCTCAGGTCATGGCCTACCTCTTGCGGCTGGCCCAGGACACGAAGGTTCACCTCATCAGCTTCGAGAAGCCTGAAGACTGGACGGATGTCCAGGCCCGAGAGCGCGTGCAGCGTCTCATGCAGCAAGCCGGCGTGGTTTGGCATCCCTTGCGCTATCACAAGGCTCCCACCGCGATCGCCACGTCCTGGGACATCCTGCAAGGCATGGCCGTGGGTTTGGCACTGGTGTGGCGCCATGGCCTGAAGCTGGTGCACGCGCGCAGCTATGTGGCTGCCGTCATGGCATTGGGCATCAAGAAGCTCAGCGGTGCGCGCTTCCTGTTCGACATGCGCGGCTTCTGGCCCGATGAGCGTGTGGATGGGGGCATCTGGCCCAAGGGCGCCCGGTTGTACAGGGTGGCCAAGTGGTTTGAACGTCAGTTTCTGCTGCAGGCCGATGCGGTCGTGTCCCTGACCCACACGGCCGTGCGCGACATGCAGGGCTTCGACTACATGCGCGCGCGCGATCAACGGTTTGTGGTCATTCCCACGTGCGTGGACTTGGACTTGTTCCGCCCGCAGGCTGCAGCGGCGGAACCGGCGGCACGCCCCTTCGTGTTGGGCTACGTGGGGTCCGCAGGCGGGTGGTACCTTTTTGATGAGGCCATTCGAACGTATCAGGCGCTCTTGGCCAGGCGGCCAGATGCCGAGTTCCTGATCGTCAATCGCAATGAGCACGCCTACATCCGGGAGCGCTTGCAAGCTTTGGGCGTGAACCTGGCCCAGGTGCGCTTGACGACGGCCAATCACCACGAGGTGGTGGGGCACATCGGTGCCATGGACGCCTGTGTCTTCTACATCAAGCCGGTTTATTCCAAGCGGGCCAGTGCGCCGACCAAGTTGGGCGAGCTGTTGGCTTGCGGGGTGCCCTGCATCACCAACGGCAAGGTGGGGGACTCGGAGGCGGTGCTGACCCAGGGCCGAGTTGGTGCGGTGGTGGCCGACTTCGATGAGCCCAGCTACGCGCAGGGTGTCGATGCGTTGTTGAAGCTTTTGAACGAGCCAGATCTGGCACGTCGCTGTCGGGCCGTCGCGGAGGCTGAGTTTGCCCTGGTCACCGGGGTGGCCAGGTACCGTCAGATCTACGACGTGTTGATGGCGCTGGATTGCCGACAGGCCTCTGTCGGGTCATGAGGCGCCTGTGCTGATCTATTTCTTGGTGCTCTTGCTGGGCGTTGTGCCCGCCGCGCTCAGCGTGATCGATCGGCGCACCCAACCCCTGGCCTTGACCGGCTATGCGGTCGTGCTGATTGTGTTCAGCGGCTTGCGAGACGAAGTGGGGGCGGACTGGAGCGGTTACGGCTTCAAGATGGAGAAGGTGGTCGCAGACGGCTTGCCGACCATCCTGTTTCAAAACGAACCCTCCTTTTCCCTGTTGATGTGGGTTTCCCACCAACTGGGCACCGGCTTGTATGGGGTCAACCTGGTCTGTGCAGCCTTGTTCGTGGGCGGGCTTTTGGCGTTCGCGAAACGCACGACCTATCCGTGGGTGGCCATCAGCGTGGTCGTGCCCTATCTGGTGTACGTGATTTCGATGAGTGGCGTGCGACAGGCGGCTGCCATCGGCATCTGCTTTTTCATGTTGTCTCGCTGGTCGCAATGGAGCTTGCCCAAGAGATTGGGCTGCATCTTGCTGGCGGCCACGTTCCACGCCAGTGCCGTGGTTTTCGTGATCTTCCTGGTGGTGGGCGTGCGCATGAAGACGTCGACCAAGGTGGCCCTGTTGGCGGGCATGGTGGTGCTGGTGGCTGGCATCCAGGTGGCTTCCAGCTTCATGGACAAGTACAACACCATTTACGTCGAGAAGAACGTGGAGTCCAAAGGCGCGCTGGTCCACGTATTGCTGTCGGCGTTTCCAGCCATGTTGTACCTGGGCTTGAAGAAGAGGGTGGATGCCGCCGGCTTGGGCAGCGGGCTCCTCACGTTGGCTTCATGGCTGGTGGTGGCCTTGCTGCCATTGACCTTCGTGTCCAGCACGGCAGCCAGCCGCTTGTCGCTGTATTTCTCATTTCTCCAGATGTGGATCTATCCCGCTCTGGTGCATGTTTACGGGCGTTCTCGCTACTTGATGGCCGTCTATTTGACGCTGTTCACGCTGGCGGTCTTCACCGTGTACTTCGTGTTTGGCAGCCACGCGTACACCTACCTGCCTTACAACAACATCCTCACTGGAGTCATCGATTGGTGAACACGGCGGGTGCATTCACGCTGTCGCTGGACTGCGAAGGCTTCTGGGGCCTGGCCGATCAACCTGCGGACGTGGGCGGGGGCCTGATCCACGACGCCTCACTGGCGCAGGCATATGGCTTTCTCGACGAAGTGCTGGACCGTCATGGTGTACGGGCCACGGCGGCTTTCGTGAGCTGCTTTGCCGCACCCACCGAGGCCGTGCGAGCCCAATTGCCTTTGATGGAGGCCATGGCCGCACTCGTCCCAGGCTGGTTCGACGCCATCTTGCCCATGGTGCGCTCGGGCCAATGGGGCGGCTGGCATGGGCGGGCGTACTTCCAGCGTCTGGCCAGCCGTGGCCACGAGATGGCCTGGCACGGCACCACCCACATGTGCCTGGCCGACAGCACGCCGGTGAAGGCCGTTGAGCTGGAGCTGCAATTGCTGCAGGCCTTGCGGCCCGAGCTGGGTGCGCAGCCACTGGAGTCGGTGGTCTTTCCGCGCAACGAGATCGGCCACCTGGGCTTGTTGCGCCAGGCGGGCTTCAAGGTCTACCGCCAGCGGCCCCCGGAGGGCCTGCGCGGGCGCCTAACCAGCCTGGCCAGGGAATGGAACATGCTGGAGCGCGCCAACGCCGAGCGGCCAAGGGCCCACCAGGGCTGGGCGGCCTTGCCTTGCGGCCTGTTCCTCAACTGGCCCAGCGGCGTGCGCGCCATGGTGCCGGTGGGCGTGACGGTGCAGCGCTGGAGGTCGGCTTTGCGCCACGCCGCGCACACCGGGCGCGATGTGCACATGTGGTTCCACCCGCACAATCTCATCACGGCGCCGGCCATGCGCTTCACTTTCGAAGCGGTGATGGCCGAGGTGAGTACGCTGGTGAAGTCCGGTGACCTGGTGGTGCGGACCATGTCCGAGCTGGGGCAGCAGGCCGGCATCGCATTCGGGGAATCAGTTTGAGAGTTCGCATCCAGCCCTTCAGCATGGCCGACTTTGACGCCTTGCGGGCCTTGTTCGCTTCCTACTTCCAGGCCGACGACAAGTTGCTGTCGCCCGACTACACCTCGTGGCTGTATGTTGACAACCCCTTTGGCGCCGCTCGGGTGGCCATCGTGGAAGAGGACGGGCAGTGGGTGGGCTTCATGGCCATGGTGCCCATCGAGCTGGCGCGTGGCCAGCGGGAACGGCTGCGGGTGTACTACGTGGTCAACGTGCTGGTGCACCCGGCTCACCATGGCAAGAACCTGTTCGGCCGCATGATCGAAGCCGCCAAACCTTTCGCGGCAGAGCGTGGTGCGGCCCTCATGGGCCACCCCAATGACATGGCCATCAAGTCCTGGGTGCGCAACCAGATGCAGTTCCGTCAGCCCTTGCTGCCACGGCTCGTGCGGCCTCGCCTGTGGGCGGGCGGCCTGCGTCAACGCACGTTGAGTGACGATGCGGCGCTCGCTGGCCTGGACGGCTGGCTGAACAGCTTGCCGGGGCAGGGCAGCGACTGGCGCGTGGCCGTGTCGGCCCGCTACCTGCAATGGCGTTACTTCCGTCACCCGACCAACCGCTACCGCGTGCAACTGGTCACGCGGGGCGAGCAGCCGCAGGCCGTGCTGGTGACTCGTCAGATCAAGCCCGGGGCCAACCTGCTGATCGACGCCTTCGCCACCGAGGCCGCGCTGGACGGCGCGCTGGCCTGTGTGCCTTGGTTGACGGTGGCCTTCCGCGCAGATGCCCATGCAGACGCGCACCGCAGCGCGTGGTGGCGCCTGCCCATCAAGAAGCAGATGCCGATGTTCGTGACGCTGGCCGGGGCACCCGGCGCCGACACCGACTTCGCCATGCTGGGCCTTTCAGCGAGTGACTTCTGATGATTCAGGTTCTGGGCTTGTCGCTCTACGGGCCGCTGGCCGCCAGCACCCGCTACCGCCTGACGCAGTACACCGAGCCTTTGCGTCAGCACGGCATTGAGTTGTCCGTGCACCCGCTGCTGGGCGACGACTACGTGCAGACCACCTATGCCGGTCAGCCTTACCCCAAGCACAAAGTGGCGGCGGGCTATGCGCGTCGCCTGGGTGACCTGGCCACGCAGGGCCGCTACGACGTGGCCATCATCCAGGCCGAGTTGTTTCCGCTGCTGCCAGGGTTCATCGAATCGCGCCTGCTGCGCATTCCTTACATCTACGACTTCGACGACGCCTTTTTCTTGAAGTACCGGCTGGAACGCTTCCGTCGCGTGTCCTTTCTGTTGCGCGACAAGTTCGACCCTGTGTTGGCGCGGGCCGGCGCCACGACACCCGGCAACGCCTACCTGCAGCGCCAGGCGCTGAAGTTCAACCCGAACAGCCGCATCCTGCCCACGGTGGTCGACACGCAGCGCTACCAGGTGGCCCACCGCCAGGAGCCTGGCGTGTTCAACGTGGGCTGGATAGGCTCGCCGTCCACCTCGGTCTACCTGTCCATGCTGGTGGAGCCCTTGGCCGAACTGGCGCGCAGCGGGCCCGTGCGCTTCACGGTGGTGGGCGGGGTGGCGCCTCGCATCCCGGGCGTGGATGTGCGCGAAGTGCCTTGGAGCGAAGCCACTGAAGTCGACCTCATCAACACCTTCGATGTGGGGGTGATGCCCCTGTTCGACGACGAATGGGCGCGCGGCAAATGCGCCTTCAAGCTCATCCAGTACATGGCGTGTGGCGTGCCCGTGGTGGCGTCGGGCGTGGGCACCAACGTCGAGGTGGTCACGCCGGACTGCGGCTTTCTGGCCGACACGCCTGCGCAATGGGTGGCCGCCCTTCAACAGTTGCGCGATGCGCCACACCTGCGCGCCACCTTGGGCCAGGCCAGCCGAACCCGCGTGGAAGCGGGCTATTCTCTGCACAGCGCCACGCCCGTGCTGGCAGAGACCATTCAGCAATTGGCACGGCGGCGCTGACGCCCCGTTCTCATCCAGGCAAACAGGAAACCAGGCCGCCCCATGTGTGGATTCGCCGGCTTTGTCCGAACCCGAGCAGCGCAGCCTCAGGCTGATCAGGCCACGCTGCAGGCCATGACGCGCACCCTCTACCACCGCGGCCCCGACGACGAGGGCTTGTGGCTGGATGAGGCCGCCGGCGTGGCCCTGGGCCACCGTCGCCTGGCCATCGTTGACCTGAGCGCGGCCGGCCACCAGCCCATGGCCTCTTCCAGTGGACGCTGGATGATGGTGTTCAACGGCGAGGTCTACAACCACCACGACTTGCGTGCGGCCTTGGATGCGGCAGGTGCGGCGCCCACCTGGCGCGGCCACTCCGACACCGAAACCTTGCTGGCCGGCTTCGACCACTGGGGCGTGGTGGCCACCCTGCAGCGTTGCGTGGGCATGTTCGCCATCGCGCTGTGGGACCGCCAGACCCGCACCCTGCACCTGGCGCGCGACCGCTTTGGCGAGAAACCTTTGTATTACGGCTGGACCGGGGCAGGCCGCCATGCCTTCGTCTTCGGTAGCGAGTTGAAGGCCTTGCGCGCCTACCCTGGCTTCGACAACCCGGTCAGCCGCGAAGCCTTGGCGCAGTACCTGCAATACACCCATGTGCCGGCGCCCCACACCATCCACGAGGGCTTGTTCAAGCTGGAGCCGGGTTGCCTGTTGAGCCTGCAGCCTGATCAGGCCACGGCCTGGCAAGCGGTGCTTCGCCCTGGTGGCGCCATGCCTGCTGGCGTGCAGATGCAGCGCTGGTGGCAGTTGCGCGACGTGGTGCAGCAAGCCGTGGCCCAGCCCTTCACGCAGGAGTCGGAGGCCCTCGATGCGCTGGAGTCGGTGCTGGGCCGTGCGGTGAGCCAGCAGTCGCTCGCCGATGTGCCGCTGGGCGCCTTCCTGTCGGGTGGCATCGACTCCACGGCCATCGTGGCCCTGATGCAGCGCCAGGCCAGTCGGCCCGTGCGCACCTTCACCGTGGGCTTCGACGAAGAAGGCTACGACGAGTCGGCCCATGCTGCGGCCGTGGCGCGCCACCTGGGCACCGACCACACCGAGCTGCGCGTGCGCTCCGACGACGCCCGCGACCTCATCCCCAGCCTGCCGCAGATGTACGACGAGCCCTTTGCCGACTCGTCGCAGATCCCCACCCACCTGGTGTGCAAGGCCGCGCGGGCCCACGTGACCGTGGCCCTGTCCGGTGACGCGGGCGACGAGATGTTCGGCGGCTACAACCGCTATGTGTGGGGCAGCCGCATCTGGTCGCGCGTGGGGGGCTGGCCTTCTTCAGGCCGGCAGATGCTGTCGTGGACGCTGCGCCACGCGCCCCTGTCGGCGCTCGAGCCCATGGGCCGCCACGTGGGCGTGCTGCACCTGGTTGAAAAGCTGCGCAAGACGGGCAAGGCGCTGGATGGCGCCCATCACCCTGACCAGCTCTACCGCAACCTGGTCACCGAGTGGCCCGATGCGCGCAGCTTGGTGGTGTGGCCACAGGGGCAACCTGTTGCGCCGGCGTGGCAGAACCTGCTGGACGACCCGGTACCCGCCGAGCTGGGCCAGGCCGTGCCGCGCTGGATTTACCTCGACACCCTGGGCTACATGGTGGACGACATCCTGTGCAAGGTCGACCGCGCGGCCATGGCCACCAGCCTGGAAACGCGTGTGCCCTTCCTGGACCACCGCGTGGCCGAAGTGGCCTGGCGCCTGCCCCTGCACATGCGGGTGCGCAACGGCGAAGGCAAGTGGGCCCTGCGCCAGCTGGTCTACCGCCATGTGCCGCGCGAGTTGATGGAGCGCCCCAAGGCGGGCTTCCGCCTGCCCATCGGTGGCTGGCTGCGTGGCCCGCTCAAGGGCTGGGTCGAAGACCTGATCGACCCGGCGCGCCTGCGCCGTGAGGGCTACATCCACCCTGAGCGCGTGCAGCAGGTCTGGCGTGAGCACCTGGCCGGCCTGCACGACCACACGCCGGCTTTGTGGTCGGTGTTGATGTTCCAGGCGTGGCTGGCCGGGCCAGGCCCCATGGGCCAGGGGTGATCCGCCATGCCCACCTTGCTCGACGCGCCTCGCGAAGGTTTGCTCGGAGACGGCACCATGGGCGTGACGTCTGCGCCCTGGCGTGGGGGGCAGCTCGTCCGAGGCACCATCAGCCTCCTGACCGCTGATCAGCGAAAGCACCTGGCCAAGCTGTGTGCGGCCGTGGCGGCTGCGGCCTTGTTGGAAGCGGCTGGTGTCGCCTTGGTCATGCCTTTCATGCAACTGATGGCCACAGGCAAGGTGGGGCCCTGGGGCCACTGGCTGACCGCCTTGGGGCTGGATGCTGCTGGCCCCATGGCCAGGTTGCTGGTCGGCGGCTTGACCTTGCTGTTGGTCACCGGTGCGGCAGTGGGCAGCTTGCTGGTGCGGCGCCGTGTGATCCATTTTTGCTACACCTGTGCTCAGGAGCTGTCTGGCCGCTTGTTCGCACGTTACCTGCAAGCGCCTTACAGCTACCACCTCAGTCACCACTCCAGCAAGCTCGCAGACGTCGTGTTGGGCGACTGTGACTTGCTCGTCAGCAAAGTGTTCCTGGGCAGCATGGCCGTGGTGACCAACGCGACGGTGGCCACGGCCATTGTTGCGGTCATGATGTGGGCGCACACGGGCCTCACGATCGCGCTGTCCTTGGGCCTGCTGGCCATGTACCTGCTGATTTATCGCCAGACGCGCAAACGCATCCATGCCCTGAGTGCGGCCTCGCAAGCCGCAGCCAATGCCCAGTTGCGCACGGTGCATGAGGCACTGGCCGGCGTGCGGGAGGTCAAGACCTTTGCCGCTGAAGCGCATTTTCAGGATGCCACCCAAAGGCTGGGCCAGACGCGCTGGGAGGCAGCGGCCGACGTGGTCTTTCTCTCCGAGATGCCGCGCAAGGTGATCGAGACCTCGGTGGTGGGGGTGGTGTTCCTGGTGATGGGGGTGCTGGGTGGCGTGGGCCACGCCGTCGATGCCTTGCCCACCCTGGCGCTCTACCTCTACGCCGGTTTCAGGCTCTTGCCCAGCTTGCAGCAGATGTTCCAGCAATGGGTGATCGTTCGCTTCCATGCGGCCCAGGTGCAGGAGATCCACCGCACCCTGCACGACCCCTTGCTGGCTGCCCCAGCCTTGCCCGGCCCGAGCGCTCGGGTGGCCCCGCGCACAGAGCCTGATGGCCAGATTGGACCGATGGGGCCGCTTGGCCCGCTTGGCCCGCTTGGCCTGATCGACCTTCGCGGCGTGGCCTTCGCTTACCCCTCCGAGCCCGACAAGTGGGTGTTGCGCGACCTGAACCTGCGCATCGGCCAGGGAGACAGCCTCGCCATCGTGGGGGCCTCAGGCACAGGCAAGTCAACGCTCGTGGCCTTGCTGATGGGCTTGCTGCCGCCAACGCAAGGGGCTTTGTGGGTCGACGGTCGACCGCTGGACGCCGCGACTTGGCCCACCTGGCGATCCCGTTTGGGCTATTTGCCGCAGCAGATCACTTTGGTGGACGACACGGTGGCGGCCAACATCGCCTTGGGCGACGCCCAGCCCGACCTGGACAAGGTCATGCAGGTGGCCAAGCTGGTGTGCTTGCACGACGCCATCGTCCAATGGCGCGACGGCTACCAAACCCGTCTGGGTCAGAACGGGGCGCGCTTGAGTGGCGGTGAACGACAGCGGCTGGGGCTGGCGCGCGCGCTGTACGTGGACCCGGACTTGCTGATCCTGGATGAAGCCACCAGCGGGCTCGACCCGGACACCGAGCAACGGCTCCTCGATGGGCTGCAGCAATGGCGACGCGGCAAGGCGCTGGTCCAGATCACCCACCGTGAAGCCTCTTTGCAGTTGTGTGACCGGGTCTATCGTTTGGCCGATGGGCGCCTGGTGCCCGTTGCTGAAGATCCCATGCAATCCGCATGCTCTGGAGGGGACGCATGAACCCACAAGCATGGCGTGATGTGGTGATCATTTCGTCCATCGATTGGACCCGCAACTGGCAAATGCACCAGCAGCTGGCCACCTCATTGGTCGAGACGGGTCACCGCGTCTTGTTCGTCGAGAACACCGGGGTGAGGCCGCCGAGATCGGGCGACATGCAGCGCATCACCAGCAGGCTGCGCAATTGGTTGGGCAGCACCAAGGGCTTTGCCGATGTGAAGCCAGGCCTGACCATTTATTCGCCCTTGTTCATTCCCTTGCCCTATTCGAAGTGGGCCTTGTGGGCCAACCGGGCCATGCTGGGCAGCGCCATCCACGATTGGATGCGGTCTGCGCGCTTCCAGCCCCAAGTGGTGATTTCCTTTCTGCCCACGCCTTTGGCGCGTGAGTTGTGCAAGGACCTGGCCCCACAGGTCACGGTCTATTACTGTGCCAACGACATGGCTGGTGGCTCCGAAGGCGCTGCGCCTTTGCGCGAGCTGGAGTCGACCTTCATGGCTGAAGTGCAGGCGGTGTTTTGCAATGCCCATGCCCTCCGGGATGTGGCCCTCGCTCACAACCCGGCGAGCGTGTTGTTCCCGGCCGGGGTGGCGTTCGACACGTTCGCGGCTTCAGCCCAGTCCACAGAGCCGGCCTTTCTTCAAGGCCTGCATGGCCGTGCCCGGCTGGGCTATGTGGGCTCCATCAGCCACGTTTTTGACCAAGACCTGGTGGTGCAGTTGGCGCAAAGCCTGCCCGACGTGGACATCGTCTGCGTGGGCCCACTGAGTGCCGACGTCTCGCGACTGCAAGCCTGCCCCAACATCCATTTGCTGGGTCCACGGCCCCATTCAGACATCCCGGCCTTCCTGCGGCACGTGGACGTGGGCCTGATCCCTTACCTGGTCAACGACTTCTCGCACGCGGTCTACCCCTGCAAGCTCAATGAGTATCTGGCCGTGGGGCTGCCCGTCGTGTCCACGGCCATGCGCGAGATCGTGCGCTTTCGCGAAGACCATGGCGACGTGGTGCGCGTGGCCGCCGATGCCGAGGCCTTCGTGGCCGAAGTGGCCTTGGCCCTGAAGGACCAAGCGCCCGACCGGCAACAGGCACGGGTGGCGGCGGCCCGGCGCAACAGTTGGGCGCAGCGCTTTCTAGACATGCACGCGGAAATCGAACGCTTGCTGGCCAGCCGTGCCGGTGCGGGCGGTGGGTGGCAAGCGCATATGAAGGCCTTGTATCAACGCACCCGCCTTCGTGCCTTGAAGTGGGCTGGTGGGGGGCTGCTGGGTTATGGCCTGCTGTTTCACACCCCACTGGTCTGGTCCGTGGGGCAAGGCCTGACCAGCGCCGCGCAGCCGCATGTGGCCCAAGCGCTGGTGGTGTTCAGTGGCGATGGCGACCCGGGCTACACCAATGCAGGCTACCAGCGCAGGGCGCAAGAGGCCCTGGACTTGTACAGGCGAGGCTACGCACCACGCATCGTGTTGGTGGCCGGCCGAGAAGGGCTGCGCTCCGAGGCCTACGTGGTGGAAGCACTGCTGCGCAGCGGCGGTGTGCCCGCGTCAGCCCTTCAGGTGCTGCCCAAGGTGCCGTCGAGCACGCGCAACCTGGTGCTGTACACGGTCGCGGAGCTGCGTCAGCAGGGCATTGACGATGCCTTGCTCTTGACGGGGCCTTTCCATGCGCGCCGGGCTGAAGGCGTCTGGCGTCGTGCTGCCCCCGAGATTCGCGTGAGCACCATGCCTGCACAAGGCGGGCCGGAGGTGGGGTCACCCTGGCGGCCTTCGTTCAAGCTGCTCTCCCTCGTGACCTACGAATACTTGGCCCTGGTTCAATATTGGTGGAAAGGCTGGCTGTGAACGCCAAGGCTCCCAAAAAGGCAGCGCCTCAGAAGGTGCTCATTTGCATCAACGCGGCGTGGAACATCGCCAATTTCCGGGCGGGTTTGATCCGAGGCCTGCAAGAGGCTGGCTATGAGGTGATCGCGTTGGCCCCACCTGACGAGGCGGTGGCGCGCGTCGAAGCGATGTGCAGGTTTGTGCCTTTGCACATGGACAAGCAAGGCACCCGTCCCGATCGGGACTTGGCGCTGCTTTGGCGCATCCGCGGCATCCTCCGGCGAGAGCGGCCAGCGGTGTACCTGGGCTACACCGTCAAGCCCAATGTCTATGGCTCTCTGGCCGCTCACTCGTTGGGCATCCCCGTGGTGAACAACATCGCCGGCTTGGGCGCGGTGTTCATCCAGGACGGCTGGCTGGTTCGCTTGGTGCGCAAGCTCTACACCTTGGCTCTGCGTCGATCCAGCACCGTGTTCTTCCAGAACGACGACGACCGTCAACTGTTTCTGTCTCACGGCATGGTGAAGCCAGGGGCCACCAGGCTGTTGCCGGGCTCAGGCATCGACTTGAGTCGGTTTGCCCCTGCGCCTTGGCCTGAAGGGCTCGGCGGGCGACCGGTGCGCTTCCTGTTGGTGGCGCGCATGTTGTGGGACAAAGGCGTGGGCGAGTTCGTGGAGGCCGCCCGTCACTTGCGTGCCCAAGGCCTGCCTGTGCAATGCGTGTTGCTGGGCTTTGTGGACGTGGAGAACCCTGCTGCGATCAGCCGCGCTCAAGTAGAGGCCTGGGTGCAAGAAGGGGTGGTCGAGTACCTGGGGTCGACCGATGACGTGCGGCCCCACTTGGCTCAGGCCGATTGTGTGGTGTTGCCCTCTTACCGCGAAGGCACGCCACGTACTTTGCTCGAAGCGGCCGCCATGGCCCGGCCACTCATCACCACCAACGCGGTGGGCTGCAAAGAAGTGGTCGACGACGGGGTCAATGGCTACCTGTGCGAAGTTCGCAGTGCCGACAGCCTGGCTCAGGCGATGCAGCGGTTCATGGCGCTGTCTGTCGAGCAAAGGCAGGCCATGGGGCTGCGCGGCCGAGACAAGATGGCCCGGCAATTCGACGAGCGTCTGGTGGTGCAGGCCTACATCGACGCCATACGTCAGGCGACGACCGGCTGAGCACGGCGGCCGTCAGCCCTGGGGCACGAAGTTGTCCAGCAGTTCGCTGTAGTTCACGTCGGGGATGGCGTTGAACGGCGGGAAGAAGCTGCCGTGCCTGGAATACAGCCCATAGACCAGCAGGAAATTCTGGGTGTAGAACTCCGGCGCTGCCGCTTTGGCGGGCCAATCGATGGGGGGGCCACCGCGGTGGCTGCGAGCAATCTGCATGGCGCCCACCGGTTGACCGCGCGCATCGACACTCAACCACTGGTTGACGGGGTCCACCAGCAGCCAGCCGGCCCGGGTCTTCACTTCCGTGACGGCGTGAGACACCGTGTCGCGCGTGGCCAGCACCGTCAGCGCCGCTTGATGTGGCAGGCGACGGTACAACGCCACGTGCCTGGTTTCGAAGCCCTGAGAGCGCAGCGCCTTCTCAATGAATCGGCTCCGGTCATAACAAACGCCACCACCGTTGCGCATCACGTCGCCAGGCTCACGCGGCCGGCCTTCCGGGATGGCATGGAGGCTGGGGGCGGCGGCAAAGACGCGCGAAACCACTTGCCGGATCAAGTCGATCTGCGCGGTCAGGTTCAACTGCTCAGGCTTGGACAAAGCCAGGGCAGGGCCCAAGGCGACGTCGATGTCGCGCACATCTTCGGCGGTGAGCCGGTTGTCCACCTCGCTGTAAGCCAGCAAGCTGATCAGCGCCGTCGCAGCCAACAGGGTCAGCAGGGCCAGCAGACGCCCGACATATCGTTGCAGGAGGGTCAAAGCGGAACCGTGAGGAGGAGTTCAACTCCGACCATTGTCACGCGCTTGTCATGTCCAAGCTTAAATCACAGGTTGCCTGTGCTCAAGCCCGGTGCCATGGATGTGGCTTCGTCGCGGCGCATGATCGTCGAGTACATGCCGACATACAGGGCCACGAAGCCCAGGATGAAAGCCAGGGCCACACCGTGCTGGTTCCAGCCGAGCACCGCGCCCATCTGGCAGCAGCCCACGATCACCCACAAAAAGGCGCTGGCAGCGCCGTGGCGCAGCCACACGCGGGCTTCGGGGCCCAGCGTGCGCACCGCGGTCTTGTAGATCAGGTGGTGGAAGTGCACCATGTCCGGCAGGCCGCTGCTGACCTTCTGCTTCACGTGGCGCCGGTAGATGGAATAGACGGTTTCCCAGGTGGGGTACATCACGCACAGCAAAACGGCCCAGGTCGACACCGAGGGGTTGCGGTGCAACAGCAGCACGGCGCATTCGGCCAGCCAGAATCCCGCCAGGTAGGCGCCGCCGTCGCCCAGGAAGATGCGACCGAAGGGGTAGTTCAACAACATGAAGCCACCCATGGCCGCCATGCCCCAAAGGCAAAGCTTCAGCACCAGCACGTCGTGCACCTGCCAGGCGATGCCGGCCAAACCAGCCAGCATCAAGGTCACTGCGCCGGATGCCAGCCCATTGAGGCCGTCGATGATGTTGATCGCGTTGGTCATGCCGCCCACCGCAAAACAGGTGAACAACACGGCCACGGGGGCCAGGGCCATCAAGTCGTCGGCGAGGGGCAGGTCCAGCCTCACGAGGCTGGCGTCCAGCGCCCAGGCTGCGGCGGCGGCAGACACGAAAGACGCCACCAGGCGTGCGCGCACCGACACCCGCTTGGTCAGGTCTTCGACCAGGCCGGCCGCGAACACAGGCGCTGCGCACAGCAACAGCTTGACGGCCAGCGGCCAGGCGGTGCCACCCAATTGGTAGCCGACCAGCACGCCCACCAGCAAGCCCGCCATCACCCCGACGCCGCCCACGCGCGGCACCGGGTTGTGGTGCAATTTCTGGGCGCCTGTGAGGTCGTGGTCGAGCGACAAAGGGCCATGCCAGTGCTGCGTCACGATCAACAGACCGCAAACGAAAAAGCTGGTCGCGAGAACGGCAGCGACGCTCAGAATCACGACTTGGTTGGACACACAAACCCCCTGTGGTGGCCTCTTGGCTGCACCACATTTGCGCGGTGCAGCAAAGCCCTCATGCTAGTGGTAACAAGAGGCTCGTCCAAGGCGAATAGCCCGATTTATGTGGCTTTTTTGTGTCAGGCCTGACCAGGTTCAAGCGTCTGCTTCGCCCAAGTCACCGTCTGTGTCCGGTTTTGCCTGAACCCGGTACTGCTCGCTCGCCCACGCCCCCAGGTCGATCGCCTTGCAGCCCTTGCTGCAAAAAGGTCGGTAGGGGTTGTCGGTTTGGTATTCATGGGGCTGGCCACAAGAAGGGCAACGCACCATGAGTTTCTTTTTGACGGATGGCGCCGCCTCGCTCTGGCTGCCACTCATGCGCACAAGGTCAGCTCAAAGCCGGCGTCGATGTCGGAGGCGATCTTCAACTTGCCATCGGCTTCGGCGCGCATCAGGCGGATCGACACCATCAGGCGGTTCGCACTGATTTCGGGGATCAGGCCCAGCGCCGGGTCGATGCGCAAACGCAGCAGCTGGAAGGTGCGGCCTTCCTTGAGGCTTTGCTGGTATTGCCCGCAGGGCGCTGCCACCATGTGGGGGTGCCCGGCGTCTCGCAGCAGGCCCAGCATCACCTTCAACGCTTCGGCCAGGGGCGCCAAGGTGGCCACCCAGCCCTGCAAGTCGGCCTGGCGTTGGGCCGGCGGCAGGTGTTGCCAGGCGTAGTACGAGGGCAGGTCGAATTCGCAGGTGCCGCCAGGGATGTTGATGCGGCTGCGGATGCTCATCAGCCAGTCGTTGGTCGACAGGCTGTGGCCGGCCTTGCCCGACATCTCGTTGAGCCCGCCCCAGGCGGTGTCCAGCCGGCCCAGCACGTCATCGAGCACGGCTTCCTGGATGGCCGGGTTGCCGCGGTAGCTGTTGAACTGCTGTTTGTAGCGGTCGAGGTCGCGCAGCAAATCGCTCTTGACGTCGGCACGCGAGGCCACGTCCATGATCTCGAACATGGTGGCCAAGGCAAAGTGGTGGTCCACCGGGGCCTCACGCCAGATCAGGGTAGCCAGGCGGTCGAACAGGTGTTCGAGCCGCAACATGGTGCGGATGCTTTCGCTGAAGGGGTACTCGTAGAGGATCAACGCGCCACCTGATCGCCAGTTGCTGGCCGCTCCATCGCAGCCTGCTGGCATTGTTCCACAGACTCGGCGCGCCGCGCTCAAGCGTGGTGTGATCAGGCTACGTCCAGCGTTGCCAAACGTCGTGGACGGCGAGCTTCAACTCCGCCAGGCTCAAGCCTTCGTTGAGGATCACCGCGTCGGCCATCGAGCGGCGCATGTCCCGGCTGGCTTGTTTGGCCAGCACCGATTCAACGGCTTCACGGGTCCAGCCTGAGCGGGCCATCACCCGGTTGATCTGGGTTTCGGCTTCGCAGTCGATCACCAGGATGCGGTCAACGAGCTGCTTCCAGCGGTCGCCTGATTCGGCCAGCAGCGGCACATCGAACACGATGGGCTGTCCAGCCTGGGCTTGGGCGGCGCGCGCGCTGGCCTGCTGTCCGATCAGCGGGTGAAGGATGGCTTCGAGCTGGTGCAGGGCTTGGGGGTTGTGAAAGGCCAGCTCGCGCATGCGGGCGCGGTCCATGGCCCCCGAGGCATCGATGAACCCGGCGCCAAAGGCCTGGGCGATGGCCGGAATGGCCGCGCCACCGGCTGCGGTGAGCCCGCGGGAAATGGCGTCGGTGTCCACCAGGTGGGCGCCCAGTTCGACCAGCATGTCGCTGACCGTGGACTTGCCGCTGCCGATGCCGCCAGTCAGGCCGATCTTGAGTGCAGACATGGGGTGGAGGTGAGGCTCAGGCCCAGCCCAGCCAACCCATCACGGTTTGCTGGCCCGCCAGCGCGACCACCAGGCCGGCGCCCGCCAGGAAGGGGCCAAAGGGGACGTAGACCCCTTCGCGCAGGTTGCCGGTGACCTTCATGCCGATGCCGATGACCGCACCGATGAGCGACGAGGCCAGCACCACGGGCAGGATCATCTGCCAGCCCAGCCAGGCACCCAGCGCGGCGAGCAACTTGAAGTCGCCGTAGCCCATGCCTTCCTTGCCGGTGGTGAGCTTGAACAGCCAGTAAACCGACCACAGGCTCAGGTAGCCCGCCACGGCGCCCCACAGGGCGTCGTGCAGCGGCAGCGGCAGCCAGCCCAGCCCGGCCCCCACCAGGCCCGCCCACAGCAGGGGCAAGGTGAGGTCGTCGGGCAGCAAGGTGGTGTCCCAGTCGATGGCGGCGGCGGCCACCAGCACGGCCACGAAGCCACACCACAGCAAGGTGCTGGGCTGCTCGCCGAAATGCAGGCCGCACAGCGCAAACAGCGCCCCCGTGGCCAACTCGATCAAGGGGTAGCGCACCGAGATGCGGGCGCTGCAGCTCGAGCACTTGCCGCGCAGCACCAGCCAGCTCAGCAGCGGGATGTTTTCAAACCAGCGGATCTGGTGGCCGCAATGCGGGCAGCGAGAGGCGGGTTTGGACAGGCTGATGCCGTCGGTCTCTTCCACCGCGTCATCGGGGTGGAGCACCGCCTGGGCATCGGCGCGCCACTGGGCGTCCAACATCTTGGGCAGACGGTGGATGACCACGTTGAGGAAGCTGCCGATGCACAGGCCCAGCACAGCCAGGCCCCATGGGTTGAGCAGCAGTTGCAGCGCCGCCTGCAGCGGCATCGACGATTCAGGCATGGGTCAGGTCGTCAGACCACTTGGCCGAGCTTGAAGATCGGCAGGTACATCGACACCACGATGCCACCGATGAGGGTGCCGAGGATCACGATGATGAAGGGCTCCATCAGGCTGGACAAGGCCTTGACGGCTTCGTCGACCTCTTGCTCGTAGAAGTCGGCGGCCTTGCCGAGCATCTGGTCGAGCGAGCCCGACTCTTCGCCGATGGCCGACATTTGCAGCACCATCACCGGGAACAGGTTGGTGGTCTGCATGGCGGTCGTCAGGCTGGTGCCGGTGGACACGTCCTTCTGGATCTGTTCGGTCGCTTCGGCGAACACGGCGTTGCCAGCGGCGCCCCCCACGGAGTCGAGCGCTTCCACCAGCGGCACGCCCGCAGCGAACATGGTGGACAAGGTGCGCGT
Source organism: Pseudomonadota bacterium (assembly GCA_041169085.1). Taxonomy (GTDB): domain Bacteria; phylum Pseudomonadota; class Gammaproteobacteria; order Burkholderiales; family Burkholderiaceae_C; genus Aquabacterium. The sequence continues at coordinate 7,354 of JBEEJT010000334.1, read as the reverse complement.
CCAGCGCGCGACCGCCGATTTGAACAGCAAGGAGCCGAAGACGGGCATCTTGAGCAGCAGGCGGTCCATGCGCTTTTGCATGGGCTCCGAGCGCTTCCAGGTCTGGAAGAACATGTACAGGCCAATGCCCAAAGTGCCGAAGATGGCCCACCAATAGTGGACGAAGATGTCCGACATGGCCATGACGAACAGCGTGGGCGCGGGCAGATCGGCGCCAAACGACGTGAACACTTCCTTGAAGGCCGGGATCACGTAAATCATGATCACCGACACCACGATGAAGGCCACCACCAGCACGGCGATGGGGTAGGTCAGGGCGGACTTGATCTTCTGCTTGATGGCCAGCGTCTTTTCCTGGTAGGTCGCCAGGCGATCGAGCAGGGTTTCCAGGATGCCCGCGGCTTCACCGGCTTCGACGAGGTTGCAATACAACGCGTCGAAATACATGGGGTGCTTGCGGAAGGCCGACGACAGGCTGGTGCCGGTTTCCACGTCGCCACGGATGTCGTTGAGCAACTTGGTGACGCGCGGGTTGGTCGAGCCTCGGGCCACGATGTCAAACGACTGCAGCAACGGCACGCCGGCACGCATCATGGTGGCGAGTTGCCGCGTGAAGATCGCGATGTCCTTGGGCTTGACGCTGCCGCCACTGCGGGTGCGGCGCTTCTTGACCTTCTGCACCAGGATGCCCTGGCGGCGCAGCGTGGCGCCCACCATGGCTTCGCCGCCCGCGCGCATCTCACCGCGCACAACCTTGCCCGAGCGGTCTTTGCCTTCCCACTCGAAGATGAATTCTTGCGTCTGTTTGGCGGCGGCCGTGGCCATCAGCGGGTACTCCGGGTTATTCGTTGGTCACCGAAATGACTTCCTCGAGAGAAGTCACGCCAGCCTTGACCTTGACCAGGCCAGATTCGCGCAAGTCTCGCACGCCTTCAGCCTTGGCTTGCTTGGCGATGTCCATCGCCGTGCCATGGTTCAGGATGATGCGTTGTATTTCCTCACTGATGGGCATGACTTGGTAAATGCCAACCCGTCCTTTGTAACCGTTGTTACACGAGGAGCAGCCCACTGCTTTGTACGGCTTCCAGTTGCCCGTGAGGTCTTCGTCCTTGTAGCCCGCGTCGAGCATGGCCTGGCGTGGGTAGTCGGCCGGGGCTTTGCAGTTCTCGCACAGGCGCCTGGCCAGGCGCTGGGCCGTGATCAGGATCACGGAAGAGGCGATGTTGAAAGGCGCCACCCCCATGTTCATCAGCCGGGTGAGGGTGGTGGGGGCGTCGTTGGTGTGCAGCGTGGACATCACCATGTGGCCGGTCTGGGCGGCTTTGATGGCGATGTCGGCAGTTTCCAGGTCGCGGATTTCGCCCACCATGATCACGTCCGGGTCCTGACGCAGGAAGGCCTTCAGCGCGGCCGCGAAATTCATCCCGGCCTTGTCGTTGACGTTGACCTGGTTGATGCCGGGCAGGTTGATTTCCGCCGGGTCTTCCACGGTGGAGATGTTGACGCCGGGCTGGTTGAGGATGTTGAGGCAGGTGTACAGCGACACCGTCTTGCCCGAGCCCGTGGGCCCGGTGACCAGCACCATGCCGTAGGGGCGATTGACCGCGTTCATGAGCCGCTCTTTTTCGATCGTCTCGTAACCCAGGGCCTCGATGCCCAGCTTGGCCGAGGACGAATCCAGGATACGGATCACGATCTTTTCGCCGAACAGCGTGGGCAGCGTGCTGACGCGGAAGTCGATGGCCTTGTTGCCGAACTTCAGCTTCATGCGGCCGTCTTGCGGCACCCGGCGCTCGGCGATGTCGAGCTTGGAAATCACCTTGATGCGCGAAGCCAGCTTGTCCTTGATGGCCACGGGCGGCTGGGTGACTTCGCGCAATTCGCCGTCCACGCGGAAGCGGACGCGATATTTGAACTCGTAGGGTTCGAAGTGCAAGTCGGACGCGCGCATGTTGATCGCGTCGATCAGCATCTTTTGCAGGAAGCGCACCACGGGCGCGTCTTCGACTTCGGCGGCAACCTCGGTCTCTGGCGCCGGCAAGCCGAGGTCTTCGGTGACGTCGAACTCGAAATCCTGCGAAGCGATGGCGGCCAGCTGGTCTTCAGCAGAGCCGTTGAGCGTTTCCAGGAGCTTGGCGAGCTTGTCGTGCTCGACGATCACCCATTCCGGCGAGAGCTGCGTGGTGAACTTGATGCGCTCGATGGCTTCCTGGTCGGTCGGGTCGGCGCCGGCCACGAAGAGGCGGCTGCCGCGACGCGACAACACCAGCACCTGGTACTGGCTGGAGAGCTTGCTGTCGATGATGCCCTTGGGCAGGCGATTGACGTCCACCGCCGCCAGGTCCATCACCGGGACGGACAAGGCCTTGGACAGGGTGTGGGCCAGGTCGTCGGGGTTGATGGCGCCGCTCGCCACCAGGGTGGAGACGAAGCTGCGCTTCTGGTCTTTGGCGGCTTTGCTGAGGTTTTCAGCGGCGCGCGCATCCAGCTTGCCTGCATTGACCAGCACGCGCGCCACGCCGGACAGCGATCCGGGGGCTTCGGCGAGGGTGGAGTCAGACATGGCGGGGCAAAGGGTTGCTCAAAGCCGGGATGTTACTGCGGGCCACCCAGTTTGACACGGGGGATGCCCCCGGAGATGGCCTGAGAAGCGGTGCAAAACAGCCCTGGATGCTTCAAATGCGATCCCAATGGCCAGGAACGATGCGCACGGCTGCGTTGGCCTGAGGGTCGGCCAGCCACTGCCGAGGGGCCATCTTCAGACCGTCCTGGCTGCCCAGCCAGGCGCCCCACCAACTGAAGCTGCTGTTGGCCACGATGTGGTGCCGGCACAGGCTCATCAGCCAGATGTCTTGGGCCGCGCTGGACTGGTTGGCGTCCACCAGGACATAGGGTAGCTGCAAGCCAGACTGGGTGCGCACCCATTCGGGGTCGTCCGAGAACACGAAGCAGGCCGGGTCGGCCACCTGCTGGGTCAAGCGTTGGCAGGCCTGCGCGTAGTAGTCAGGGGTGCAAGTGCCATGGACCTGCGCCGCCGATGCGTTGCTGACGTAGTCGCCGCGCCTGAAGTGGATGGACACGGGGTTGGCGCAGCGTCGGATCTGGTCGGCGACCCCTGCGGCGTAGGCGCTTGGGGGCGCGCTGAGGCTGAAGTCGTTCAGCAAATCCGCCCGGATGGACGCGAAGTAGCCCGGGTCTTGCCAATAGCCTTCCAGTTTGGCCCCGCGCGGGACGCGTTCGAACCACCGGTCCGCAGGCCACTCGTCGCGCACCCTCAGCAGGGCGCGCAGGGTGTGGCGAGGCAAGCCATCGACGGTCGCCCGGATCTGGAAGGCGTCCAGGCCGTACTGCCTGGGGGTGTGGGTGCCGACTTCGTGCAGCGGCGTGGTGTCGAGCACCAGACGGTTGCCGTGGTGTTGCGCCACGGCTTGACCCGCCGCGTACTGGAACATCTGGTTGCCCAGGCCACCCAGGAGCTTGCTGACGGTGATGGAGCGGGGGCGAAGGAGCTGTCGCAGGTTCATGGAGACGCTGTCAAGTCAGGCCGTGCAGGCAACTGCGCACATACAGGTTGATCTGGTCGCCGGTCCAGCCCATGAGCGCGGCGCGTCGACGCAGCCAAAGCCGAGCTTCTTTCGCCCGGCCATGGCGCATCAACTCTTTGATCAGCTTGCGGCTGTGCTGGTGCTTGAGCAGGTCGGCGGGGGCCGTGTCCAGCCAGCTCGCCAACGCTTGCGGCGACAGGACATGGGCAAAGTTGTGCATGCCGTGGAAGCCGAAGGTGGGCCGGTATTGGCCATATTCGCAGCCGAACGCTTGTGCCATGGCCAGTGGGGCGTAGCGTATGCCGTGGGCTTGCTCCAGTTCGCTGCGCCGATGCACGCAAAGCGTTTCGTCTTCTGGCGCTTGCATGTCGAAGCTCATGTGGCTGCACGCTTGCAGCAATCGACGCGAACGCAGGGAAAAGCCGCCATTGCCCACGAGCCCAGGGTGGCCACCGTGGTACCAGGGAGGTCCGATGTAGTCCACCGACAGGAAATCGTCTTGCCACAGCTGGGGGTGGGTGATGAAGCCATCCCATTGCACGATGAGCACGTGCGACGTGTGCACGTGTGGCAGCAGCTCCTGGAGCACCACGCGGTTGTAGTCGGTGATGCCGCGCAAGGGCGGGATCACTTGCCAATCGACTTCCGGCACCTGCGCCTGGAGTGCGGCGGTGGGCGTGCCGGACAAGAAGACGGCGCGACCGAAGGTGGCCTGGTCCAGACACCGGCGCAAGGCCTGGGTGGCCTGCGGCAGCGACCGGGTGTCCACGCAACACAAGGTCACGTCAGGCAAATGCAGCTTGGCGGCGTCAGCCATGGTGCGCACGCCTTTGCTTGCGCTCAGCGAGCTTGGCCATGGTGCGTGCATACAGGCCGCTGTGCAGTCGCGCCAGCATCAGGTGCCGGTGGGCCTTGCGTTCGTCCTTGCGGCCGGATTGCAGCAAGGGCAGCAGGTCTGACTTGGGGGCGCGCAGCAAGGTCTCGTTGATGTCGTTGAGCAGGCTTTGCTGGATGAGCAGTTGTTTGCCTTGTGCCTGTCGGCTCAGCTTGACGGCATCCATCCATTTGCGCGCGAGGAAACGGGTGGCGGCGGCCTTGACTTGCGTGTCCTGGGGGAATTGCTGGGTGACCGTGGTCGCATGCAGCGCCGCCTTGACCATGTCCGTGCAACTGCGAGTGCTCCGCAGTTGCGTGAGGCTGCCGGCGCGGATGCGGTATTTCATGGTGGCCAAGGGCAGGTAAAGCAAGGTCTGCGCTTGTGCCACGATGTGCACGGTGGCCGCCAGATCGTCGTACATGCTCCACGCCGGGAATGGGGCGGGCCCGAGGCCAGAGAAGACGCTGCGCCTGATGAAGCGTGACCAGATGCAGGGGATGCAGTCGTTGAGCGTCTCCACGACGTGAGCGGGGGCGTTGCTGGTGACCTCTCCGGGGCGGTGGCTGCGCTTGGGCGACGGGCGCTCGGGTTGGCCAGGTGTCTGCGGCCACTCGATGAAATCCATGACCAGGATGTCTGGCTGGATCTGGGCAAGTTGGCTGCGGGCCACACGCAAGCCCGGACCGAGGACAACGTCGTCGCCATCCAGGAGCAGCACGTAATCGCCTTTGGCGTGTTGCAGGCCCACGTTGCGCGCGCAGGACACGCCGCTGTTGGGTTGGTCCACGATGATGGCCTGGGGCCATTGGGCCAGGGCAGCACCCAGCCGGGCTCGCGTGTCATCGGTGCTACCGTCGTTGACCACGATCAGCTCGTCGCCCGGTTGCAGTTCGGGCAGCAAGCTGGCAAGGCACGCATCGATGTAGGGGCCAACGTTGTAGGCGGCCAGAATGAAAGAGACGTTCATGGGCTCAGTCTTGGCGCGCGCGCTTCCAGCGCCCCAGGAGGACCCGTTGGGCTGCGTACAAGCGGCTGCCTTGGAGGATGCTGCGGGCATGCTTGCGCACCGGTTTGCCATGGGGGCTGGTGTGCGCTGCGTTCAGGATGTCGGCAGGAGACAGGGTCAATGTGGCCGTGCCGGTCTGAATGACCGACAGGAGTTCGCGGGTGGTCAGGCGCTTGATCGTGGCCGCGTGGCGCACGGCGATCACGATGTGATGGAGCGCCGCCAGGTTGGCAGCCATCTGCACGTCCTGGGGATGCCCCTGGGTCGCCAGGTGGGCCAGCGGCGAAGCCAATGAGCGTGCGTGGTCGAGGCAGCGGCTGAGTCGGTGCTCCTGCGTGATGCTGCCCGGACGAATGCGATAGCGGAACAGCGGCATGGGCAGGTAGACCACACGTTGCGCCTCGGCCATGATGGTCGGCACGATGCTGTTGTCTTCGTAGGATTGGCCCGGCGGGAACAGGGTCGGGCCCAGCTTGTCGAGCAAACGCTTGCTGTAGAGCCGGCAGCATGACGACAGGAAGTTGTCGTGCCAAGTGGCCAAAAGGGCCTGGTGTGGGGGCACCGGCTGCCTGGGGGGCAGGGTGTGGCGCAGCGGCTCATCGGGCTGACCTTCGCGCCAGCGTGCGGCGTCGCACACCATCACGTCCGGTTGCGTTTCGTCCCACAAGGCGCGGGCCTGTTGCAGGGTGTCCGCACACAACACGTCGTCCGAGTCCAGGAAGCAAATCACGTCCTGGGCGGCGTGCGCCAGGGCCTGGTTGCGCGCGGCGGACAGCCCGGCATTGGCCTGGTGGATCACCCGCACCAAGCCAGGGTGGGCCGTTGCGGCCGCGTCGCACAGCGCGCCGCTGGTGTCGGTGCTGCCGTCGTTGACCAGGATGACCTCGTCGCCGGGCTCGCAGGCCGCCAGGACGCTGCGCAGGCATTCGTCGAAGTAGCGTTCGACGTTGTAGACAGGGATGAGGATGGACAGGTGCACGGCGGCCGGTCGCGTCAGAAGTAAGGGTCGGGCTGGGTGAGGTGCTGCTTCACATAGTCTGCCACGCCGTCTTCCAGCGAGTGCATCGCCGCCGTGTAGCCGGCCGCACGCAGCTTGGCCATGCTGGCTTCGGTGAAGTATTGGTAGTTGGGGCGGATGCTTTCAGGCATCTCCACGAACTCGATGTTCACGGGCTTGTTCAGGGCGGCTCCAATGGCTTGAATCAAATCAACGAATGAACGAGCTTGCCCCGTGCCCAGGTTGAACACGCCGCTCACGTGGCGGTTATCGAGCAGCCACAGCATCACGTTGACGCAGTCTTTGACGTAGACGAAGTCACGCAGTTGCTGGCCGTCGGCAAAGCCGTCCTTGTAGGACTTGAACAACTTGATCGTGGCACCTTGTTGAACCAGGGCTGTGTTCTTGGCCACCAGGCTCTTCATGTCGCCCTTGTGGTATTCGTTCGGGCCGTAGACGTTGAAGAACTTCAGGCCGGCCCATTGCGGTGGGGCCTTGCCTTCAGCGGCACGTTCCACGGCCCATTTGTCGAACTGGTGCTTGGACCAGCCATACAGGTTCAGAGGCGCGAGTTGGTCAAGATCGTCAGGGGCCTGGTTGTCGTCAAAGCCTTGCGTGCCGTCGCCGTAGGTGGCGGCCGATGAGGCGTAGATGAAGGGGGTGCCGGTTTGTGTGCACCACTTCCACCAAGCCATGGTTGCGTGCAGATTGACTTCCAATATCTCGTCGCCGTCGGTCGAGGTGGTCGAGGAGTTGGCGCCCATGTGGAAGACGGCATCGGCTTTACCCAGCGTTGGCAGCAAGGTGTCGAGCTTGCGGTAGTCCACCAAATCCAGGAAGCGGCGCTTGGCAATGTTCTTCCACTTGCCTTGCGTGCCGAGGTCGTCCACGAGCAGGATGTCGGTGCGGCCCTGCGCGTTGAGGTCGGC
>JBEEJT010000333.1:0-4096 GCA_041169085.1 Pseudomonadota bacterium | reverse complement strand
GGGGTCAGGACCACGAAGGGGTATTCCACACGCCAGTCGGTGGCGTCGGTCACGTGCGCCACGCGGCTCAGGCCGTCGAACTTGATGTTGTCACCACGGGTGACACGGCCCAGCACGCGGGTGGTGTCGGCGCGCAGCGTGGCCATCTGGTTGAAGGCTTGGGCAAAACGCTCAACGGCCTTTTTGGCGGCTTCCAGCAACTCGCCGACCAGTTGGTCGCGGCTGGCGTCCGAGCCCGGCGTGCGGCGCTTGTTGACTTCGCCCAGGCGGTGCTGCAGGGCCTCGATCAGCTGGCTGCGGCGCTTGGGGTTGTCCAGCAAGTCGTCTTGCAGGTAGGGGTTGCGCTGCACAACCCAGACGTCGCCCAGCACCTCGTAGAGCATGCGGGCAGAGCGGCCAGTCTGGCGCTCGGCGCGCAGCAGGCTCAGCACCTCCCATGCGCGCTGACCGAGCAGGCGCTGCACGATCTCGCGGTCGGAGAACGAGGTGTAGTTGTAGGGGATCTCGCGCAGGCGGGGTTGGCCGTCGGTGTGGCCGTCGGCAGCCTGGGCGGTCATGTGGGTCAGCTCGGTCGGTGCGTTCATGAGGGCGCCAGGCGTGAAACCGAATGATGAAAAAGAACGGGCATAGGCCGGAAATGGGGGACATTCCAGCCGTGGTTTTCGCGCCTGAGGCGAGATGGTACCGCAGGGGCCCCGGCCCTCGACTGGAAATGGGCATCTCCCCGGGGCCAAAGCAGGGCTTTGGGTGGGTGGTGAGTCGGTATGCTTCAGGTCACGGATTTGCTGATTTCACGGTCGCCCCCGGCCTTTGCCACCATGAGCCTGCCTGACACCCCCTTCGCCTGGCCCTATCCGGCCTGGATCGCCCACCGAGGCGCGGGCAAGCTCGCGCCTGAAAACACCTTGGCGGCCTTCCGCCTGGGGGCAGACCACGGCTTTGCGATGTTCGAATGCGACGTCAAATTGTCTGCAGACGGGGAACCTTTCCTGCTGCACGACAGCGAACTCGACCGCACCACCAATGGTCAGGGCGTGGCCGGCCTGTTCACCTGGGACCAGCTCTCGCGCCTGGACGCGGGCAGCTGGCACAGCCGCACCCACGCGGGGGAGCCCTTGCTGCGGCTGGAAGCCCTGTCGCGCTGGCTGCAGGCCCTGGGCCTCATGGTCAACCTGGAAATCAAGCCCGGCCTGGGCGAGGAAGCCAGGACCGGCAAGGTCGTGGCCCAGCGCGTGGCCAAATGGTGGGCAGACGCCGCCGTCAAGCCCCTGCTCAGTTCGTTCAGCATGGAAGCGCTGGACGCCGCCCGCCAGGCCCAGCCCGAGTTGCCTCGCGCCTTGCTGCTCGACCGTTGGGTGGCCGATGCGCCCGAGTTGGCGCAGGAGTTGGGCTGCATGGCCGTGGTGGTCAACCACCCGCACCTCGACGAGGTGCGCATCGCCACCTTGCACGCGGCGGGCTTCAAGGTGTTGACCTACACCGTCAACGAGTCGCAGCGCGCCAACGACCTGTGGATGTCGGGCCTGGATGGCTTGATCACCGACCGGGTGGACCTGTTCGAGCCGCAAGCGCGCCTGGGCGTCAACCCTGCGACCTGGATGTCGTCCGTGGTGGCTTCACCGGGCGACGCGCCGGTGGGGGACACCGCCGACGACCGGGACTTGGGCGATTTGCTGGCCGACCCGGTGCCCCGCATGCCTGCGGACAAGCCCGGCGCCACCGCCACGGTCTGAGCGCCGCTGGCTGGCGAAGCGCGAGGGGGTTCAGCCCCGCTCGGCCAGGGCCTTGAGCAGCTTGTCGTGCACGCCGCCGAAGCCGCCATTGCTCATGCACAGGATCTGGTCGCCGGCCTTGGCGTGGCGGACCACCTTGTTGACGAGCGTGTCGATCGTGTCGGCCACGAAGGCGCGGTCGCCCATGGGCGCCAGCGCTTCCTGGGCGTCCCATCCCAAGCCACCTGAGTGACAGAAGGCCAGGTCAACTTCTTCCAGAGACCAAGGCAGCAGCGCCTTCATCGTGCCCAGCTTCATGGTGTTGGAGCGGGGCTCGAACACCGCCAGGATGCGCTGATCCGGGCCCACCTTGCGGCGCAAGCCGTCCACCGTGGTGCGGATGGCGGTGGGGTGGTGGGCGAAATCGTCGTACACGGCCACGCCCGCGGCTTCGCCACGCAGCTCCAGCCGACGCTTGACGTTGGCGAACTCGCCCAGGGCCTTGCAGGCGTCGGCCGGGCTCACGCCCACGTGTTCGGCCGCGGCGATGGCCGCCAGCGCGTTCATCTGGTTGTGCTCACCCAGCAGGGCCCACTCCACGCGACCCACCAGCACACCGGCCTTGAGCACGTCGAAAGCGTGCGGCTCGCCACGGGCGCGGAAGCCCGGGGTGTCGCCCCGCACGCCAAAGCGGGCCACGTCTGACCAGCAGCCACGGGTCAGCACGCGCTCCAGCGCTTCTTCGCGGGCGTTGACCACCAGGCGGCCGCTCGCGGGCACGGTGCGCACCAGGTGGTGGAACTGCGTCTCGATGGCGGCCAGGTCGGCAAAGATGTCGGCGTGGTCGAACTCGAGGTTGTTCAAGATGGCCGTGCGCGGGCGGTAGTGCACGAACTTGCTGCGCTTGTCGAAGAAGGCGGTGTCGTACTCGTCTGCTTCAATGACAAACGGGGCCCCCCAGCTTGGCCCTGCGGGCACTTCGCGGCCCCCCGAGGGGGTGCTCGCGCCTTGGGACGGCCCGGCGGCGCTCGGTGCCCGCACCTCGCCCAACCGGGCCGAGACGCCAAAGTTCTGCGGCACGCCGCCCACCAGGAAGCCCGGCTGCTTGCCGCAGGCCTCCAGGATCCAGGTCAGCATCGACGTGGTGGTGGTCTTGCCGTGCGTGCCGGCCACGGCCAGCACATGGCGGCCACGCAGCACGTGCTCGGCCAGCCATTGCGGGCCGCTGGTGTAGGGCAGGCCCGCGTCCAGGATGGCTTCCATCAGCGGGTTGCCGCGGCTGACCACGTTGCCGATCACGAACAGGTCGGGCTTCAAGCTCAGCTGATCGGGCGACCAGCCTTCGATCAGGTCGATGCCCAGGGCACGCAGTTGGTCGCTCATGGGCGGGTAGACGCCCGCGTCGCAGCCCGTGACGGTGTGGCCGGCTTCGCGGGCCAGGGCGGCCAGACCACCCATGAAGGTGCCGCAGATGCCGAGGATGTGGATGTGCATGGGGCGAACTCGCCGAAATTACAGCTGACGGAAGGCCTCGCGGGCGGCCGCCACGCAGTGGTCGATGTCTGCGGCCGTGTGGGCCGCGCTCACGAAGCCGGCCTCGTACATGGCCGGGGCCAGGTACACGCCACGGTCGAGCATGAGGTGGAAGAAGCGGTTGAAGGTGTCGGTGCCACGCGCCATGACGGCTTGGTAGTGCTGAGGCAGCGAGTCGGCAAAGAAGAAGCCGAACATGCCGCCTTCGCAATCGGTGGTCAGCGTCATGCCGGCTTCCGCAGCCGCACCGCGCAGGCCGTCCATCCAGCCGCGCGTGCGCTCGCCGAGGGCTTCGAAGAAGCCGGGCTGGCTGATGAGCTTGAGCGTGGCCAGGCCGCAAGCGGTGGCCACGGGGTTGCCTGAGAGCGTGCCGGCCTGGTAGACGGGGCCCAGCGGGGCCAGCTTGGCCATGATCTCGCTGCGCGCGGCAAAGGCGGCCAGCGGCATGCCGCCACCGATCACCTTGCCGAACACGCTGATGTCGGGTTGCATGCCGGGGATGGCTTGGGCATAGAGGCTTTGTGCGCTGCCCAGGGCCACGCGGAAGCCGCTCATCACCTCGTCGAACACAAAGAGCGCGCCGTGCTGGTCGCACAGCTCGCGGATGCGCTTCACGAACGGCACGCTGGCGCGCACGAAGTTCATGTTGCCGGCGATGGGCTCGATCATCACGCAGGCGATCTCGGGGCCGTGCAGCCTGAAGGCCTCCTCCAGCTGCTCGATGTTGTTGTATTCGAGCACCAGGGTGTGCTGCACCACCTCGGCGGGCACGCCGGCGCTGGTGGGGAAGCCGAAGGTGGCCAGGCCCGAGCCGGCCTTGACCAGCAGGGCGTTGGCATGGCCGTGGTAGC
>JBEEJT010000332.1:0-30261 GCA_041169085.1 Pseudomonadota bacterium | reverse complement strand
ATTTCGCAACTGCAGAGAGGCCAATTGTTGCAGGAATAGAGTAATTTGCGCCCGCAGTAGGCGATGTAAGCCTGACTACTGGGCTATAAGGGTCGGGCCCAACAACAACATTGATCGGCAGAGAGTGAACCACACCCCCGCTGTTGTCGGTCGCCCTAGCCACAATACTATAAGTGCCGGGCGGAACCCTCGTCCAGGCCTGAGTGTAGGTGTATGGATACCCATCCTGGGGCAGGACTGGCCCCACGAAATCAGCCGATACATCCCGCACACCAGAAATTAATTCGCCATTCACCAAGAACTCGACATTGACAACTTTTCCTCGGTAAGGGTCAGCGACATCGGCAGCCAACAATACATCCCCCAAGCCCGAGGTGAAATTGTTCTGTTTCACGTAAACACGGCTGAAGGGCAACGCATTTGCACCATCCTCCACATCAACATTAATCTCTTCAGTTGAAGCAGATGCACCCCATTTGTCAAAAGCAACCACACGCAATCGATAAGAACCGGGCTTGAATTTATAGATCAGCTTGAATGGCTCCGCCGTCAACTGACCTACTGAAGAGCCATTTACAAAAAATTCCACCCTCGAAATGCCAGTATCTTGATCGGACGCAGAAACGGATATGGCGTTGTTATCACTGACGTAAAGCAGACTGTTATTCATCGGCCAAACCCAAGACACAACAGGAAACTTGTTCAGCGCGACACAGATTTTCCCCTGAACCTCAGGAAATGGATCCGATCCAAATGTGCTTGCATCGCACGTGTATTTGCCTGCGATGGCCTTTTTAACCCAGCTGACGCCGGTGCCAAACTGAACATCTGTGAGGGTAGATGTTTGAGCACTGAGCCCCTCGTAAGCGGATATTCTTTGCCCAACCGGCAAAGCAGTACCCGCGAGTGTGAGGTTTGTCGAAGCAAGAATTTGTCCTGAATTTCCTCTTGCGCGAATCGAATAAAAATTGCCGCCTGCAACAACTTTGACAGGCACCATCTGACGAGATTGACCAGCCGTCACGGGATAAAGGCTCGACACGCCACCTGAAACAACCTCGATTTTCGCGATGCTGGTCGCGGTGACTCCTGAGAGGTCGACGGGCAAAGCCACCGATGTCGGCGCGGTGATGGCCAACGAGGGTAGATTTGCCACTTTGATCCCAACAGCTGCAGGCGCCAGGCCAGCAGCTCCGCCAAGCAAGCTCGCAACCAGCGCCCTGCATGCGATGAGTTTTGTCAGATGTTTCATGACTTCATTGCCCTGATTTGGGCTTCCAAATGATTTTCTTGGGGGGGTGCCCCCCGACATCCGTCTGCTTCGCGCCAGACGGCACGAAGCCATGCGAACTGGCTCGATGAACCTTCATTGAGTAGCCACGGCCACGAGTCTTGTGCCCAGGTAGATGTATTCCTTGACGATGGTGCCGCCCACGGTGGACTCGGCCAGCAAGTTGCCGTCGGCGTCGTAGGCGTACAGGAAGTCGCCTTGCGCGTTGCTCTTGCGCACCCGCAGGCCCAAGGCGTCCACGCCGTAGGTCGTCGTGCCCGCCGCGCCGTCGAACTGGCTCAGTCGGCCTCGCACGTCGTGCGTGAAGCTGCCTGCCTTCGCCGTCTTCAGCGCCCCGTTGTCGTCAAAGCCCTGCGCCTGGCTGCCCACCGACGTCAGCCTGTTCTTGTCCGTCGGGTAGCCATAGCTCGTCGTGGTGCCGCCCACTGTCGTCGTGCTGCGGTTGCCCACGCCGTCGTACGTGTAGCCGTAACTGCTAGTCGGCGTCGCTGCGCTGCTCAGCCTCGACAGGCCGTCCCACCCGTACGTGTTCAGGTCGCTGAGGTTGCCCACATTGGTAATCGATTGCAGCTGGCTGGCCACGTCATAGTCCAGCTTGTAGCTGCTGGCACCCAGCACGTAGCCTGAGGGCCGTCCGTCGATGTCCACGTCCAGCTTTTGCACCTGGCCGTTTCCGTACGTGTATTGCTTGATGCCGCCAAACGGGTGGTAGCTCACGTCTTTGACCACCGTCATCGCCGTGCCACCTGCGGGGGTGGTGGTCACGCCGTTGACCCGGCCTGATGTGTCGTAGGCGTACTTCACCACGCGCCCCGAGGGGTAGGTCACGGTGTCGAGCCTGCCTTGGGTGTCGTAGCCGTAGCTTGTGCCCAGGCTCTTGCCCGCCAGCGCACGCGTCAACGTCTGGACCCGGCTCAGGCTGTCGTACGTCAGGCTCAGGGTGCTCACCACCGTACCTGCTGCGTCCTTCTCGGTGATCTTCGCCAACTTGCCTTTGCCGTTGGTTGCCGTGTCGTACTCGTAGACCTGCACGCTGCTGTCGTGCAACGTCACCTGCTTGACGCGGTTGAGTGCGTCGTAGGTGTAGCCCGTCGTTTGCAGCTTGGCGTCTTTGGCGCTCTTGATGTTGCCTGCTTCGTCCGGCGTGTAGCTTTGCGTGCCAGCATCCGGGCTCACCACTTTGCTGCGGTTGCCCAGACCATCGATCGTGTAGCTCGTCTTGAGCGTGCGCGGATCCGTCACGCTGGCCAGCCGGTCCTGCCCGTCCCAGCCATAGCCCACCACCGGACGCGCCACACCCGTCTGCGGCACCGGCAAGGTGCTGTCCTTGAGCCGGTTGAGCGCGTCGTACGTGTGCTCGGTGATGCGGCTGAGCGGGTCGGTCACCTTCTTGAGCTGACCACCCAGGTAATACTCGTACTGGGTGATTTGCTTGGTCGAGTTGGTCGCCCCGATGTCTTGCTCCAACCGGTTGAGCGCGTTGTACTGGCGCTTGTGCTGGCGCACCAGTTTGTTTGCAGCGTCGTACACCCGCTCGTCCTTGCGGTTGCCCATGGCGTCGAGTTCGGTGTATTCCGTACGCGCGCCGTCTCGGTCCGTGATGGTCTTGAGGCGGTGCGCGTCGTCGTAGCCGTAGGTCAGCGTGGCGCCTTGCGGGGTGCTCACACTCTCGAGCATGCCGCGTGCGTCGTAGGTGTAGCTGGTGGTCAAGCCGCCCACGCTTTGCGTCTTCAGCCGCCCCAGTTCGTCGTAGGTGTTGACCGTCACCACGTTGTTGGCGTCCGTGCTCTTGAGCACGTTGCCATGCGCGTCGTATTCGTTGAAGGTCGTGACGTGGCCGGCCGCGTTCTTGGCCGTCTGCACATCGCCTTTGCGCCATTTGGGTGGCGCCGCCGTGTCGGTGCTGGGGTAGTACGTCAGCGTGGTGATGTCGCTCACATCGGTGCGCGGGCCGTCTACCGTCAGCACTTGGCCTTCGCCGTTGTACGTGTAGCCCCAGCTGCGGCTGGGCACCGTGGTGTCCAGCGTCGGGCTCAGCCCTTTGCTGCCGTCCGCATCCGTCGTCGCTTGTTCGGTGCGCGTCTTCAGCAGGCCGCTGGGGTAGTACTCGTACGTCGTGAGCTTGAGCGGCTGCGCCACCTTCGCCGGCAACCTCAGGCTGGGGTGCCACTCCGTGGTGGTGGTGCGCGTTTGCGCCGTCGCCACGCCTTCTGCCGTCAGCCCTTCTTTGCGGCTGGTCTCCAGGTTGCGCACGGTATCGTACACAAAGCTGGTGCGGTTGTTGTTGAAGTCGATCTGGTACTCGGGGTTGCCATTGCCGTCCACCTTCGTGCTTTTGTACGGGCTGCCCGTGCTGCACGGCTGGTCTTGATCTTGCGGCTGCGCCACGCCTTGGGCCACCGCAAATTTGTACACCCGCGATTGGTTCAGCGGGTCCACCACCGTCGTGCCGCTGCCGTCTGCAGCGTAGCTCAAGGTGTGCTTATCCGCCCCGGCCGCGTGCGTGGTCTCCACCCCGCGGCCATCGAACTGGTAGCGGTAGTCCGCGTACCGCACCGCCTTCTCGTCGGTGATGCCCGTCAGGGCGTTGGTCAGGTGCCCAGCCTCCCCGGCTGTGCCATACGTGCCGTCTTCCTTCTGGATGTGGTCGGCTTCGTTGTAGTGGTACGTGCGAACCTCTTGGCGCGGGTTGGTCACGCTGGTGAGGTTGCCATTGTCGTCATAGGAGTAGGCATAGCTCTGGCCGGACGGATCCTGCAAAACCTTAATTTGACCACCCGAGTTGTACTCGAACGCCAAATAGCGGCCGCCACTGTCAGTCACGCTGATGAGGTACCCAGCAGCTGGCGCTATGTCTGAATTTGTGGCTGACGTGCTCCATCCAAAAGTCAGCTGCCAGCCCCCAACAGTCTTGAGGCTTTGTATTCTTCCAGTCGCATCGTAGCTCTCCACTACGCCCACACCCTCAGGACCATCAGCCACAGTAAATGTGTAGCCTGTGATGGCACCTGCGCCATCCCTGATTGCAACCAAGCGATCATTGACGTCTGCATCCTGCTTGTAGCTGCCGTCAAGTTGCTGCCGGAACACCACCGCTCCGCCGTCAGGCCGCGTCACACGCACGCGGGGCAACGCATCAGCTTCATCAAATACCAAGCTACGGCTATATCTATGGCGCCAACCCCAACCAAGCCCCACCGATGGCGTGATCGGATCCACTTTGCTGTTGTACTGTCGCTCGAACTTCAGTGCCACCTCCCCCGCACTGCTGGCATAGTCCAATTCCTTCAGGTACTTTGCCCCAGTCGCCGGATTGATCGGGTTACCAATCCCGCATACACCTGAATTCTCGGAAGTGTTCTTTTCTTCTGGTTTGTAACTGGCTTGCTCTTCAATGGGCACACACCCGTTACTGGTTTGGCGCCAGCGCCCGTCCTTGTAATCTCCGTCGGGACCCGCACAGCCGCACGTCTTGAGTTGAGACTTTTTCGTACCAAAATGTGCTTCTACGGGGTTGCCATATTTGTAAAATTTGTCGTAGTTGGCGTTGTACTCAGCGTAGGTCGACGGAATATCCATGTCGTAACTACCAAAACACGGCGACGACATGCGAATTGCATTGTGCTCAATGAACTCCATAACATACGTATCTGTACCGCTTCGATCCGTTTCTGTCATGACGCAATTGACACTCCCTTCGTTCTTGACATACCCATCCATTGGAACGATGCGATCACCGTCCATGGAATAGTTCTGCCCATACTCGCGCATGCTTTTAAGCGCGTAGGATTTTCTGGGCCCATATATCTTGTTGTAATAAGAAACGACGGCACTACAGGCAGATCCCAAGTCTCGAAAAATCTTCTCTTTCGGCCTAGATGATCCATAGTCAATGTAGGCGCTCCCCACGTAGTACTTGGGAGGAACGTAGTCCGCATAAGCCCAATGGCTCACCAGCACCGCCACAATGGGCAGCAATTTGAATTGCACTTGCATGTTGTTTTGCTGAAGTGCTTCGGCCAAGATCAAACCCAAGCCAGTCCTGGCTTGACAACAACTCAAAGGCGAATCTTGGCCGCAGCGCGTGCTGCTGCACAAATCGTCGCGAGGTGTGGCCCCGCGCACTTCCCAAATTTTTTAATTCGCTGCAGTCTATGTAGACGGCACCTGGCGACTACCCCCAAAAGGTGGGATTCCGCTTGACAGCAACGAAAAAGCCCCCACAAGGGGGGCTTGGCAGCGCGCGCCGCAGGCTTACAGCCGGGCGCCGCTCATCACTCCGCCACGTCGGTGACGATGGTCACGCGGCGGTTTTCTTCGGCCGCCGGGTTGGCCTTGTTGAGCACGTCGGCGTCGCCCTTGCCCTGGGCCTTCAGGCGCTTGGGGTCGATCTTCTGGGTGTTGACCAGGTAGTTGCGCACGGCTTCGGCACGCAACTGCGACAG
Organism: Pseudomonadota bacterium; assembly: GCA_041169085.1. Taxonomy (GTDB): domain Bacteria; phylum Pseudomonadota; class Gammaproteobacteria; order Burkholderiales; family Burkholderiaceae_C; genus Aquabacterium. The sequence goes on along the minus strand of JBEEJT010000332.1, from coordinate 24,525 downwards.
GGTCAGGTTGCCACCATGGTCGCCACGCGGGTCGGCGTGGCCTTCCACGTTGAAGTTGTACTCGGACAGCTTGTCGTTGCGCAGGGCGGCGGCCACCACGTCGAGTTGCTTGCGGGCCTGGGGCGTGAGCGTGGCCGAAGCGGTTTCGAAGGTGATCAGCAGCGAGGCGCTGGGCTTGCGGGCGGCTTGCTGGCCGGTGTTGCCGTCGCGTTGCACGCGCAGGCTGCGGGTGACCACGGTGTCGGGCGGGGTGAGCGCGTCGACCAGGTTGCCTTCGGTGACCGACTTGCCCTTGAGCACGGTGGTGGGCGCGGCACCCGCTTCTTCGGCGTGCGACAGCACGGGGGCCAGCACCAGCGCCGACAGGACGGCCAGACGGGACAGGGAGGACAGGGAGGACAGGCGGTGAGCGTGAGACATGGCGGCTCCTCTCGGGTGTTCAGGAAATGCTCGGATGGCGGGGCCATCCACGGGTGGGACTGTAACGTGGGCGCTGCGGCGGCGACATCGACTTTTGTCACCTGCGGGTGCAGCGCCTGGACTCAAGCCCCGATGCGGGTGACTTCGTTGGGGTTGCCCACCCAGACGGCCACGGCGCTGTAGTTGTCCTGGTTGGGGACCTGGGCCGCCTGGATGTGGCCGGCCATGCGGTCGAGCCAGCCCTGGGCGCTGCCCGAGGCTTCGAGCGTGCGGGCGATGTCGGCCGGGCTGAGGGTGTCCCACCAGCCGTCACAACACAGCAAGAAGGCGTCGCCCTCGCACAGCAAGTCGGCTTGGCTGGGGGTGTGCACCTGCAAGGCTTCTTCACTGCCCATGGCCGCCAGCAACTGGTTCTTGCGGGGGTGGTGGCGTGCGTCTTCGGCAGACAGGAAGCCGGCCGCCACCATCTGCTGCACCACCGAGTCGTCGAGGGTGAGCTGCTCGGTGACGCCCTGGCGCACCCGGTAGAGCCGCGAGTCGCCCACGTGGGCCCACACGACCTGGCGTTGGCGGGCGTCGAGCCACAAGGCCACCACGGTGGCGTGCATGCGCTGGTGGGCCTTGAGGCCCTGTTGCCCGGCGTTGAGGTTGTCCTGGGCCACGTGGATGGCCTGGGCCAACACCGGGGCAGCCTGGTGTTGCGGCCAATCCTGGACGCGCTGCAGGCTCAAGGCCACGCTGCGCACCACGATGTCAGAGGCCGTGGCGCCATGGCTGTGGCCACCCGCGCCGTCAGAGAGCACCGCGTAGGTCAGGTCTCCTGTCTGGCCGTGGCGCAGGTCGTCTTCGTTGTAAGAGCGGGCGCCGACTTCGCTTCGGCTGGCAACTTCGATCGGGATCATGCGTGGCCTTGTGCCCCCGGCTTGGCCGAGGCCGCCCGACGCTCGGCGTCGAGTCGGTCGAGCTGTTCTTCATAGGCCTGCAAGAAGGCGCGGCCGAACAGGTTGTGGAAATCTTCCTGGGCTTCGGTGCGCACCGAGTCGTAGTGCTGCAGGTACAACTCCCACAGCTTGGCGCGGCGGTTCATGGGCAGCAGGCTGTCCATGACGCTGCGGCCGGACAACTTGGCTTCGAGCTGGCCCGGCTCGAAGCGCTGGAGCACGCCTTCGAGCGCCGCACGGGTGCCCACCATGGTGCCGATGACGTGGCCGAGCAAGTCGTCCATGACGTCGGACACGGCCGCCGGACCGGCCATGAAGCCCCGCAAGGGCGGCTGCAACAGCTGCTCCAGGGCCGATTGCGCATCCGGCGAGAACTTCAACGGGTTGTTGCCCTTGGCCTGGATGACGGTGACCTCGGCGCGCAGCTCTTGCTTGGTGGCAGCGCGGGCGGCCACGAGCTTGAGCGTGCCATCGACCGAATGGCGCAAGAGTTGGCCGATCACGCGCATGAAATCCGGGTTGAGGCCTTGCGGCGGCGTGAAGTTGACGCCGGCGCCCTGGCAAAAAGCCGACCACAGCGCCAGGGTGTCGGCGTGGGGAGCGTGGGGGGCGTCGCCCGCGTGGGCCGTCTGCCATGGCGCCAGGTCGCCCGGGGCGGTGCGCACGGCGTCGACCTCGACGCGGGCGTGGGGCTGCAGCGAGTCGAACGCGATGGGCTCGGCCAGCGACAGCTCGCCCGCCAGCGACAGCACGGGGTCTGTCTGGGCGGGCACATCGGCTTGCTGCGGCTTGGCCACCAGCAGTGAGGGGGTGTGGACCAGCACCGTGCGCTCGGCCTGCGACTGCGCGGCCAAGGCGGGCAACTCCACCGATTGGACCGACAGCGGCCCAGGCATGGTGACCGGTGCCTCGCCGGCCGGCACCGATGCGGCCAGGCCTTCGAGCAACTCGTCGAAGTTGGCGGGCGCGGCCGCCGGGCGGGCGGGCGCCGCTTCAGCGTGTTCGGTGGGCTCGGTGGACAAGGACAGGTTCAAGCCGCCCACCTCGGTGGCGCCACCCAAGCGGCCCAGCACCGGCGGCAAAGGCATGAGGCCCTGCACTTCGGGCGTGTCGTCGGGCAGCGGCGTGGCCGCCAGGGGCAAGGCGTCTGCGGCGGGCGCCTCGGGCGCCGCGGTGGCCGCAGGCGTCAACAAGGCCAGCGGGTCCACGCTGGACGGCGCGCCCACGGCCGGGGCTTGCACGCCGGTGGGCTCGCTGCGCGCCATGAAAGCGGCCAGCGGGTCTGCGCTGGCCCCGCCGCCCAAGCCGAAGAGTTGGTCGATGGACGAGGTGCTGCCACCTTGGGCGCCACCGCCCTGCCCGCCCATGAAATCCAGGCCTTGCAGGCCACCGGCGGCAGGCGCGCCGCCGAGTTGAAGGCCGTCGAAAGGCGAGGCCGATACCGGCGCGGGCGCGCTGCCCGGTGCCGACATCAGGTCGGCGAAGGGGTCGAAGTCGTCGGGCAGGCGGCTGGGCGTGGCGGGCGCGCCAGCCGGGGCGCTTTGACCCCAGGTCGACAGGCCCGCACCCGCCGGGGCGCTGCCCACGGCCGGGCCGAGCAGGTCGGCGAAGGGGTCGGCTGACGCCGCAGCCGGCGAAGGCGCAGCGGACAGGAAGGGGCTGGCCGCAGCGGGCGGGACCACCGGGGCAGGCGCCGGGGCGGCCAGACCAGCCAAACCGGCCGGCGACGGCGCCAGCAAGTCGTCAAAAGGCGAAGCGCTGGCGCCTGCGGCCGCTGCGAAGGCGGGGGCGGGAGGCGCCGCGCCCAGCAAGTCGTCAAAAGGCGAGGCTGCGGGCTGCGCGGGGGCAGCCGGAGCAGGCACGACCTGGGCAGGCGCGGGCGCGACGGTGGCCACCGAGGCCAGCGTGGGCATGGCGGTGGTGGTGGGCGGCACCAGCTGGGTGACGTCGGAGCGGCTCGGGGCGGACACCAGGCGGGTGGCGCCGTCGTCCGCCAGGTGTGCAGCGGTGTGTGCCGCCGTGTGGGCCGAGGTGCTGGGGTGGGCGGCGCTGGCTGGCGACGCCACCATGTTCACCTGGAAGGCCATGCGGCTGGGGTCGGTGCGCAGCTCGCTGCCTGAGCCCACGATGACCGTGCGGGCGTCCGCCACCGGGCGGCCCTGGGTGATGGTGCGGGCGGCCGGGTCGTTGGCCGCGTGGCTGACGTGCAGCGAATAGGTGCCCACCTGCAGCTCGTCGCCCTCGCCCAGCAACACGGCCTCACCGGGCGCCACGGCTTTGTTGTTGTGCCAGATGGGGTTGGCGTTGCCCACGTTGGTCAGGCGCCAGCCTTCCGGCACCCGGGCCACTTCGGCCTGGAGGCGCGAAATGCGGCGTTCCGGATCGGGCAGCGCCAGGGTGTTGGTGTCAGAGCGGCCCATGGTGCCGCCTCGCTCGTCGAAGTAGGCGGAAATGGCCTGCGTCAAAGGCTGACCAGCCAGACTCACGGCGCGGATGAGCAAGTGCATGAAGGCTCCAGAGCCCCTCTGAAAATCAAATGTGAAGCTTGTCGATCAAGCCAGGGGCAACGTTGACATGGTGTGGTGCACAGCTGACCTTGGTCAATCAACGAAAGTCATGCCACAGGCGCTCAGCGGGTGGCCCAGACATGCTGCCAGGCCATGACGAGTGCGAAGACCAGGATGACCGTCAGCCGGATGCGCATGGCCAGCGTGAAGCCACGGTGCCGCCAGCCGTCTCGCAACACCAGCAGGAGCAGCACCGCCGACACGCCGATCAACACCCAGTTGGCCACCGGCATCAGCGTCCTCCGCTGGGTTCAGCTTGCAGGGCCAGGGCGCCGCTTGGCCCCTGGAGGAGCCAGGCGCCTGCAGGCGAGCGCTCAGCCGCCACGGCCGCCGTGGCCTGGCTGAAGAGCTGGCGCTGCAGCGCCACGCGCAAGTCGGTGTCGAAGGGCAGGTCGATGCCGTGGCGCCACCACAGCTCCAGCGGCAACAGCGGGCGCAAAGCTTTGGGGTAATCGGCCGACTGCAAGGCATCGAGCAAGACCTGGGCTTGCCAGGGCTGGCCCAGCCGGTGGCGCCGGCCTGCCTGGAACTGGCCACTGTGGGCGCTCAGCCAGGCTTGCCAGCGCGCCGGGTCTTGCGACAGCAAACGCTTCATTTCGCCACGGGTGCGGCCGTCGCCGGGTTTGGGCAGCGCGCCGCCGGCTTGCAGCGGGCGCGCTGGCCGCGCCTCGGCTTCGTCGTCGTCTTCGTCGGGCACGAACACCTGCTCGAACAGGGGCGCCCCGGTGATGAGGTACAGGGCCTGTGCGGCATGGGGCGCCAAGCCGCCGTCGGCCAGGGCCGACAACAGTGGCCGCACGGCGCTCAGTTCACCGCACAAGCCCACGGCCACGCAAGTGGCCACGGCATCCGGGGCGGTGGGGCCGGCCGCCAGCCAGCGCCGCACCAGCGCCTGCGCGGCTTCGGCACCACCGACACAGGCGGTGGCCAGCGGCGCGTCGGTGGGCAGCAGGTGGCCGCGCTGGGCCGCCAGGTGGGCCGAGGCGGCGTCGGGGCCGATGGCCGGGGCCCAGGGCATGTCGTCGGCGGGCGGCAGCGGGCTTTCGGCCAGCAAGCCCGCGGCGCCAGGGGCCGCCAACAGGGGCCAGGCGCCCTGGCACCAGGGCCTGGCCGCCAGCGGCACACGCCGGGCCAAGGCCACCACCTGATCGGCCGGGAGCCAGCGCCGCCGCCAGGCCAGCGACCACAACACCGGGTGGGCCTCGGCGCCCGCTTGCAGCGACTGCACGAGGCTGGCCTGCCAGGCCGCCGGCACCTCCTGGCAGAGCGCGTCGGCCAGGGCCTGGAGGTGCCCCGGCTGGTCGAGCGGCACCAGCCGCAACAGGTGGGCCATCTGGGGCGCCAGCGCCCGGCGGGCCACGACGGCGGCCAGCGCGAACCACTCACCTGCGTCGGCGTCGGGCAGGCGGGCCAGGCCGGTTTCCAGCGCCAGGTCCCCGCCCAGCACCAGGGCGTCGAGGTGGGCCTCCAGGCGCGCTTCGGTGTCGGCCACGTCGGTCCAGGGCCATTCGTCGTCGCGGCGGCGGCTGCGGCACAAGCCGTAGAGGAAAGAGGCCTCTTCGAGGTGCTCGGTGTAGAGGGGGATGAGGAACTCACGCATGGCTCACCCCTGTGCGCCCGACGGCAAGGGCGGGTCGGCCCAGAAGCCACCCGGCCAGCGCACGTGGACTTCCGCGACGTCGGCCGGCACATGGGCCACGGGCATGGCCGCACGCCACAGCATGGACAAGGTCATGGAGTCGGTGTCCACGATCACGGTGTCGAGGCGGCCTGTGAGCTGTTCGTGGCCCGACGGGCGGCGCACCACGTCGAACACCGGGGGCTGGCCGCTGCCGGGCAAGCGGGTCTGCAAGGCCTCGCCCGGCCGCGTGCCCACGACCACCAGCGGCTCGTGGCCCAACAGGTGGGGGTTGACCACCTGGTCGGGCATCACGCCTTGCCAGAAGCGGGGGTCAAGGTCGAGGGGCGGCAAAGGCATGCGGTTGGTCAGCCAGGCCCCGTCGCAGGTGCCCCCCCATTGCACGCGCGGCGCCCAATGCATGCCGATGAAGCCGAAGCCCATGGGCTGGGGGCGGTCGTCGAAACTGGAAATCAGGTTTTTGGGGTCTTCGATGTTGGGCAGGGGCAGGCGGCTGGCGCCGTCGGGCCAGCTGTTCCAGAAGCCTCGGCCCACAGGGTTGCGCAACTCGCCACGGTGTCGGCTCGGGTCTTCGGCCTGGCGGTCCCAGCCGCCAAAGGCCAGCTCCCAGCGCAAGGGCACACGCTCGAAGGGCTCGGGCTCGGTGCGCACCGCAAAGCCCGCACGGCGGACCCAATGGCGGTCACCAAAGACGCGCGCCACCTTGCTGAGTGGCCCCACACGCAAGCCCACGTGGACGTCGGTGTCGCCCGGTCGCTGCGGGCAGGCATGGCCCATGAGCACGACGTCGGTGCCCGGCTTGGGCGCGATCGCTTCGGGCTCGGCGCGCAGGCTGGTGGTTTCCGGGTCGCCCCACCAGGCCCCGGCCAGCAGCACGGGCGCCTGCGGGTCGGCCACGCTCAAGCTGCCATCGGGGGCGATGCGAAAGCTCGCCTTGAGCAGCGGCACGAACAGCGGCTGGCCCGACAGGTCGGTGGCGAACACCGACGAGAAGGCGAACGGTGTGGCGTTGTGGATGCGGGGGTGGGCCATGTCTGGAGCCAATGCGCCGCTCAAGGCGACTTGCGACCGGCTGCGGCCAACACGGCTCGCCGCTCGGCGTCGAGCACCGGGAAGATGTCGTCGGGGAAAGGCAGGCTGGCACGGCCTCGCGCCACGGCTGGACACAAGGGGTAGTCAACACGCGTGGGCAGCCCCAGCCGACTGGCGATGCGCAGCAAGGCCAGGCCTTCGATGAACACCCGCGCCATGGGCTCGAAGGTGTCGTCGGCCGCCATGACCATCTTGGCCTGCTTTTGCACCTCGGCCTGACGCTGGGCCAGGCGGTCGTCGAAAGCCTGGGTGAAGGCGGCCGCGTCGCGCGCCAGCAAGGCTTCGCACACGGCCAGGCGCGGGCAAGCCTGGCCGCCGAGCCACTGGCCCCAGCGCTGCAGCGTGGCGGGCAGACGCGCCTGACGCACCGCATCGGGCGGGGCGATCAGGTCATGCAGGAACAGGCGGTAGCAGAAGTCGTCTTCGTACTCGCCGGTCTTGACCCATTGGTCGGTCGAGCCCACGGCCAGGTCACGCGCCAGCGGGAAGTCGCCCGCAGCGACCACCGCCAGAAAGGCGTCCCAACGGCTGATGGCCAGGTGGGGGTGATCGGTGAGCCCCTGCTGGCGACACAGCAGCAGGAAATGGCGACGCGTGTGACCTGCGCGCACCAGGTTCTCGTAGAACCGGTCGACGTCGGCGTAGATCAGCAGGTTGCAGATGCCCAGCGCGATCAACCACTGCGAGGCCTCCTCGATCTCGAACGCCGCCTGGGCCATGGGCGGGTCGTTGACCAGGATGGACAGGTTTTCCTGAATGCCGGCAATCAGGACGAGTCGGGTGTCGCTCAGGCTCATGTCAGCACCATGGCTTCAACACTCGAAGTCTTCGACCCGATCGAACTTGATGCCCGTCATCTTGGCCGCCTGGATGGCCTTGACCAATTCGTCCGACATCACGATCTCATCGGTCAAGTGCTTCAACCTGAAGATGTGGAGCCCGGCCGGGATCCTCGCATCGTCGAGCACCAGCTTGTCGCACCCACTGACCGAAGTCGTGTCAATCGCATTCCAGTCCAGCTCGGATTGATCTTGATCGATCGCATCGACCAGGGGGAAGAGGTTGAGATAGCAGTGATCGGTGCTGGCGACCTTGCCCTTGTGATCGATGATGGTCAGCGGCAGGGCCTCCACATGCTGGGCTTGCATGCCCAGCAGCAGGGACTTGAACCCGGCCGACACGATGAGGTGTCCATGCAGGTTCTTCACGTAATCGGCCAGCTTGATTTGCTTGGGGAAATTCGGGTCCATGTGGAAGCGAAGGTCCTGGGGCCACGCCTTGACCTGTAAACCGGCTTGGGCAGAAAAGTCGGCCGGGTAGTTTTCACTCTTTTGCAGGCTGGCGTACTCCTGACCAGCCACGGCACGGGGAATCGAGAATTTGCGCATGCGTTCCATCTCCTTCAACGGATCAGCTTCAAGACTGGAAGAGGGTTGCTCCCGCCCGGCGAACGTGGGCTGGGGTCCTTGCCCATGGAAAAGGGGTGATACCAAGTGTCCTTCTGGTCATCATCGAACCGGTGTTCGAAGCTCCATTTTGTGCCCTTGTTGCCGTTGCGCTGCCCCCGATCAATGAGGAAGGATTTGAACTTGGCCGTGCAGGCCTCAAGCTGGGACTTGATCGCTTCCGCATTGACTTCATGCGTCTTGTTCTTGTCCACCACCTTGTTCCACACCTTTTTGTGCAGCCATTCTTTGCACTCATTGGTGTAACCATCTCCCGTGTTGTGATCCACGTTGTGACAAGGCGTGTCTTTCGGCGAATCGACCGCGGAGCCCGAGGCATACAGGTCCTTGTAGGCCTGCTTGAGCGGCAAGCCGACCAGGTTGGCCGAAGCATTGATGTCCCAGTCGATCACACACAGGCAGGCGACGATCAACTTGAACTTGCTCCCGTCGTCGTCGCCATCGAGGTTGATGTCGGTGATGGCGTGCTCACACAAGATGTGGTGAATCTCGTTCTTGTAGGGGCTGTCGCCGGTGGGCATGGAAACGGGATTGCTGCAGGCCCCACGGTAGTTGCCTTTGCGAACGATCACCGACTTGCAAGTGGCAGGCAAAGCCACGTGGGTCATGGTGCTGACTCCTGGGTTGAGAGTTGCAGGGTCAGGGCCGCGCGTGAGCCGTTGTAGGCGCTCAACCAGACCATGGCCTTGGGCCCCGGGGCGTAGCGCCGCGCTTGTGCGCGCACAGCCATGGCCACCGCCACGGCGCCTGTGGCGGCGCCCAGCTCGCCAAAGTGCTCCGCCGGCAAGGTCTGCGGCACATCGCCCATCATGGGGTGCTCTGCCTTGAGCCGCACCAGGGCATAGCCCCAGTCGTTGCCTCGGAACACGTCGCCGTTGAGGTCACCCAACAACCAGTCGGGCGCCGTTGCCGGCCAGGCTGTCTGGCTCAGGCACGCCCGCATGGCCTGCGACAAGCCCACCCCCACGGCAGGCTGCGGCAGCGTGCGTTTGGCGGCGTCCTTGACCCAACTGGCGGCCAGGACGTGCGCAAGCGGCGCAGCGCCACGGGCGCCGGCCACCGCCGCAGGCTCGATGAGCAGGAAGGCCGCAGCTTCGCCCGGTTGAAAGCCGGCCGGTTGCGCGTCGGACTTCAGTGCCTGGAACTGGTGGGCGGCCGACATGAACGAGCCGTCGGTGCAGGCATCGACCCCCCCGACGATGACGCGATCGACCAAGCCGGCAACCAGCATCTCTCGAGCCTTGAACAGGGCCAACACCAGGCCGCACTGGTCGTCGGCCAGCATGTGGCATTGGGCCTGCGGCAAAGGCAGGCGGGTGTGGGCCACCAGGCGCTGCAGCAGTTGCTCTCGCACCAGGGCCAGTTGTTCGCGGTCTGCCTGGGTTTGCGCCGTGTCCGCGCCGGGCTGGCGCGCCCGCTCCGCCTGAAAAAACGCGCTGCCCGTGGCCACACACAGGCCCGTCCTCGCAGCCTGCTCAGGCGTCAGCGGGGTGGCGTGCAGCAAATCGTCCAGCGCGCCCTGCCCCAGCCTCACCAGGCGACCAAAGCCTTCGAAGCCCTTGGCGTAAAGGTGCAGGGCGTGACCCGTGACGCCGACTTCATCCCAGGCCTCTTCGTCGTACAGCTTGAAGCTGCTCAGGGGCGCCGCCCGGCTGATGCCGGCACGCGCCGCAGCGCAAGAGGTCACGGCGTCGAGGCCCAGCGGTGTCACCATGCCGAGCCCAGTGATGGCCAAGCCCAGCCGATCAGCCAGCACCGCGTCAGTCATCGGGCCACCCGTCAGAACGTTTCGCCGCACATCACACAGACCTGTGTGGGCGGCACAGCCACGACGATCAAAGGCGCCTGGATGACGGGCGAGGGCGGTGTGTTCTTGTCGTTGTGAAGCATGGGGTCGAAGGCGCGGGCCACGCCCTTGCCGTCGAACTTCACGTCGAACGACACGTTGACGAACTCGGCCTTGCCCTTGGTCTTGCCTGAGGCCACGCCGCCGTTGGTGCCGGCTTCGTCGCCCGTGCTGGTGCTGAAGTTCGAATCCTTGAGGCACACGGGGTTGCCGTCGCACTTGACGGTGGAGCTGCCCGAGGCGGTGTCCGACGACTGCGCGATGTTGGGGTAAGGGATGGGGATGGGGGGCGCGGGCGGCGCCGGCGTGAGGCACACGTCCGGGAAGCCCATGGTCATGCCCGAGCTGGCGGCGTGCACCACCGACAGGTTGTTGACCCCCACCGTCACACCCATGCTGGCCCCTTCAATTGATCAGCACCACCGCGCCACGCACCTTGTTGGCTTCGGTGGCCCGGCTGGTGACGCGGCGGCCCTTGATCTGGACCTGGCCGTCGGCCGCCAGACCCACGCTCGCTTCGCCGCAGCGCAGGTGCACGCTGTCGGTGGCTTCGAGGTGCAAGGCAGCGGGGGGCGCCATGCGCTCGGCCACAAAACCCACGATGATGGGCCGCGCCAGGTCGCCCCCTTCGTGGACGACGAGCACCGTGGCGCCCGCCCATTGCGCCGCGGGCGGCAAGGCCACAGGGGCCACCGCGCAACGGGCCACGATGGGCTCGGCCAGCCCGGCGGGCTGCACCCAGGGGCGGCCGTCTTCGTCCACGCGCACAAGGGTGGCGCAGCTGGCGGCACCGGCCAGCGAGGCTTGCCAGCCGGCCCAGGAAGTTGGTCGATCACCCATGTTCAGTTCCCCGCAATCTTGCTGCCCTTGATGGTCACGTCGCCGCTGCCCTTGACGTTGATCTTGCCGCCGCTCAGCGTGATGTCGCCGTTCTTCTTCAAGATGAGCTCGGCCGACCCCACCTTGATGGAGAGCTCGTCGTCGGCTTGCAGCTGGATCTTCTTGGCCTGCACCACGCATTCCTTGGCCACGGTCACCACGTGTTGCCCGCCCACCGTGAGCTTGGCGTCCTTGCTGACGGCCACCGTCTGGTTGGAGCCCACGGATTCGCTGGCGCTGCCCGCCACCGTGTTGCTGTAGCTGCCCCCCGAGGTGAGGCTGAGGTTGGCCCCCACGGTGACGGCCCAGGCCGCGCCCACCGATTGCGCCATGGCCCCGCCGACGGTGATGGCCATGGCCCCACCCACGGTTTGCTCCATGGCCGCGCCCACCGTCTCGGAATAGTTGACGGCGACCGTCTCGCTCAACGAGGCGCCAATGGAAATTTCCATCGTCTGGGCGATGGTCTCCAAGTGGCGGCCGTTGACCGTGATGGTCTTGTTGCGGTCGACGGTCTCGGTCTTGTCGCGGTCGACCTTCATCACCCGGTCGCGGCCGATGCTGATGCCTTCGTCGTTGTCCACCCGCTCGTTGCGGTCGTGGTGCACGGTGATGGTTTCGTCGTGGTCGACGGTTTCCGTGCGGTCGTGTTTGACGAGCACGACTTCGTCGTGGTCCACCGTCTTCTTGCGGTCGTGGCCCACCCAGTGGGTCTCGTCGTTCTCGACTTCGATGTCCTGGTTCTTCTCCGCGTGGATCCAGAGCTGCTCGCTGCCCTTCTTGTCTTCGAAGCGGATGGCGTTGGCGTTGCCGTAGGCCCCGCCCTTGCTGGAACGCGTGAGGATGCCGCTTTGCGTCGCGTTGGCCGGCAGATCCCATGGGGGCATCTGCTCGGCGTTGTAGACACGGCCGGTGATCATCGGCTGGTCGGGGTCGCCTTCGAGGAAGCTGACCACCACCTCCTGGCCGATGCGCGGGATGTGCATCATGCCGAAATTCTTGCCCGCCCAGGGCTGCGACACGCGCACCCAGCACGAGGCCTTGTCGTCCTTCTTGCCTTGGCGGTCCCAGTGGAAGTGCACCTTCACGCGGCCATATTTGTCGGTGAAGATTTCTTCGCCGCTGGGGCCCACCACCACGGCGGTCTGGGGGCCTTGCACCACGGGCTTGGGCGTTTTGCGGGGCGCACGGAACTGCTGCGCCGCCGGGATGGCCTCGAACGCCGTCTTGAAGGACGCGCCACCGCCACCCCCATCGAAAACGGCCACCTGGGCCTGGATGCGCACCCGGGTGAGCAGGTACTTGGCGTTCTGGTCGCTGCGCGGGTGGCCCTTGAGGTTGAAGGTGTGGCCCGGCTCCAGGTTCATGGCGTTGCCGGCGCCGGTGTAGCGCTGGTAGCGGGTCTGCTCGGCGTCCAGCAGGTCTTCGGCGAGTTGCTTGCCGTCGGCCGTCTTGAGGTAATCGCCCTGGAAGTCGAAGCGCTCGGCGCCCGCTTCGGGGTGGCTGCGGCTGACGTTGACGTCGGTGAGCAAGGACGTCGACGGGCGCTCGAAGTCATAGCTGGTGAGCGCCACCTTTTCGGTCTGGATCTCTTCGTCGTAGCGCCAGTCGGTGAGGTATTGCTCGCCGGGGGCGGACGTGCCGGTGTTTTCCACGTGGCGGATGTCGGCCTCGCCCGCCACCGGGTCGTGGCCCGAGGTGCTGTCCATCAGCACCAGGGTGTGCTTGCCCTGCTCGTGGGCGATGTGCCAGTAGATGCCTTCGTGCTCCAGCAGCCGGCTGACGAACTGGAAGTCGGTTTCCCGGTACTGCACGCAGTAAGTCCACTTGCGGTAGCTGCGCATCAGCTTGAGCTTGATCTGTGCCACACCCGGGTGGTCGTCGCACACCTTGCGCACGATGTCCGGCACCGACATCTCCTGGAAGATGCGGCAATCGGCCGTGCGGGTCAGGAACCAGGGCCAGGGCCGCACTTCGGCGTGGTAGGCGTGGAACCGCCCCCGCGCGGCGCCATGGCCGAAGCGGGTGATGTGGCCGTGGAAGAAGCGCTTCAAGTCGGCGCCGTCTTCGAGCTTGATGCCCACCGGCTTGCCCAACAGCGCGGCGGCGGTCAGGTCATGCTTGGGGCTGAGCAGTTGCAGCTCGATCAGGCCGAGCTGGCTCAGGCCTTCGTCGGCGACCATGGACTCGACGAACAGCTCGTCGGGCGGCAAGGGGGACTGGAAGGTGATCGCAGCTGGCATGGCCGGCAGTTAACCCCAGGGGGGCGTCGCCGCAAAGCGACCAAAGTCACCCCCCACGGCCGTCTGGCCACAGCGCAGGGCGGGCGTCAGGCCCCGGGCGAGGCCAGGGTCGGCCCTTCGGCGCAGGTCGTGGCATGAAACTGGACGCCACGGCCCAAACTGGCGCCCATCGTGCCCGCCAGGCGGCGCAGCTCGTCGTAAGGGTTGACCGCCGGGGCGAAGCGCATGTGGAAGGTCAGCTCGGCGACCTCCTCGTCGCGGTCCTGGCCCACTGGCCACACCTGGTAGTGCAGGTGCATGGGCCCGTGGCGGCCGGTGTTGCTGACCTGGCCGATGCGCTCGCCCGCCCGGATCAGCTGCCCGGGCCGCAGCCGGGGCTCGTCGAGCATGTGGGCGTAGTAGTGGACATAGCCTTCCGCGTCGAGCAAGGTGGCGATGTAGCCGCCGCGGTCGGTCCAGCCGACACCGGGCACGGGCCCGCGCCCCGACACCCAGCGGCGCAACACCGTGCCGCCCACGGCGGCGCGCACCCAGGTGCCTTCGGGTGCGCTGATGTCGATGGCCAGGTGGGTGCCTTCGGGGCGGGGGTCGAGAAAGCCGTCGTGGAAGGACACCGACGTCGCCGGGGTGACCTCCACCGGGAAGTGGCTCAGCCTCAATGGGGCGCGGCGGTGCCAGACCATGGCCTCATGCCCCCGGACGACGGGCCCCCACCAGCCAGCCCTGCACCGGGTTGCCGCCCTCTTGCCGCAGCACCACGTCGTCGCACGCCAAGGTCTGCAGGCCGGCGGCACTCAGGGCGGCGTCGATGTGGCCAACATGGTGGGCGTAGCGGCCATGGGGCTGGATCTGGTGGGCCAGGCCCACCTCGTCGGCCAGGGCCTCGACGGTGAACACCAGCGTGCCGCCCGGCTTGAGCGACGCGGCCGCTTCGCGCAGCACCTCGGTCAGGTCCCCGAAGTAGCACAGGGTGTCGGCGGACACGACCACGTGCCACTGCTCAGGCGACAGGCGCAGGAACTCGGTCAGCTCGGCCTTGTACAGGTCGGTGTAGCAGCCCTTGGTCTGGGCGATGTCGAGCATGCCTTTGGACAAATCGACGCCCGCCAGCACGCGGGCCCAGGGGGCCATCAGGGGGCCGCACAGGCCGGTGCCGGCACCAGCGTCGAGCATGACGTACTGTTTGGCAGGCGCGGGCAGCAAGCGGGCCAGCAAATCGCCGCACAACTGCGGCGCCTGGTAGTGCAGCCGCTCGTTGAGCACCGATTCGAAGCTGGCCGCGAAGCCGTCGAAGGTCTGCTCGACGTAGTCGTCGCGGGCGCGCTCGGGCACCGACTGGCCGGTGGAGGCGGCATAGAGGTGACGGGCGGCCGGGTTCTCGGGCTCGATCTCCAGCCACTGGCGGTAGACCTCGGCCGCGTCTTCGATGCGGCCCAGGGCGTAATAGGTCGAGCCCAGCAGCTTGCGGGCCTGGGCGTGGCCGGGCATCAGCTCCAGCGAGCGGACGTAGTACGCCACGGCGTTGGGCCGGTCACCCAACTCGGCATACAGCAAGCCCATGTTGTTGTGGGCGTTGATGTGGCGCTCGTCGAGCGCGATGGCGCGCTCCAGCAGCGTGCGCGCGTCGTCGAAGCGGCGCATGGCCTTGTAGACGGCGCCCAGGTTGCTCAACAGGTCGGGCGATTCGGGCGTGAGGGCCCGGGCTTGCTCGTAGGCCTGGGCGGCGCCGTCGAGCTTGCCTTGCAACATCAGGATGTTGCCCAGGTTGTTGTGGAAGCCCGGGTGGTCAGGCGCCTGTTCAATGGCCCGGGCCAACAGCGACAGGGCGTCTTCGCTTTGCCCCATGCGGTGACGCGCCATGGCCATGATGTGCAGGACATCCGGGTGGTTGGGCACGGCCGCCTGCAGCCGCTCGGCCAGCGCCATCGCGCCTTCCAGGCGCCCCGACTGCAGGAGCTGAACGGCGTATTGCAGGGCATCTGCAAAGCTCATTTCCGCGGCCGGCGGAGGTTGGAGCTGGTCGCTGTCGGGCTGGGCGGCGTTGGACATGGGGCAAAGGTAGAGCTGGGGACGAGTGTCGACATCAGGCCGCAAAGGCCGCGCCGATCCTAGGGACCAAAGTCATGCCCGACTCACAAGACGCAAGCCGGCCCCAGCGTCAGGAAACTCGCCCGAAACCGCTGGAAAGCCTCGGTTTGCTCGGGAGAGCCGTTCGCTTGCCCGTCGGCCTGGGGGTAACTGTTGCTGCCCGAGCTCTCCACGTTCAGGCCCGGGCCCACGATGCGCACCAGCCATTGCGTCCCGTCGAGCACCTTGGGGTTGAAGTAATCCTTTTGCCAACGGTCGACGTGCAGGGCCGCCAGCTGCGCCCGCCAAAGCGCCCACTGCGCCGGCGTCGGCTGAACCGTGGTCTGGGTGAGCTTCTGGCCGTGGCGCCAAGTGGCGCACACCACAGCCGTGGGGCCCAACTCGACCACGTGCGTGGGCCCCAGGAAGCCGCCCACCCGCACCACCAACTCGGTGGGCGGGGCTTCAGGCGCGGCTTGGGCGGTCGCAGCCCCCATCAGACCCAAGCCCAGGCCCAAACCCAGAGCCAGTGCCGCGGCCATCGGCAGCCAGCCGCCGCCGGGCCTCACTGCTGCCACTTGCCACCTTGCGCCGTGCAACTGGCTTTGGTTTCGGCCAGCTCTTTGGCGTCTCGCTTGTAGTAGTGGCTGGTCATGGGCTGGCCGTCAAAACCGAGGCAAGAGGCGGTGGCCTTGGGCGGGCAAGCCGCCAGGTAGGTGGTCTTGGGAGTGGGGCCGCCAAAGGTCTTGGCCAGGTTTTCCGCCGCCTGGACCAGGGAGGCGCAAACGGCCTTGAATCGGTCGTCGGGCACGCCCGAGTTCTCGAGGCAATCCTTGGTGGGGGTGGTCTTGCCAAAGACGACGATGTCGCCCTCGATCAGGCAGGCCTTGTCAGCGGCCCAAGCGCCCATGCTGACGGCATGGGCCAGCAGGAACGCGGCGATTGGAAGGGCTCGGGTGGTCTTGAACATGTGCTTCCCTGGTTTTGTTGAGTGACGTAGTGTCACTCACATTGGCCAATGCGGATGCCAGACCACTTCCCAGACGTGACCGTCCAGGTCTTGGGCCATGGCGGTGTCGACGTCAGCTGGGGCCCGACGCCGGCAAGCCCGCATCGTGGGCCAGGCTCGTTCTGGGCCACAGGGCCAGTTTCAGCCCCGCTTGCATGTCGTTTCATTCCTGGAGGATGGGGGTGGCACAAGCCTGACCCTGGGCGCGCACGGCGCTCAAGACACGGCCAGCCGTGAGGCTGAGCCGGGGGTGCAGGGACAGACCGCCTGCGGCCAACACGGTGGCCGTCCAACGGTTGCACGTGTAGAAGAGGCCGTAGCTGCCGACCGCCTTGTAAAACTGGCCGTCGCCATAGATGCCGGGCCTGAGCGAGACCACCTTGCCGTCGTCGCCACGCGCGAAGGCCTGGGCCATGGCTTGGGCCATGCGTCGGTAGGCGTCAGGCGTGACGCAGGTGGAAGCCACCTCGCTGCCCTGGAGGAAAGGCGCCAAGCGGCCGGGCAGCCCCACCACATGGAGCACGGCGCCTTGGGACGCAAACAGCGCCTCCCACACCAGCCGAGCGGTGATGTCCTGAGCCTGGTAGAAGCCCACGTCGCCCCAGCCCACTTCATAGTGCTCCGCCTGGGGGAAGCGCACACGCAACTCGGGCACGAGGCGGTTGAGTTCGGCTGCGGGCAACAAGATGCCGGCGTGCCAGCCGTTGCCAACCACATGGACCGGGACGCTGGCCTGCGTCGGTGCGGGCTCTTGAGCCTGCCGCACATGCACCGCTTGCACCGCATGCACCACAGGCCCCCAAGCGATGGCCGCTGCCATCAGGGCGGCAGGACGAGCGAACCGGATGGCCATGGTGCCCACCCCTCAGGAAGCTTGCCACTCGGCCAGGTGGAGCAAGACGCCAACCGGGTCCCAGACATAGGTCACCAGCGCGCCATAAGGCTCCAGCTTGGGCGGCGCCACGCGTGCCCCGGGGAAGCGACCAGACTGCAGCAATTCGGCGATCTGAGCGTGGCAACGGGCCGCGTCCTGAACGGTGATGTGCAACATGCAGTTCTCGGCCCAGGCCTTGACGTGGTAGCGCTGCACGTAGAACCGGGCGCCACCCAGGTTGAACAACGCCAACTGCGCATCGGACCATTCCAGCTGGGCGCCCAGGGCCAGGTAAAACTGCTTGGAGAGCTCGAAATCTTGCGCGGGCAAGAATGGGCGAAGGTCAGAGGCGTGGAGGTCCATCACGGCTTGGATTGGTCGCGGTCCGGCGGGGGCACACCGAACTCGGCGTCATGACGACTGTACATAGGGAAGGCAGGCGCCCGATGAGGTTGAGGTGGCGGCAAGGCGACCACGATGGTTCTGGCGATCCGATCGGTGAGGGTGCGTGGCTGCTTGTGAAACTCCAGCGGGTAGACATCGGCCATCAACAGCAAGATGCCGATCATGGGTGCGACAGCCAAGGCATTGGGCGGCAGCAGCTCTGCCCCCCAGGCCAGTGACCTGTCGGCGCCGATGAAAAAGTAAGGCAGCGCAGTGAAGAAGGCACGGATGACCTTCTGGCCTGGGGTGAGCGGCTGCCCCTGAGACGACACGGGCTGGATGTGGCGGGTGTCCTTGCCCAGCGTGATGCCCTCACGGTAGGTCAAGAAGGCCAGCTGATACAAAAAGAAGATGCAGGCGAACAAGGCCGAGCCCGCTGCGCGGCTGTTGCAGGCGTCTTCGAACAAGACCACGAGCGCGAACAAGAACATGGCGCATGCGCCCGCATCGATGGCATAAGCCAGGAAGCGGTCATTGCCTTTGGCGTAGGGCACTTGCATCTTGAATGGGCCTAGCGAAACAGAAGGGTCTTCACGTCACTCACCTCGCCACCATCGCGTGCCCAACAAGCAGGATGACGGCCACCAGAGATGGCGACCACGCCGCGTATTGGCTGGCCTGATGATGCCCTCGCTTCGCGAGGACGATGGTCGTGGCCAGGTACGCGATCAGCAGGACAGCCATGGCCGCAGCCCGTGGCCACAACGCCATGGAGGCGTTGGCGTTGCCAGCGCCCCCGGCCATGAAGATGCCGACCAGCGCGAACGCACCCACATGCCACACCAGGCCGAGGGTGACCCTGATGCGGCGGCCCCTCGGCGTGGGTTCACAACGCACCCCGGTCAGGAAGAAGGACAGTTTCTCGAAGGTCATGGCGTGGCACAGGCGGACATGCTGAAAGCATGCCACGCGCCACAGTCAGCCAGGGCCCGCGTCGCCAGGCGCTCAGGCATTTCAGCCGCACGCAGTGGTCATGCATGGTGCAACTCAGCCCCGTAGCCTGAAGGCAGCCCGTTCAAGACCACTGGCATGAGCTTTCTGCCATGTGCTCAAGGTCTTCGTCAAAGTAGAACACCTTGCCGTCTTTCGCTGACGTGTAGGTGAAAGACGTGATACGGGCGCCTTGATGCGCCACCTTGTAGGCGCCAGTCACCTTGCCCTGGATGACTTCCACCCAGGTGTCTTCAAACGCCCACGGCCGTCCGGGCGGCCGATCGGTGACGGCACTCGACTGCAACACGATGGGGATGGCTTGCTTGGCCCCCTTGTAGAGGACGTAGCCACCTTGCCACTTGACCTTGGCGTCGCCAACCCAATGGATTTCCAGCGAAATGGGCTTGCCCTCCAATCTGGTCAAGCAGCGGAATTCTTCCACCACCGAGGCATGGGCCACCGCACCCTGCAACAGGCAACTGGCCATCCAAATCATCCTGAAATTCTTCATGGTCATTCATGGCGCAGGCGGCCCCTGCACACTCGCCGTGATGCCCTCGACGGATGGGGCATTCGGGGCCGGACTCCGGGTGTGAGCGCTGGTTATTTTTTATAGGGGTTTGGCAGCCATTTGTGCAAATAGCTCAGCAAGGGAGCGCCACCGTCATAATAAAGCCACTCCGTTTCCTTGACGGTCGCGTGAGAGTTGATGCCTGGGCGCATGAGGGTGTCGAACGGGACAATGAAGACCCCCAGGTCGGGCACACATTTCAACAACTCCTGCACCCACGGTTCGCCGTTTTCGTACAAGGCCTGGTAATTGGTCGCCACCGAAACGAATGGGGTTTCCGGGCCAACGGCGCCTTTGCGCCCGAACCGCACCTGGCTCAAGGCCAGGCCATTCAGCGTTGGGTCAGAAGCGCGCGGAAAATTGCCTTGAACGCCCTGGCGTTTGGGTGAGGTCCAGTCCCAGGCCACGCCTTTGTTGCCAAACCTGAATATCTTGATGTTGTCGTAAGACGTCCCGCCATCATCGGTGTCCCAAATGACTCGCGTGCAGTTGTGGCTGCCTCCCGAATTTTCTTTTGAGAAGTGGGCGTCGTCGAACACTTGCAGTGGCATTTCAAACTCCGGATGGATGGGAATGTGCGCCGCTTACTGCCTGGCTCCTGGGTTGATGCTTTTGGCGAGGTTCCCCGCTGGGTCAACTGTAGGCTGGGTGGGGCCCATGGCCAGTGCAATGAGTCACATCGCCAACGCCGCCGGCCCCTCAACCGGCCCGGCGAAGGAAGCGTGCAAGTCGCTGTGCGCATTGCGTGCCTCGCAGCACCCGTCGCCATACCAACGCTTGCACGAGGAGGGCCGACGACACCGCCAGCCCAGGCCGCTGGCTTGAGTCCAGCAACAAGGCAAGAACGACGATGAAGATGGGGCTGATGATCGCCAATACGAGCCCGGCGAAGTCTGGCGGCTTGCTCTTTTGGGCGCCTGATTGGCGGCAGCTCAGCCAGACCACGATCGGCCCATAGATCAGGATGGCACCCAAGACGAGCGCCACACTTTCAAACATGATTGGATGCCGGGATGCCCGGCCTGATGGACAGCAACGCGGAGACGAGGACTGGCGCTTTGGTGAGGCGATTCATGGGTACCCCGTCTGAGTGTCGCCAGGCCTCAGTAAACCTGCCGGCCCTCGAAATTGAAGGATGGGAAGGCACCGAAGGCAGCGAGGAGCGCGATGACACCGGTGAAGGCGGAGAACAAGCGCCAGCCCTGGTTGTCATAGAGTTGGGCACCGTTCTTGTCGATGGCCGTGCAATGTTTGAACAGCTTGGTGTAGCGAACATCGATGACATCGCCATCTTGCGTGTCGTTGTAAGCCCGCCAGCCCACGTCACAGGATTCGATCTTGCTGCCCAAGAAGCGCAGCTTGTAGCTGGTCTCTGTCGTGCTCGGGTCGCGGTGGTGGTCGCGCCGCGTTGAGATCGTGTGTTGGTCCACGGTGGCTGTCTCATGAACTTGCGGCAGGAAGACCTCCAGCAGCATGGCCAGGCCGATGAGGCCCATCCCGAATCGAATGAGTGCGTTGAGCATGGTCCCTGGTCCTGAAAATTGGCATCAAGCCGAAGAAGGCATGGCCATGGGCTGCGCCGTCTCAGCTAGGCATTGTGGACCTGGCCAGCCTGGGCGTGGTCCGCATAAGCCAGCCCGAGGCCCAGTGACCAATCGGCATGCGTGTTCTCGGTGAGGGCAATCATGATGTCGTCAGGTCGAAACCCGGCCTCACCCGCGCTGGCGACCACGCTCTTGAACAACTGGCGCTTCTGCTCATCGGTGCGCCCTCGCAAGAACGTGATTTCAACGATGCACGCGTCGGCTGACCGCGCCACGCCGCCGAAGGCCGGATCCAGGATCATCGCTTCGGGTTCAAAGCGCGTGATGAGCTGAAAGAGATCGTTGGGTGGCACGCCACAAGTCTCCACCAGCGCCTGCTGGGTTGCACGAGCAAGCGCCGTGACCTGTGCGGATGGCAGATGCTTCGGCGCCGAGATGCGAGTCAATGGCATGGCGTTTCCCTGGTTTGGATGTTCTGTTCGCAACTGGCTTGGTGGGCTCAGCGTGTGCCCTGCCCAGAAGCGTTGGCGCATTGCCCCATTTGACAGGTCGCCCCGTTCGGGAGGCTTGCCAAAGCACCGGCTTGGGCCGAGGCCGTTGTCGAGGCCATGGGTTTCACGACGATGGTCGCAACCGTGGAAGCCAGTGGAGACCAGCTGTCCAGATGAGGGTACTCAGAGAGATTCGCGTAGGCCCTGAACTCGTTGGGGTAGAGGTGGGCAACAGGGCTCGTCGTCGAAACGAGGGTGATGGTGCCTGCGCCACCGCTGACCACCGTCCCGTCGCCCGTCAACCTGTACGAATCTGGCCGCTCAGGCGAGCCGTTGAAGCCGAGGTAGATGATGCCTGACGACTTGGTGGCCAACTTGTACCTGACCTTGATCATGAATGCGGTGGGGACACCTGCGTCTGCGACCGAGGGGCTGACGGAGAGCACCTCGATTTCATCGGTCAGTGCCGAGGCTTTGGCTTCGGCCGTTGGATCGGATTCCCCACCACCGCAAGCGCCCAGCGCCAGCGCGAGGGCCACCACAGTGGCTTTGACGGCAATTCCCATGACTTTATTTCGCTTGCTGCATGTTCAACATCAAGCGCGGGAGGCTACCCAAAGGCAATGGGCCGGTCAATCGACACAAAGGGCGAGGCCAGCGCGGCCCAGAAATGCAAAAGCCCCACCCACCGCTCGGCTGAGCGACAGGTGGGGCCCCAGGCCGATCAGAAGTTGTACTGGAAGGCGTTGTCTGCCACGTTGACCGACACGCCCGTGATGGGCTGGCCAGCCAGCATGCGGTTCAAGAACTCGCGGCTGATGTCCGGCAGCATGGTGTTGGTCAGGATGGCATCGATCATGCGGCCACCCGACTCGCCCTCGGTGCAGCGGCTGACCACCAGCTTGACCACTTCTTCGGTGTAGCTGAACGGGATCTTGTAGCGGGCCTCCACGCGCTTCTTGATGCGGTTGAGTTGCAGCTTGACGATCTGGCCCAGCATGGCATCGCTCAGCGGGTAGTAGGGGATGGTGACCAGGCGGCCCAGCAGCGCCGGCGGGAAGATCTTGAGCAGCGGCTCACGCAAGGCCTTCGCCAGGCCTTCGGGGTCAGGCATCAGCTCGGGGTCGGCACACATGCTGGAGATCAGGTCGGTGCCGGCGTTGGTGGTCAGCAAGATCAACGTGTTCTTGAAGTCGATCACGCGGCCTTCGCCGTCTTCCATCCAGCCTTTGTCAAACACCTGGAAGAACAGCTCGTGCACATCGGGGTGGGCCTTCTCGACTTCATCGAGCAGCACCACGCTGTAAGGGCGACGGCGCACGGCTTCGGTCAGCACGCCGCCTTCGCCATAGCCCACGTAGCCCGGAGGCGCGCCCTTGAGCGACGAGACCGTGTGGGCCTCCTGGTACTCGCTCATGTTGATGGTGATGAGGTTTTGCTCGCCACCGTACAGCGCCTCGGCCAGGGCCAGCGCGGTTTCGGTCTTGCCGACGCCCGAGGTGCCGGCCAGCATGAACACGCCGATGGGCTTGGAGGGGTTGTCCAGGCCGGCGCGCGAGGTCTGGATGCGCTTGGAGATCATCTCCATGGCGTGGTCCTGACCGATCACGCGCTGTGCCAGCAGCTGGGGCAACTTGAGGATGGTCTCGATCTCGTTGGCGGCCATGCGGCCCACGGGGATGCCTGTCCAGTCGCCCACCACGGCGGCCACGGCCTGGTAATCGACGGTGGGCAGGATCAGCGGGCTCTCGCCTTGCAGGGCCGTCAGCTCGTCTTGCACCTGCTTGAGTTCGGCCAGGGCGTCGGCGCGCTCCGCCTCGGTCAGGGGCACGGCCTGGGCCACGGCAGATTCTTGCGGGGCGGCTTCACCGGCCTTGGCTTCGAGCTTGCTCTGTGTGCCTTCCACGGGTTGCAGGCCGCCGCGCAGCTTGGCGCGCAGGGCCAGCAGGCGGTCAACCAGGCCCTTCTCTTGCGCCCAACGGGCATCCAGCTCGGCCAGGCGGGCGGTCTCGTCGGCCAGCTCGGCGCGGGCGGTGGCTTCGCGTTCGGTGGTGTCCACACCGATGGCCGACTCGCGGCCGATGATGCCCAGCTCCACGTTCAGGGCATCGATGCGCTTGCGGCAGTCATCGACCTCAGCGGGTGTGGCGTGCAGGCTCACCGCGACGCGGGCGCAGGCGGTGTCGAGCAGGCTCACGGCCTTGTCGGGCAGCTGGCGCGCAGGGATGTAGCGGTGGCTGAGCTTGACGGCGGCTTCCAGCGCCTCGTCGAGGATCTGCACCTTGTGGTGCTTTTCCATGGTGCTGGCCACGCCGCGCATCATCAGGATGCCCTTGGCCTCGTCGGGCTCATCGACCGTCACGCTCTGGAAGCGGCGGGTGAGCGCCGGGTCCTTCTCGATGTACTTCTTGTACTCGGCGAAGGTGGTGGCACCGATGGTGCGCAGCTGGCCGCGCGCCAAGGCGGGCTTGAGCAGGTTGGCCGCATCGCCCGTGCCGGCCTGGCCACCGGCGCCCACCAGGGTGTGGGTCTCGTCGATGAACAGGATGATGGGCGTGGGCGAAGCCTGCACCTCGTCGATCACCGAGCGCAGGCGCTGCTCGAACTCGCCCTTCATGCTGGCGCCGGCCTGCAGCAGGCCCACATCCAGCGCGCGCAGCTCGACGTCCTTCAGCGACGGCGGCACGTCGCCGCGCGCGATGCGCTGGGCAAAGCCTTCGACCACGGCCGTCTTGCCCACACCGGCTTCACCGATGAGGATGGGGTTGTTCTGGCGGCGGCGCATCAGGATGTCGACCACCTGGCGGATCTCGTCGTCGCGGCCGACGATGGGGTCCATCTTGCCGCTGCGGGCCTGCTCGGTCAGGTCGGTGGTGAAGCGCTTCAAGGCCTCCTGCTTGCCCATGGCGGCGGGGGCGATGGCCTGGCTGGCCTCGCCCGGCGCGGCACCACTTTCGCTGGCGGCCATGGCGGCCTCGGGCGAGGCGGCCAGCAGGCTGGCGAAACGCTCGGTGAGGTCGTCGAGCTTGATGCGTTCGAACTGCCTGGAGATCGAGAACAGCACGTTGCGCAGGCTGGGCGTCTTGAGCATGCCCACCACCAGGTGGCCGGTGCGCACCTGCGGCGCGCCGAACATCAGCGAGCCGTAGACCCAGGCGCGCTCGACCGTGTCCTCGATGAAGCTCGACAGGTCGGTGATGGACGAGGCGCCGCGCGGCAGGCGGTCCAGCGCACGCGTGAGGTCGGCCACCAGCGCGGCACTGTCGAGCTCGTAGTGGCGCACCAGGCGGTGCAGGTCGGAGTCGGGCGTGTTGAGGATCTGGGTGAACCAGTGCTGCAGCTCCACGTAGGGGTTGCCGCGCATCTTGCAGAACACGGTGGCGCCCTCGATGGCCTTGTAGGCCAGCGGGTTGAGCTTGCCGAACAGGGCGGTGCGGGAGATCTCGGACATGGGTCGCCTCGGTGAGGTGGGCCTGATGGCGGATGGGGCTGGAAGGCG
>JBEEJT010000331.1:0-8513 GCA_041169085.1 Pseudomonadota bacterium | reverse complement strand
CAGCCGATGCTGGGCATGAACTGGTCGTGCAGCGGGTTGTAGGGCACGTGGTTGACGGACACGTAGTGCCACACGTCGCCCCAGGTCCACTCGATCATCGGGTTGAACTTGGCGCGGCCCTTGTCGTCGAGCTCGCGCTCGAGCATGCCGCCCCGGTTGTTCGATTGCTCGCGGCGCAGGCCGGTGATCCAGGCGCTGCGATCGGCCAGCATGCGCGACAGCGGTTCGAGCTTGCGCACGCCGCAGCAGGCCTTGCGCAGGTCGATGCTCTCGTACATGGCCTTCTCGCCGTTTTTCTGCACGAACTCGATCACGGCTTCCTGTACGGGCTTGTAGACCTCGACGTGCACGCCGGCGTCGGCGTAGTGCGTCTCAATCGTGCCGATCAGGGCGGCCGTCTCGGGGTTGAGCATGCCGGTTTCCAGCGTGCCAATGGCGATCGGCAGGCGGTGGCGGGCGATCAGATCGGTCAGGATCATGTCTTCCACGCCCAGGCTGGTGGCCTGCACCACCTTGCCCGGGTGCTCGGCGGCCGCGGCCTTGAGCAGCTCCAGGGTGTCGTGCACCTTGGTGGCGTAGTCGGGGCTGGCCTTGGCGTACAGCGTGATGGCCGAACCGGCCGGTGCCGGGCCGCCAAACAGCGAAGAGACTTCACTCATGGTTGCGCCTTTCGTCTGGAGGTCAGGCTGCGCGACCGAACACCGGCTTGGTGGTGTTCACGTCGCCCTGGTAGTGGCCACGGGCGGCAAAGAAGCCCAGCTGGCGCTCGGCGATGCCGCGATCCTGGTCGGCGCGCAGGGTCACGGCATTGAAGCCGCAACGTTGCAGCAGCGGCATCATGTCCACGACCACGTCGCCGGTGGCGCGGATCTCGCCGCCAAAGCGGTAGCGCGACTTCAGGATGTGGGCCTGGCTGTAGGCGCGGCCGTCCGTCCACTTCGGGAACTGCAGCACGACCAGCGAGAGCTTGGCCACGTCGGCCTCCAGCACCTCGATGTCGGCGTCATTGGCCAGGATCACGCCCACGGGCTTGTGATCGGCGGCACTCTTGGCAGGCCACTGTTCACGCACGGCGTGCCATTGGGCCAGGGTCAGCAGGCTGTAGGCCTTGATGGGCGGGTGGTCGATCTGACCGTCTTCGCCGCCCACGGTGTGCCATTGGTCGTGATGGGTGTCGATGAATTGCATGGTGTCAGCTCCGAAGGGCATCAAGCGGCCTTGGCGGTCGAACGGCGGGTGGCGTTGGCGGCGGCCTTGAACGGCTCCAGGCCCAGTCGCTTGACCGCGTCCACGAACTTCTCGCCAGCCTGGCGCTGGGCCTGGTAGGTCTCGATCACGGCTTCGATGGCGTCTTGCACCTCGTCGGCAGCGAACGACGGGCCGATCACCTTGCCGGCCACGGCGGCGGGCGCGTGGTCCGAGCCATCCGAGCCACCCAGCGTGATCTGGTACCACTCGGTGCCGTCCTTGTCCACGCCCAGGATGCCGATGTGGCCGCTGTGGTGGTGGCCGCACGAGTTGATGCAACCCGAGATGTGCAGGTCGATCTCGCCGATGTCGTACAGTTCGTCGAGGTCTTGGTAACGCTCGATCAGGGCGTTGGCAATCGGGATGGAGCGGGCGTTGGCCAGGGCGCAGAAGTCGCCACCCGGGCAGGCGATCATGTCGCTCAGCAGACCGATGTTCGGCGATGCGAAGCTGGCGGCTTTGGCGGCTTGCCACACGGCGTACAGGTCTTCCTCGCGCACGAAGGGCAGCAGGGCGTTCTGGTCGTGGGTCACGCGCAGCTCGCCGCAGCTGAACTGGTCGGCGATGTCGGCAATGGCGTCCATCTGCACATCGGTCACGTCGCCCGGGGCCTGGCCCACGCGCTTGACCGACAGCTGCACGCACTTGTAGCCGGCGATCTTGTGGGCTTCGACGTTGCGGCTCATCCACTTGGCGAACTGCTGCTTGTCGGCGTCCGAGGCATCAGCCGGCAGACCATTGCCAGCGGCCGTGTGCGCTTGCACCGAGGCGGGCAGGGCGAAGCCAGCGTTCACGCGGTCGAACTCGGCCTGCGGGATGATGTGGGCGGCGCCGTCGGTGTCACGCTCCAGGATGTTTTGGAACTCGGCGTTGACCTGGTCGAAGTACTTCTGGCCTTCGGCCTTGACCAGGATCTTGATCCGGGCCTTGTACATGTTGTCGCGGCGGCCATAGCGGTTGTAGACGCGGACGATGGCTTCCAGGTACACCAGGATTTGCTGCCAGGGCACGAAGGCGTTGATCACGCTGCCGGTGATCGGGGTGCGGCCCATGCCGCCGCCCACGATGACCTTGAAGCCGATCTCACCGGCGTCGTTCTTCACCATCTGCAGGCCGATGTCGTGCCAGTAGATGGCGGCGCGGTCTTCAGCGGCGCCGCTGATGGCGATCTTGAACTTGCGCGGCAGGAAGGCGAACTCAGGGTGCAGGGTCGACCACTGGCGCAGCACTTCGGCGTAGGGGCGCACGTCGATGGCTTCATCGGCGGCCACACCCACCTTGGCGTCGGCGGTGATGTTGCGGATGCAGTTGCCCGATGTCTGGATGCCGTGCATGTTGACCTCGGCCAGCAGCTCCATCACCTCGGCGGCCTTGGGCAGCGGGATCCAGTTGTACTGGACGTTCTGGCGGGTGGTGAAGTGGGCGTAGCCACGGTCGTACTCGCGGGCGATGCGCGCCAGCTGGCGGATCTGCTTGCTCGACATTTCGCCATACGGCACAGCGACGCGCAGCATCGGGGCGTGGCGCTGGATGTACCAGCCGTTTTGCAGGCGCAGCGGGCGGAATTCTTCGTCGCCCAGCTTGCCGGCCAGGTTGCGTTCCAGCTGGTCGCGGAACTGCGCCGCGCGCTGGCGGACGAACTGTTTGTCGAACTCGTTGTACTGATACATGGCGGATCTCCCGTGTCCGGGCGGTCTACAAAATCTGTTTCGAAAGTCGCTCTGGCGGGCCCGGGTCAGACCAGCTTGAGCACCTTGTTGGCGGCCATCAGCAGGCACGCGCACAAGGCAAAGCGCGTGATTGTCTCAGGCAAAAGCTTGGTGAGCTTGGCGCCCACCCAAATCGCGGGCAAAGAACCCATCAGCAGCTCGATGAGCAGCATCCATTCCACGTTGCCCAACGAGGCGTGACCCACGCCCGCCACGATGGTCAGGGGGACGGCGTGCGCGATGTCCGAGCCGATCAGGCGCTTCATGTCCAGGCGCGGGTACAGCAGCAGGATCATGGTCACGCCCAGCGCACCGGCCCCCACCGAACTCAGCGACACCAGCACGCCCAGGATGGCGCCGCACAAGATCGTCAGGAAAGGGCGATTGTCGCGTGTGATCCAGCGCTCAAGCCAAATGCCCACTTTGTGCCAAACGGGTCGGAAGGCCACGGTGATGGCCGTCAGCACCAGGGCCACGCCCAGGGCATAGGCCAGCGTGCTTTGGCCACTCTTGCTGATGCCCGCCACGTGCATGTAAGCCATGGTGGCGATCGACGCCGGGATGCTGCCCGTCAGCAACTTCTTGGTGATGTGGTAGTCGACGTGGCCTTCGCGGTGGTGCGCCACCGAGCCCGACACCTTCGTCAGGCCCGCGAACCACAGGTCGGTGCCGATGGCCACGGCCTTGTCCAGGTGAAAGACGGTGATCAGCAGAGGCGTCATCAGCGAGCCGCCGCCCACGCCGGTCAAGCCGACGATCAAACCCACGCCTGCGCCTGCGGCCACCGCAGTCCAGTCAAAATACATGCTGTAGTACCCAATGAAACCAGGCAGGCCAGACATGGCGGCATCTTCGGTCGACGCTCGACACAAGGCTTTTGCCTGCGGAGGCGCGACTTTAGGAAAGTTCTATATAAATGAGAACAACTTTTTTTGAATCTGTTAATTTCTCCAGGTTATATAAGGCCCGCTGGGCCGTGATCGCCGTTGCGGCGGCTGTGCTGGCGGGTTGCGCCACGCCCACCGCTGCGCCCCCGGTGGCTGCGGTGCCGCCGGTCACGGTGCCTTCGGTGTTGACGCCGCCCAAGCCGGCCCCCAAGCCCCCTCGCATCGGGCTGGCCTTGGGTGGGGGCGCGGCGCGCGGCTTCGCCCACATCGGCGTGCTGCAGGTGTTGGAAGAGCAGGGCATCAAACCCGACCTCATCGTCGGCACATCGGCAGGCAGCGTGGTGGCCACGCTGTATGCGTCTGGCAAGTCGCCCACCGACATCGCCAACATCGCGATGAACCTCGACGAATCCAGCCTGTCGGATTGGGTGTTCCCCGGGCGTTCGATCATGAAGGGCGAAGCCATCGCCAAGCTGGTGCGCACGCACACCGGCGGCAAGGCCATCGAAGGCATGCGCCTGCCGTTGGGCATCGTGGCCGCCGATTTGCAGTCCGGCCAGGCCATCTTGTTCCGCAAGGGCGATGCGGCCCAGGCCGTGCGCGCGTCCAGTTCGGTGCCCGGGGTGTTCGAGCCCGTCAAGATCGGCGGCCGCGAGTACATCGATGGCGGCGCCGTGTCGCCCGTGCCGGTGCGCTACGCCCGCCAGATGGGCGCCGACCTGGTCATCGCCGTTGACATCTCGGCCATCCCGGAGGGACAGCCCACCAAGGGCATGGTCGACATCCTGATGCAGACCTTCAACATCATGGGCCACAGCATCAGCCAATGGGAAATGGCGGAAGCCGACGTCGTCATGCGGCCCAAGCTGGAAGGGGTGGGCAGCGCCGACTTCAACAGCCGCCGCCTGTCCTTGCTGGCTGGTCGCGAAGCCGCCTTGTCCGTGCTGGCTCAGCTGAAAGACCGGATCGCCGTCAAGACCCGTTGAGGCTTTGCGGTCAGCGGGGCGTGCCGAAAGGCTGCCCCGCCAGCTTGTCACCCGGCTTGGCGCCGTGGCGCTTGAACCAACCCGTGTTCATCTCCAGCACGTACCGCACGGGTTTGGCCGAGCAGTGCGAGTCCAGCGTCTGTGCCTTCATTTCGTCGACGTTGACGATCGTGCCGTCGTCAGCGAGGAAGGCGACAGACAAGGGGATGAGCGTGTTCTTCATCCAGAAACACTGCACGCCCGGGCGGTCAAAGACGAAGAGCATGCCTTCGTTGGCCCCCATGCTGGTGCGGTTCATCAGGCCGATTTCGTGTTCGCGCGCACTCAGCGCCACTTCCGCCTTGATGTTCAGGATGCCCAGGCCCAGGGTGATCGCCTGCAAACGTTGGGGGCCTTCCTGGGCGAACGCGTGGCCAGCCAGCAAGCCGCCAGCAGCCACACACCCAGCCAGGGCGGCCTTCAAACGTCGGCCGAAACCCTGGCGAGCGGGGGCCTGTCGGGTCACCGCACCCTTGCGTCCTTGGGTTTGCAACACAATGCGCGCCATCGGCTTGATCCTTGTCAGTTTTGCGGGGGCAGGCTTGACCTACATTGCTTCGCGGCCTGCCCGAACGGCCATGCGCGGCACTGTAGCAGTCTCGATCCATGACCCACGCGCACAGGCGCGACCTTTGTTCAGATGACCCCCGCCGTGTCGACCCCTGCCAACGCCACCCTGCCCGGGCAAGTCGCCTTGCCGCCCCTGCCGCCGCTGAATGCGGCCCAGGTGGCGGGCCTGGACGACCCGGCCTTGCTTGCGCAATGCGTGCTGGAGGCGCCGCTGGGCAGCAGCCAACGTCGGATTGGCCTGGGCCTGTCGGGTATGTATTGCGCGGCCTGCGCCATCACCATCGAAGACGCCATCCGGCAGGTGCCGGGCGTCAGCGACGTGCAGGTGCAATCGGCCACCCAGCGCGCGCGCATCCTGCTCGACCCGGCGCGCACCCGGCTGTCGGAACTGGTGGAGGCGGTGCAGGCCGTGGGCTACAAGGCCTGGCCCGACGCGGCCGCCCGCGCTGGCCACGAACGCTTGCGCGAGCGCCGCAAACTGGTGTGGCGGCTGTCGGTGGCCGCCATGTGCATGATGCAGGTGATGATGATCACCACCCCGCAATACGTGGCGGGGCCAAGTGAGATCCCGCCCGACCTGTGGAACCTCATGAACTGGGCCTGCTGGGTCCTGAGCCTGCCGGTCCTGCTGTTTTCCTGTGGCGACTTTTTCAAAGGTGCCTGGCGCGCAGCCCGGCAGGGCAGGGTGGCCATGGACACGCCCGTGGCCCTGGGCATCCTGGCCACCTTCGTGGTCAGCACCGGGGCGAGTTTCGGTGGCCAGCGCTGGTTTGGTCACGAAGCCTACTTTGACTCGCTGACCATGTTCGTCACCTTCTTGCTGGCCGGACGCTGGCTGGAGTCGCGGGCGCGCGAAAAGGTCACCCAGTCGCTCGAAGCTTTGTGCGTGCGCCTGCCGGAAGCGGTGGACCGCGCGGTCCCGCCCGCGAAGGCTGAAGCCGATCCAGCCAGTTGGTTGCCCACGGCTGCCACCGAATCCGTTGCCTTGTCTTCCTTGCGGCCAGGCGACTGGGTGCGCGTGGCGGTGGGTCAAACCTTCCCGGCAGACGGCCTGGTGCTGCTGGGGCACACGGAGGTGGACGAGTCCTTGTTGACCGGCGAAAGCCGCGCCATGCCCCGGGGCCAGGGGCAAACCGTCGTGGCCGGCAGCATGAACCTGGGCAGTCCGGTCTGGGTCAGCGTGGAGCGGCTGGGCATCGACACCCGCTACCAACAGATCGTGGCACTGGTGCAGCAAGCCATGACGGAAAAGCCAGGCTGGATGCGTCACGCCGACCGCTTTGCCGCGCCTTTCCTCTGGGGGGTGTTGGCCCTGTCTGCGCTGGGGTGGCTGGCCTGGCAGTGGATCGACCCCGCGCGCGCCATCTGGGTGGCCGTGTCCGTCCTCGTGGTCACTTGCCCGTGCGCCTTGTCCCTGGCGGCGCCGTCCGCCCTGTTGGCCGCTGCTGGCGCCATGGCGCGCAAGGGGGTGTTGGTGCGCCACCTGGATGCGCTCGAGGTCCTGGCGGACGTCCAGGATTTCTGCTTTGACAAAACCGGGACCTTGACCGAAAGCACCTTGTCGGTCTCTGCCTTGTGGCACGGCGGGCAGCGGTGGTCTGCCGCCGACGCCGAGCGGGTGGCCTGGCCGGCTGAAGTGCGGAAAGCCTGGCAGGTGGCCGCGTCGCTGGCCGCAGGCTCTCAACACCCGTTGAGCCAGTCTGTGGTGACTGCGGCTCAGCAGTGGGCGCAAGCGGAGCAGGGCACCTGGCGCCCCAGCGCCGTCTCGGGCGCGACCGAAACCGCGGGCCAGGGCGTGCAGGCGGTTGACGCCCAAGGGCGATGCTGGCGCCTGGGGTCTCGCGCCTGGGTGTTGGGCGCCACGCCAGAGGCGCAGGGCGCTGACTTGGCCTGGAGCGCCTCATGCGAGGCGTCGGGCGCCCGCGTCTGGCTGGCGGCGCAAACCTCGGCCGCGCACGGTGAGGCTGTGGTCGACGCGGCCACCGTGGCCGCGCTGGTGTTCGACGAGCGCTTTCGCGACGACACCGCACCGGCCCTGGCGGGCTTGCACCGGCTGGGGGTGTCGTCTTCCGTGCTGTCGGGTGACCAGGCCGATCGCGTGCACGCCGCCGTGGCGGCCCTCCAAGCCCATGCGCCGGTCACCGTGGCTGCGGCCCATGCCACGCCCGAAGTCAAACTCGCCACGTTGGCGGCCGCCCAGTCGCGGGGGCGACGCGTGGCCGTGGTCGGCGACGGGATCAACGACGCGCCGGTGCTGGCCCAGGCCGACGTTTCCATCGCGCTGGACCAAGGCGCCGCCCTGGCCCAATCCCAAGCGGATTTGTTGGTGTTGGGTGGACGCCTCATCGGCCTGCCCCTGGCGGTGCACACCGCCAGACGCGCCATGAAGGTGGTCAGGCAGAACCTGGCCTGGGCTGCGGCCTACAACATGGCCTGCATTCCGCTGGCCCTGACGGGCTACCTGCCCCCCTGGGCGGCGGGCATCGGCATGGCCGCCAGTTCCCTGTTTGTTGTCCTCAATGCCCTGCGCTTGACCCAGGATTCCCGGCCTGAGCCTTGATTCAGGTTCAGGAATCTGCTTGACCTTCGTTTACACTGCGCGCCACTTGCCCTTGGGCGGTAACCACCAATGGAAATCCTCTACGTGCTCATCCCGGTGAGCGTGCTGCTCGTTCTGGCGATCCTGGTCGTCCTGGCCTGGTCTGTCCACACCGGTCAGTTCGAAGACATCGAGCAAGAGGGGCTGCGCATCCTCCAACCAGAGGGTGAAACAGACGCGGCCGCCGTTGAGCCACGTCAAAAGTAGCTAGTGGTTTGCCCTCACAATTCGGGCTGTCTTATTAGGAGAAGAAGAGATGGCAACCACCCCCTCTGCGACGTACAACGATAAGGTTGTGCGGCAGTTTGCTGTTGCGGCCGTCCTTTGGGGCGTCGTCGGCATGGCTGTCGGCGTCCTGATCGCGTCCCAACTGGCCTGGCCGGAACTGAACTTCGGCATTCCCTGGCTGACCTACGGTCGGCTCCGTCCGCTGCATACCAATGCAGTGATTTTCGCGTTCGGCGGTTGCGCGCTG